>JALSKD010000178.1 GCA_026989015.1 Gammaproteobacteria bacterium
GTCGCAATCACGGCCGATTGTACGGTCAGCGCCAGCTTCAAGGCGCTGTACACCGTCACCGCCACCGCCGGCAGCGGCGGCAGCATTGATCCTTCCAGCGCCACTGTGGCTTCCGGCGATACCACCAGCTTTACCGTAACGCCCGACAGCGGATATGCCATCGACACGGTCACCGGTTGTGGCGGCAGCCTCTCGGGCAGCACATACACCACCGGCGCAATCACGGCCGATTGTACCGTCAGCGCCAGTTTTGCGCTGTTGCCTCCAGCCAGCGCGGCCGCGCCCACGCTGAGTTTCACCCAGGTGAAGCTGTTCCGCTTCAGCTGGACGGATGTGGCCAATGCGACTTTCTACCGCCTGCTGGAGAACCCCGACGGCGCCTCCGGCTTCAGCCAGGTAGGAGCGGACATTCCCGCGGGCACGCAGCAGTATGACCACGAAGTGCCGCTCTACGCCCGCGTCAATGCGCGCTACATGCTGCAAAGCTGCAACACTGCGGGCTGCACCGACAGTGCCGAAATCAGCGTCAGCGACAACCTGGCCGCAGCGGTGGGCTACTTCAAGGCCTCCAATACCGGAGCGGATGACCGTTTCGGCTACAGTGTGGCGCTGTCGGGTGACGGCAACACCCTGGCGGTCGGGGCCTACCTGGAGGACAGTAACGCCACCGGCATCGACGGTGCTCAAGCCGACAATACAGCAAACGACGCCGGCGCGGTCTATGTGTTCACCCGTGACGCCGCCGGTTCATGGTCCCAGCAGGCCTATGTCAAGGCATCCAATACCAATGCTGCCGACGCTTTCGGCTCCGATGACCAATTCGGTCACGCCGTTGCGCTCTCCGCCGATGGCAATACATTGGCGGTTGGGGCGCCTTACGAAGACAGTAACGCCACCGGTATCAACGGCGATGACAGCGATACTTCGGCTCGAGATGCCGGTGCGGTCTATGTGTTCACGCGCAATGCCGGCAGCTGGAGCCAGCAGGCTTATGTCAAAGCCTCCAATACCGAGTCAGATGACTGGTTCGGCTACGCAGTAGCACTCTCTGCCGACGGCAATACCCTGGCAGTGGGCGCACATCTCGAAGACAGCAATGCCACCGTTATCAATCCTCCTCCTCCCGGTCAGCAGAACAATTCCGCCCAGTGGTCCGGCGCCGTGTATGTGTATACACGAGCAGGTACCATTTGGGATCAGCAGGCCTATATCAAGGCGTCGAACGCCGAGGCATTAGACTACTTTGGCCAGGCCGTGGCATTGTCCGCCGACGGCAATACCCTGGCGGTTGGAGCCGTTGGTGAGAACAGCAATGCCACCACGGTTGGCGGTAACCCGAATGATAATTCAGCGGTCGATGCCGGTGCCGCATATGTGTTCGTGCGCAGCGGTACGGTTTGGGCACAGCAGGCCTATGTCAAGCCGTTCAATACCGGTGCCAATGACAAATTCGGTTACAGTGTGGCACTGTCCGCCGATGGTGACACGCTGGCGGTTGGGGCCCCTTTCGAGGACAGCAACCTCACCGGTATCTCCAGTGGCATCGATAACAACGCTGCCCAAGACAGCGGTGCGGTGTATGTATTCACGCGCAGCGGCACGAATATCTGGAGCCAACAGGCCTTTTTCAAGGCGTCCAGTATCGGTGATTATGATTACTTCGGCACTGCCGTGGCGCTGTCCGCTGGCGGCAACACGCTGGCGGTCGGAGCCGACGGTGAAGACAGTAACGCCACGGGCATCGGCGGTGACCAGGGTAATGCTTCGGCCAACGAATCCGGGGCAGTGTATGTGTTCACCCGCGGTGCCGGAAACTGGGGCCAGCAGGCCTATGTCAAGGCACCCAGCATTGGCGACAGCCAAGACCGATTTGGCCACAGCGTGGCGCTCACCGCCGGCGGCGACACGCTGGCGGTCGGGGCGTATGATGAGTCCAGCAACGCCACCGGCATCGGCGGTGATCAAAACAATAACAATGCAATCGGTGCCGGCGCGGTATATATGTACTGACGCCATCCGAATATGCGGTGCAGGCATGTAAACGGAATCCAATGATTCAGTCATCCTGCCCCCACGAAAACCGAGGAGCAGATTTTAGTGAACACATCATGCGAAACAAAAACCGGTTTTTCAGCGCTGGCTCTCTTGATACTGCTGGGTGTGGCGGGTTGCGGTTCTTCATCATCACCATCGATACCGGGTAATACCTATTCGACCACCAGCAACAAAGGCGACTACTCTGAATGGACGCTATCGGATGATGACCTGGCGGCTACCTGGGAGGTGGTGAACGACACGGGGGGCATTGACTATACCTATGACATTGCCGCCCGCTGTGGCAGTGCCGATGTCAATACGATTCGTAGTTGCACCATTGACAGCGCGACATGCACGGACGGTCTGGCGGTTTGTCCGACACCCTTGCCCAGCGGGACGATTGCGGTCATGGAGGTTCCCGGTGTTGCCTTGCTCGTGCGCACCACGGATGACAACGGTGGTGATCAGTTGCATGCGGGTTTTGTGAAAAGTGATTCAGCGTGCACTGATGATGTTGGCGGAGATTACACCTTCATCCGTACCGGTGTCGGGCTGGATGAGCTGTTTGGATTGTTTCGTGTGGACAGCAACATGCTGGATGTATTGCACGCCGATTTTGGCTTTGATACCACCGCCACATCGAGTGCTGTTTATACCAGTCAAACGGTTGCTTACCGCAGCGGTGATGAATCCGAAACACTGACCGACGGCGGTTGCAGCAATGGCCTGCGGCTGCGCACGAACGGCGCGGGCGAGACGATTCGCGCCATGATGACGGCCAGTGGTCTGTATGTGCTGGACCTGCCTGCCGGGCAAGGTGGCGCATTGGCGTTCAATGTCAACAATGCAGCCAGCCTGAGCGATTTTGAGAACAAATCCTTTGCCGGTTATTCGTTTCCTGACAACGCGCCGCCTCAGGCCTTTAATGCCACTTCAGGAAGCATCGTCAGCGGCAAAATCGAAATGAATGCATCCCTTGCCGGTGGCACGACGCTGGACATCATGAACCTGACAACCCCGTCCGGGCTGACAGATCCGGCTTATGCGGATTTTACCGCCGTGCCTGCCGGTTACGGCAGCACGGTTCTTGCGGATGATTATCCGGCACCCAAAGACATTCCCGGTTTGTTCAAGATAGGCCGGCTGGCGGACAAAGGCCGTGTGCTGCTCGCAGCCATGAAATTCAATGACACACTCATTGCCATGGGCATGGTTTACAACTTTCGCGACACATCAGATACCGATCCGAGCACCGGATCACCCTTTGTCAACCCGGGGCTGTACAACACGGGCAACTTCATTCTGTTCGAAAAATAATACATAGGGAGGTGGAGCCAACGGGCCTGGCTCTTTTGATTTCAACAGGTTAGGGAGTTGAGGAGTGAACCCGCCCGGCGTTGCCCGCAGGGATGCGGGCAAGGGGCAAGCTTTATGCTCCGTAGCGCTCTATTGAATGACAGAAAAATCGGTTAAAAGACTGAACACTCCACAAGAATGATCGAATGTGAACTATTTCTCTTGTTTTGATTTTTTTAAAGAGCGAATCTGAATGGCGCAACACGATTCATTCGGCCTATCGACAGGCAAAAGAGAGAATAAAAGGAGAAGCTAGCCATGAATACACCTCATTATCAATGGATGAAAGACGGATTTCGCCGCGCGCTGCTTGCACTGGTGCCGGCTGTGCTGGTCGCCTGTGGCGGGGGCGGCGGTAGCAACACTGTCGTTGCCGACAATGGTGACGCACCATCCACCGCGGCGCGCAGCACGCCACTGCCTGCCGGCGATGCGGACTGCCCCAATGGCGGCATTCTGGTCGAGACGGGCATCGACGAGAACAAGAACGGCGTGCTCGACGACAGCGAGGTGGATAACAGCAATAAGCTGTGCAACGGCCTCGATGGCGCCGATGGAAGCAATGGCGCGGACGGCACTGACGGTGTGGATGGAAATGACGGCGCGGATGGCCTCAACGCCCTGGTCAGCATGACCCTGGAGCCGGCCGGCGCCAACTGCCCCTACAAGGGCATACGCATTGACAGCGGTCAGGACGCCAACAACAACGGCGTGCTCGACCCCGCGGAAATCAGCGACACCCGCTATGTCTGCAACCTCATCGACGGCCAGATCGGCTGGCAAGTGGCCGAGCGGATCGAAACCGATAATGCGGGTGATGTCCATGCCCCCCAAATCGCCCTCGACGCCAACGGCAACGCGCTGGCGGTGTGGCGCCGGTACGACGGCAGCCGTTACAACATCTGGGCCAACCGCTATACAGCGGGAAGCGGCTGGGGCACGGCCGAGCTGATCGAAACCGATAATGCGGGTGATGCCTCTGACCCCCAAATCGCCCTCGACGCCAACGGCAACGCGCTGGCGGTGTGGGATCAGTCCGATGGCATCCGTTTCAGCATCTGGGCCAACCGCTATACAGCGGGAAGCGGCTGGGGCACGCCCGAGCTGATCGAAAACGATAATGCGGGTGGTGCCTATTTCCCCCAAATCGCCATCGACGCCAGCGGCAACGCGTTGGCGGTGTGGAAGCAGTTCGACGGCAGCCGTAACAACATCTGGGCCAACCGCTATACACCGGGCAGCGGCTGGGGCACGGCCGAGCTGATCGAAACCGATGATGCGGGTGATGCCCGTTACCCCCAAATCGCCCTCGCCGCCAACGGCAACGCGTTGGCGGTGTGGCTGCAGTTCGACGGCACCCGTAACAACATCTGGGCCAACCGCTATACACCGGGCAGCGGCTGGGGCACGCCCGAGCTCATCGAAACCGATGATGCGAGTAATGCCTATACCCCCCAAATCGCCATCGACGCCAGCGGCAACGCGATGGCGGTGTGGCGTCAGTCCGACGGCAGCCGTTACAACATCTGGGCCAACCGCTATACACCGGGCAGCGGCTGGGGCGCGGCCGGTACGATCGAAAGCGGCACAGGTGATGCCTATGACCCCCAAATCGCCCTCGACACCAACGGCAACGCGCTGGCGGTGTGGCTTCAGTCCGACGGCATCCGTTACAACATCTGGGCCAACCGCTATACGGCGGGCAGCGGCTGGGGCACGGCCGAGCTGATCGAAACCGGTGGGGGTGATGCCGTCAGCCCCCAAATCGCCCTCGACGCCAACGGCAACGCGCTGGCGGTGTGGCGCCAGTCCCAGTCCGGCGGCACCCGCTACAATATCTGGGCCAACCGCTATACGGCGGGCAATGGCTGGGGCTACGCCGAGCGGATCGAAACCGATGATGCGGGTGATGCCCGTTACCCCCAAATCGCCCTCGACGCCAACGGCAACGCGATGGCGGTGTGGCGTCAGTCCGACGGCAGCCGTACCAACATCTGGGCCAACCGCTGGATCGCGCCCTGAGCGCCCTTCGGTGTGAGCAACCCGGCGCCCTCCCTCGCGGAGGGCGCTTTTGTTTAGCCGATGAGGTAACGGCCGAGCATGGCCAGGCTCATGACGACGACGAGGACGCGCAGCCAGCGCGGGTTGATGCGCAGCAGGCTGTGAGCGCCGAGCCAGGCGCCGATGGCCTGCCCCGACATCATCAGCAGGCCGAGTCCCCAAAGGATGTGCCCGGCGGCGATGAACACCAGCAGCGCGGCAAGGTTGGTGGCGAAGTTGAGGGGCTTGGCCACAGCGGTGCCGTCGATCAGCCCGTGGCCGCGCAGGG
The DNA here is from genome assembly GCA_026989015.1 of Gammaproteobacteria bacterium. Lineage (GTDB taxonomy): Bacteria > Pseudomonadota > Gammaproteobacteria > S144-22. Next base: position 5,723 of record JALSKD010000178.1, read on the forward strand.
CGACGCCGGCCAGGGTGAAAAAGGAACCGGTGCCGGGTCCGAAGGCACCGTCATAGGCGCCGATCAGCGGGATCACGCCGTAGCCGTAGTGCCCTGATCCGAGCCGCGGCGGGCGGGCTTCAAGCTGCATTGCCGGGGCCAGCAGAAACCAGGCAGTGATGGCGGCGAGCAGGGTGGGAGTTACCCAGCGCAGATGGGTCGGGTCGGCGAACTGAATGGTGAGGCTGCGGGCAACGGAACCGGCGAAGGCCAGCGCCATCAGCCGGCTCACGGCTTGCCCCCTCAGCTTGCCCTTGCGCCGCATCATCCACGACGCGGTGGCCATGCCCATGCTGCCTTGCAATTTGTTGACACCCAGCGCGGTCAGAGGCGGCAAGCCGGCGAGCATCAGCGCGGGCAGGGTGATCAGGCCGCCGCCTCCGGCGAGGGTGTCGAGAAACCCGGCCAGCAGTGCGGCGGCGAACAGCAGCGCCAGCATCCCGCCGCTCAGTTCCGGGATCAAGGCGTCCATCAGCCGGCAGGCGGGGCTTCAATCAGTGTCTTCAGGTGGGCCAGACGGAACTCATGGATCGCCTCGCCCAGTGGTTTGCCCTCGAGACCGGAGTTCAGCACCGGCGAAAGGTCCAGCGCGTTCATCGCCTGTGCCAGCCGCCAGGCGTAGTCGGCCTGGGGATAGGGATCGTTTTCGAAACCGAGCCGGCCACGGGCATCGGCCAGGCAGGCGCGGGTGAAGCGGTAGAAGCGGTCGGGGCGGCGGAAGCTGTCGGTATCGCGCAAAAAACGCAGGATGGTCTGCGGCTTCATCTCGTAGATGCGGTGCACATGGGTGTGGTAGCGGCAGGTGAGCAGGGCCAGTTCCGCCGGCGCCCTGGGCACCTTCAACCGCGCGTTGAGACGCTTGAGGATCTTTACGCCTCGCTCCTCGTGACCGCGGTGTCCGGGCAGGATGTGCTTCGGCGTGGTGGCCTTGCCGAGGTCGTGGGTCAGGGCCGCGTAGCGGGTGTCCACATCCAGATCCAGCAGGGCCGATTGCTTGAGCACCATCATCACATGCACGCCGGTGTCGATCTCCGGATGATAGGTCTCGGTCTGGGGAACGCCGAACAGGGCGTCGATTTCCGGGAACAGGTGCTGCAGTACCCCGCAATCGCGCAGGGATTCGAAGAAGACCTGCGGATCCGGCTCGGCCAGCGCGCGCGAGAGTTCGACCCAGACCCGCTCGGGCACCAGCGCCTCCAGCTCGCCGGATTCTCCGATGCGGCGGATCAGGGCGCAGGTTTCGGGAGCGATGTGAAAGCCGAGGTGGGCAAAGCGGGCGGCGAAGCGGGCGATGCGCAACACCCGCAAGGGGTCTTCGACGAAGGCTTCCGAGACATGGCGCAAAACCCGTTGCTGCAGATCGCGCTGGCCGCCGTAGGGATCGATCAGCCGCCCCTGTTCGTCTTCGGCCATGGCGTTGATGGTGAGGTCGCGGCGCGACAGGTCCTGCTCGATGGTGATCGACGGGTCGGTGTTGAAGCTGAAGCCGCCGTAGCCACGCGCGACCTTGCGCTCGGTGCGCGCCAGCGCGTATTCCTCGCCGGTCTGGGGGTGCAGGAACACCGGGAAATCCTTGCCCACCGGCTTGTAGCCCTGTGCCGCCATGTACTCCGGCGTGGCGCCGGTGACCACCCAGTCCACATCCTTGACCGGCAGGCCGAGCAGGCGGTCGCGCACCGCGCCGCCGACGCGGTAGGCCCTGATGCCGGAAGAATCAGTGGCGTCGGTAGTCATCGAGCCGCGGGCGGCGGTTGTGGCCGCCGGATAGCCCCTTGAGAAAATGCGACAGGCGGTGACGGCACTGCGGGCAGACGGTCGCGCAGACGCTGGGCGTCTGCAGGGACAGGTAATTGTCGGGAGTGAAGGGCTTGCCCGGCGCATGCTGCAGCAGGCTGGCCATCACCCGTGATACGCCGTCGGGCAGAGGCAGGATGAGGCAACGCTTGCCCAGCGCATCGCGGATGGATTCGACGATCTGCTGCAGGGTCCAGGTTTCCGGCCCGCAGAGCTCGATGCGTTGGCCGATGCTTGCCGGGTCTTCCAGGCTGTCGGCCATCGCGCGCACCACATCGCCGATGTACACCGGCGCGAAGCGCGCCTGCGGGCAGCTCAGCGGCAGGTAGGGCATGGGCCAGGGGCAGAGCCGCAGCAGGGCCGCGAAGCGGTTGATGAAGCTGTCGTCGGCACCGAAGATCACCGACGGGCGGAAGCTGGTCACCCCCAGCTTCTTTTGGCCGAAGGTGTGGACGCGGTTTTCACCCTCGCCCTTGCTGCGCAGGTAGAGGCTGCTGCCGCTGGCCTGGTCCGCGCCCAGCGCGCTCATGTGCAGCAGGCGCGGCACGCCGTTTTTCTGGCAAGCCTCGACCACGGCCTGAGGAAAGTCGACATGCAAGCGGCGAAAATCGCCCTTGCGCCGTTCGTTGAGAATGCCGACCAGATTGATGACCGCGTCCTGGTCCCGTGTCAAGCGATCCAGCGCCTGCGGTTGGGTGATGTCCGTTTCGGCGATGATGTTCAGTCCGGGCAGCACGCTCAGCGCCTTGATGCGGTCCGGGTGGCGGCAGGGCAGGGTGACGCGGTGCCCGCGGTTGGCCAGTTCGGCAGCGAGATGACGGCCCACGAAGCCGCTGCCGCCGAGGAGCAGTACGCGGGGGTGTTTCAGCGCCATGTTCAGCCTCCGGAAGTGGCGTCGGCCTTGTCCTTGCGCGGCGGGCGGGAACGGCCCCGACCCTGACCCCGGCCCTTGTGCGGCCGCCCTTTGTCACCCTGATGATGGCTGCCGTTACGGCGCCGTCCGCCATGGGGCGGCTTGCGCTGGATCAAGCGCTTGCGCGGTTTCGGCTCGATCAGCAGATCGGGCGTGATCGGCCGGGTGGGAATCGAAGTGCCGATGTACTGTTCGATGTCCATCAGATTGAAGGCGTAGTCCTCGCAGGCAAAGCTGATCGCGGCGCCGTCGTTGCCGGCGCGCGCGGTGCGGCCGATGCGGTGGACATAATCCTCGCCCAGGTCCGGCAGGTCGTAGTTGAAGACATGGCTGACATCGGGAATATGCAGGCCGCGCGAGGCCACATCGGTCGCCACCAGGTAGGCGTATTCGCCGTCATGGAATTTCTTGAGCAGCTTTTCGCGCTTGCTCTGCTGGATGTCGCCGGAAATCAGCGCCGACGGGTGACCGTTGGCTTCCAGGTATTCATAGACGCGGATCGCCGCGTGCTTGGTGTTGACGAAGATGATCGAGCGGCGCGGCTTAAGTGTCTCGATCAGCCCCAGCAGCAGGGGGATCTTCTCGTTGTTGGCCGGGTGGTAGAGGGACTGCTCGATGCGCTCCACCGCCGGACTGTCGGACTCGATCTTGATCAGTTCGGCATTGTTCATGTGCTCGTAGGCCAGCTCCATGACCTTTTGCGCCATGGTGGCGGAGAACAGCATCGACAGGCGCTTTTCGGGCACCGGCAGGCGGCGCAGCAGGTAGCGCACATCCTTGATGAAACCCATGTCGAACATGCGGTCGGCCTCGTCGAGCACCATGCAT
>JALSKD010000179.1 GCA_026989015.1 Gammaproteobacteria bacterium
CGAGAATGATGAACGCCGAACCCATCACGGTGGTGACCACCAGGAAAATCAGTATCGGCAGGTAGTTTCCCAGCATCGTGACTTAGCCCCACTGCAGCGGTTGACGAGTTCGATAACAGGCCGCGAGTCTATTGCCCACCGCCGGGTGAGTCAAGAAACCCGGGATAATGTTTCGTTATATCCGAATAAACCGATTCGGCTTGACAGCCACCTCGTTGCGAGGGTTGCGCCTGATCGTTCAGGCATGAAAAAACCGCCCGAAGGCGGTTCGTTCAATATGGTGCCGATGGCCGGAGTCGAACCGGCACGGCTTTCGCCACTACCCCCTCAAGATAGCGTGTCTACCAATTCCACCACATCGGCTTGTTCGGGATTCTCTACTCGGCAGGCGGCAGGTCGCCCGGTGCGGCATCGGCGGCGGGCTGTTGCGCCGTTTCCTCCGCTGGCGGCAGGTCGGCAGGGGCCTGCAGCGCCGGCGCCTTCTGCTCCATGGGTTGCTGCTCCTCGACCACCGAATCGACAATGCTCCTTGGCCCCTCGCGGTGGCTGGCCAGGTAGGCCAGGCCCAGGCTGGTGACAAAAAACAGCGTCGCCAGGATGGCCGTGGCCTTGGTCAGAAAATTGCCGGAACCGCGAGCGCCGAAGACGGTGCCTGAAGCTCCGCTGCCGAAGGCGGCACCGGCGTCTGCGCCCTTGCCGTGCTGCAGCAGGATCAGCGCAATCAGCATCACCGAAAGCAGAACCTGCGAAACCAGCAGTATAGCGTTGAGGTTTTCCATGAATCTCTCGTCAGTTGGGCTCGTTCGCGCTCAGGCCGAGGTGCCGATCGCGAGGAAATCGTCGGCCTTCAGCGAAGCACCGCCGATCAGTCCGCCGTCGATGTCGGGCTGGGCCAGCAGTTCCGCGGCATTGCCCGGGTTCATGCTGCCGCCGTAGAGGATCTGCACGGCATCGGCAACCCCTGTGTCCAGAGCTGCCAGCTTGCCACGGATGAAGGCATGCACTGCCTGGGCCTGCTCGGGACTGGCGGTCTTGCCGGTGCCGATGGCCCATACCGGTTCATAGGCGATGACGCACTGGCCGATAGCGTCTATGCCGGAGTGGCCGATCACCGCGTCGAGCTGTTCGCCGACCACCTGCTCGGTGACATTGGCCTCGCGTTGTTCCAAGGTTTCACCGACGCAGAGGATCGGGGTGATGCCGGTTTCCAGCGCCATCGCGAAACGGGCGGCAATCAGGGCATCGCTTTCGCCGTACAGACTGCGCCGCTCGGAATGTCCGATGATCGCATAGCGGCAACCGAACTCTTTCAGCATGGCACCGGAGATCTCTCCGGTGAAGGCACCGGAAGCCTGGTCGCAGATGTTCTGGCTGCCCAGAGCGATCGGCGCATCGCCGATCAGCTCGCGCACACGGGGGATGTAGACAAAGGGCGGACACACCGCCATGTCGGCGTTGCTCACCGAACCGATACCGTCACGGATACCGCCGATCAGGGTTTCGATGCTGGCAAGGGAGCCATTCATTTTCCAGTTACCGGCAATGAGCGTGCGTCGCATGGAGTCCTCGGTTTCGGGTGTGAGCTGCAAAACGGGCGCAAAGAGTACCGGCGAAGCGCCGACAAATCAAGCGCTTCAAGGCGTATTTCAATGGACTCAGCGTTGCCCGGCGGTTTTCGCCACTACTTCGGCGATGCGGTTGGCCAGCCCTTCGACCAGGGCCGCATCCTGGCCTTCGACCATGACCCGGATCAGCGGTTCAGTGCCGGAAGGGCGCAGCAACACCCGGCCACGCTCGGCCAGTTCCGCTTCGGCGGCTTCCACCGCCTCGGTGATGGCCGGGAATTCCTGCGGATCGATGCGACTGGGCACCGGCACATTGACCATGCACTGGGGGTATTTGCTCATGCCCATGCGTGCCTCGGCCAGGCTCAGGCCCTTGTCCACCATCCATGCCAGCACCTGCAGGGCGGCGATGATACCGTCGCCAGTGGTGGTCTGATTGAGGGCGATGATATGGCCGGAGGATTCTCCACCGATATGCCAGCCCTTTTCCTTGAGCAATTCCATGACATAGCGGTCACCGACCTTGGCGCGTTCGAAAGGGATGCCCTGGGTTTTCAGCGCGTGTTCCAGGCCAAGGTTGCTCATGAGAGTACCGACCACGCCGCCGGCATCGCCGCGCCCCACCAACTGGCTCTTGGCGATGACGAAGAGAATCTCGTCGCCGTCCATGACCTCGCCATTGGCGTCCATCATCATCACGCGGTCACCATCACCGTCGAAGGCGATGCCGACATCGGCCCGGTGTTCGAGCACAGCGGCACGCATGTTTTGCGGATGCAGGGCGCCGCAATCCTTGTTGATGTTGAGCCCGTCGGGCTGTACGCCCAACTCGATCACCTCGGCACCCAGCTCGCGGAATACCGCCGGGGCAATGTGATAGGTGGCGCCGTTGGCGCAATCGAGCACGATCTTCATGCCGCGCAGGCTGGTGCGGAAGGGAATGGAGTTCTTGCAGAATTCGATGTAACGGCCGCGCGCATCCTCCATGCGTGTCACCTTGCCGAGATGGCGCGACTCCACCATCTTCATCGGCGCGTCGATCATCGCCTCGATCTCCAGTTCCACCTCGTCGGGCAGCTTGAAGCCATCGCCATTGAAAAACTTGACGCCGTCGTCGTAGTAGGGGTTGTGGGAGGCGCTGATGACGATGCCGGCAGTGGCGCGCTGGGCCTGTGTCATGTAGGCGACGGCCGGGGTCGGCATCGGCCCCATCAGCATTACATCCAGCCCGGCGGCGGCGAGCCCGGCTTCCAGCGCCGCCTCGAAGATGTAGCCGGAAATGCGGGTATCCTTGCCGATGACCACCAGCCCCTTTTCCTGGCGTTCGGCGGCCTTCTCCGACAGCACCTTGCCGGCGGCCCAGCCCAGTTTCATGACGAAATCGGCGGTCATCGGTTCCTGGCCGACGCGCCCGCGGATGCCATCGGTTCCAAAATAGCGGCGTGACATGATTCTATTCCTGCAGCGGTTGTGCGGTTTCCTCGACAGCACGCACTATAGCCAGCGCGTCACGGGTTTCTGCGACATCGTGCACACGGATCACATCCGCCCCGCGCTGGGCCGCCAGCACCGCGAAGGCAAGGCTGCCGGCCAGCCGCTGATCCACATCGCGGCCGGTAATCGCGCCGATCATGCTCTTGCGCGAAATGCCCACCAGCAGCGGAAAGCCGTGGCTGCGCAGTCGCGGCAGGGCACGGAACAGTTCCAGGTTCTGATCCAGGGTTTTGCCAAAGCCGAAACCGGGGTCGAGGATGATTTTATCGCGGGCGATGCCGGCATCCATGGCGGCCTGGGCACGCTGCAACAGAAAGGTCTCGACTTCGGCCACCACATCGTCATAGCTCGGATTGTCCTGCATGCTGCCGGGCTCGCCCTGCATGTGCATCAGACACACTGGCAAACCGCTTTCCACGGCGGCTTCCAGCGCGCCGGGGCGCCGCAAGGCCCAGACATCGTTGATCAGGCTGGCGCCGGCTGCAGCGGCCGCGCGCATCACTTCCGGCTTGCTGGTGTCGATGGAGACGGGGATATCCGAATGGCGACGCACGGCCTCGATCACCGGGATGGTGCGTTCGAGTTCCTCCTCGACCGGCACCGGGCGAGCACCGGGGCGCGTCGATTCGCCGCCGATGTCGATCAGGTCGGCCCCTTCATCTATGAGTTTGCGGGCATGCACCAGCGCGGCGCCGGTCGCCAGATAACGGCCACCGTCGGAAAAGGAATCGGGGGTGGTATTGATGACGCCCATCACGCGCGGGCTGTCGAGGTCGATCATTGCGGTTCTGTTCTCCCTGCTGCAGAAACGCGAAAGGCCGGATCACCGGCCCCTCGCTGCGTGTCGAACGCGCCCGTCAGTGCTGACTGGCGGGGTCGGACAGATCCGGCTTGGGCGCATCCTCGCTGGTCGCGGCCTGTTCCTGCTCCTTCTTGCCGCCACCGCCGTCGGATGAACTGCCTGGGCCGCTGTCGCTCCAGCCCTTGGGCGGGCCCGGCTCACGGCCTTCCATGATGGCATCGATCTGCTCGACATCGATGGTTTCGTATTTCATCAGCGCATCGGCCATCAGGTGCAGTTTTTCGATGTTCTCCCTGAGCAGGGTTTCGGCGCGCTCGTAGTTGCGGTCGATGATGCCGCGGATCTCGGAATCGATCATGTGCGCCGTCTCGTCGGAGACCATCTTGGTCTTGGCCATGCTTTTGCCGAGGAACACTTCGCCCTCTTCCTCGGCATAGGCCAACGGTCCGAGACGCTCGGACAGACCCCAGCGGGTGACCATGTTGCGCGCGATCTCGGTGGCGCGCTCGATGTCGTTGGAGGCACCGGTGGTGACCGCATCCTCGCCGAAGATCAGCTGCTCGGCGATGCGGCCGCCAAACAGACTGGAGATCTGGCTCTCCAGGTGCTTGCGGCTGTAGCTGTAACGGTCCTCCTCGGGCAGGAACATGGTCACGCCCAGGGCGCGGCCGCGCGGAATGATGGAAACCTTGTACACCGGATCGTGATCCGGCACCAGACGACCGACGATGGCGTGCCCCGCCTCGTGGTAGGCGGTGAGCTTCTTTTCGTCCTCCTTCATGATCATCGACTTGCGTTCGGCGCCCATCATGATCTTGTCCTTGGCGCGCTCGAAATCCTCCATGCTGACGGTTTTCTTGTTGCCACGCGCGGCAAACAGTGCCGCCTCGTTGACCAGATTGGCCAGGTCGGCACCGGAGAAACCCGGGGTGCCGCGGGCGATGATCGACGGATTGACATCGTCGGCCAGCGGTACCTTGCGCATGTGGACCTTGAGGATGTGTTCGCGGCCGCGCACATCGGGCAACGGCACCACCACCTGGCGGTCGAAGCGGCCGGGGCGCAGCAGCGCCGGATCCAGCACATCGGGGCGGTTGGTGGCGGCGATGACGATGACGCCCTCATTGCCCTCAAAGCCGTCCATCTCCACCAGCAACTGGTTGAGGGTCTGCTCGCGCTCGTCGTGCCCGCCGCCGAGTCCGGCGCCACGGTGGCGGCCGACGGCGTCGATCTCGTCGATGAAGATGATGCAGGGCGCATGCTTCTTGGCCTGCTCGAACATGTCACGCACCCGCGAGGCACCGACACCGACGAACATCTCGACGAAATCGGAACCGGAGATGGTGAAAAACGGCACCTTGGCCTCGCCGGCGATGGCCTTGGCCAGCAGGGTCTTGCCGGTACCGGGCGAGCCCACCATCAGCACGCCGCGCGGGATCTTGCCGCCCAACTTCTGAAACTTGCCCGGATCACGCAGGAACTCGACCAGTTCGGCCACGTCTTCCTTGGCTTCGTCCACGCCGGCCACATCGTTGAAGGTGACATTGACCTGATCCTCGCCCAGCAGACGGGCCTTGGACTTGCCGAAGGACATCGCGCCGCGGCCGCCGCCTCCCCCCTGCATCTGTCTCATGAAGAAGATCCACAGGCCGATCAATACGATGAACGGGAACCAGCTGATGAACATGTGCGTCAGCAGCGAGGGCTGCTCCGGCGGACGGGAGACGATCTTTACGCCGGACTTGACCAGGTCACCGATCAGCGCCGAGTTGTTGGTCTCCGGGCTGTAGGTCTTGAACGTCTGGCCATTGGCGAGTTTTCCGGTGATGTTCTGCCCCTCGATCAGCACTTCGCTGACCTGGCCGGATTCGACCTGTTGCAGAAAGTCGGAATAAATCATGTTGCGGCCGCTGGCCTCGCGTCCCTGAAAGCTCTGGAATACGGACAGCAGGACCACGGCGATGACGACCCAGAGGATCAGATTCTTTGCTACATCGTTCACATTGACAACCTGTAGGTTTCGGAATATGCGGATATTAGACGCTATTCTGGCACAGCGCCGGTATTGAATACAGTTTGGACCGAAAAACCGCGGTTTCTATCCAGAAGAATGCAGGGTTATTTCGCTTTCAGCCCCCGACACACCGCGTAAACCTCGCGCGAGCGCGGCCGCGAGGCCTTCGGCTTGCGGAAACGCACCGAACGGAAGGTCTGGCGGAAATCCCGCACCAACGGGTCGAAACCCTCGCCCTGGAACATCTTGACGACGAATCCGCCTTCCGTTCCCAGAACTTCACGGGCCAGATCAAAGGCCAGTTCCACCAGGTACATGGATTTCGGCTGATCGACGGACTCGATACCGCTCATATTGGGGGCCATGTCGGACAATACAAGGTCTACCGGGCGATGATCGATGCGTTCGAGAATCTGCGCAAACACCGCATCCTCGGTGAAATCCCCTTCGATGATGTCCACATCGCCGATCGGATCCATCGGCAGGATGTCCACCGCGATCAGCCGGCCGCCGTCGCCGACGAACTGGCTGGCGTACTCGCTCCAGCCACCGGGGGCAGCGCCCAGGTCGATGACGAACTGGCCCGGACGCAGCAGGCGGTCCTTTTCCTGCAACTCCATCAGCTTGTACACCGCGCGCGAGCGGTACCCCTCGCGCCGCGCCTGCTGCACGAAGGGGTCGCTGTGGTGTTCCTGCAGCCATCGGCGACTGCTTTTTGATCGGCTCATGATGCTCCTGGAGTCCGTTGTGCTACAATCCGCGCCCGTTCGAAACTGGCGATAACCATGCCCTTGTCACCGCAACAGATTCGCGCCCTGCGCGCCGAAGCACACCGCCTCAAGCTCAAGCCCGTGGTCATGATCGGCCAACATGGACTCAGCGAGGCGGTACTGAAAGAAGTCGAAATCGCGCTCGACCACCACGAACTGGTCAAGCTGCGCGTGCCAGCCGTGGACAAGGCGGAGAAGGATGCACTGATCGGGCGATTGACCGAAGCCACCGGCGCGGAGCTGATCCAGCGCATCGGGCATGTGCTGGTGCTGTTCCGCAAGAACCCCGAAAGCACCCGTTTCCTGAAGCCGCTCAAGGGCTGAACACCGCATGGCGGGAGTCAATCCCGGTCCGGCAATGCCCTGCGCGTCTGCGCGATCTCCACATAGGTGTCGAGACGGGTTTCCAGCCGGATCACCCGTTCGGTCAGTTCCTCGATGCGCCGCTGCTGCTCGATGACGGTATCGGCCAGACGCTCCACCTTGCCATCCATCTGAATGACGCGCGTGATGCCGTCCCACATCTTTTCGGTCAGGCCCATCAACGCGACCCCGATGAACGCAACAGCGCGTCGATGCGTCGGTTCGACTGTTCGACGAAGTCCAGCGCCGCATCGATGGCGCGTTCGGCGCGCTCGGTGGAGCGGTTCATCTGTTCGATCATCGCCTCCAGCGTCTTCTCGTCCTCGCCGGGCTGGTACTGCTCGGCCGCGACGCGCATGAACTGGCTGGTCTTCATGCCGGCCCGGCGGGCCTTGATCACGATGCGGGATTTCTCTTCCGGCGTCATCAACACCGGGATGCGTTCCGTGGCTGCCATGGCGCGGTCTCCTCTATGAACATGTGCTGCACAGGCACATACTACACCCGGCGTACCTGCAGGAGCAAGCCGGCCGCGGGTCGGCTATTCGTATCGGACGGCCGTGATCTCGTATTCCTTGGTGCCGCCAGGCGCTTCAAAACTGATTTCCTCACCCTCCTCCTTGCCGATCAGGGCGCGGGCGATCGGCGAGCTGACGGCAATGCGGTTGTGACTGATGTCGGCTTCCACATCGCCGACGATCTGGTAGCTGACTTCTTCTTCGGTCTCCAGGTCGAACAGCTCGACGGTACAGCCGAACACCACGCGGCCGGTCTGTGGCAGCTTGCTGACATCGATGACCTGTGCATTGGAGAGCACCGATTCCAGTTCCTTGATGCGGCCTTCGATAAAGCCCTGCTGTTCGCGGGCGGCATGGTATTCGGCATTCTCCTTGAGATCGCCGTGCTCGCGCGCGGTGGCGATGGCGTCGATCACCGCCGGACGCTTCACCGTCTTCAGTTCCTTCAGTTCTTCCTTCAGGCGCTCGGCGCCCGCGACAGTCAGGGGTATCTGGCTCATTGCGCTTTTCCTCGCTTGTCAGTGCCGGACTTCACCGGCGGTGCAGATCCTGCAGGCGGTAGACCTGTTCGATAGCCCGGTGGTCCAGCGCCATCGCGGTGGCGAAACCGCCGGCCAGGGTCGTGGTATAGGGAATGCCGTGCATCAGCGCCTCGCGACGAATCTCATAGGAATCGGCGATCGCGGCGCGGCCCTCGGTGGTGTTGATGATCAGATCGATTTCGTCGTTCTTGATCATGTCGACAATATGGGGGCGCCCTTCCTTGACCTTGTTGACCTGCTCGCAGTCGATACCGGCTTCGCGAATCACCCGCGCGGTACCGCCGGTGGCGACCACCGAGAAGCCGCGATCGACCAGCTGCCGGGCCAGCTCGGCGACGCGGCGCTTGTCGGGATCACGCACGCTGATGAACACCTTGCCGCCCTCGGGCAATCGGGTACCGGAAGCGAGCAATCCCTTGGCAAAGGCTTCGGCGAAGCTGCGGCCAATACCCATCACCTCACCAGTGGATTTCATCTCCGGGCCGAGTATCGGGTCCACACCCTGGAACTTGGCAAAGGGAAACACCGACTCCTTGACCGAGACGAAATCGGGCCGCACCTGCTCCACGCAACCCTGCTCCGTCAGCTTCTGACCGACCATGCAGCGCGCCGCCACCTTGGCCAGCGGTACACCGGTGGCCTTGGAGACGAAGGGCACGGTGCGCGAGGCGCGCGGGTTGACCTCGAGGATATACACTTCCTGGTCCTTGATCGCGAACTGGGTATTCATCAGGCCGACCACGCCGAGCTTGCGCGCCATCGCCTCGACCTGGCGGCACAGCTCCTGCTGGATGGACTCGGAAAGGGTATAGGGCGGCAGCGAGCAGGCGGAATCGCCGGAATGCACGCCAGCCTGTTCGATGTGTTCCATCAGGCCACCGATGAACACCTGCTCGCCGTCACAGACCGCGTCCACATCCACTTCCACCGCGTCGTCGAGGAAACGGTCGAGCAGCACCGGCGAGTCTTCGGTGACCTTGACCGCCTCGGTCATGTAGCGTTGCAGGTCTTCCTGGTCATAGACGATTTCCATCGCCCGGCCACCGAGCACATAGGAGGGGCGCACCACCAGCGGAAAGCCGACTTCTTCGGCCAGCTCAGCAGAGGATGCGACATCGAAGGCAATGCGGTTCGGTGGCTGGCGCAGGCCCAGATCCTCGATCATCTGCTGGAAGCGTTCACGGTCCTCGGCCAGATCGATGGAATCCGGCGTGGTGCCGATGATCGGCACGCCGGCCGCTTCCAGCTTGCGCGCCAGGTTCAGCGGAGTCTGACCGCCAAACTGTACGATCACGCCCCTCGGCTGTTCGATGTGGATGATCTCGAGCACATCCTCCAGCGTCAGCGGCTCGAAATACAAGCGGTCGGAGGTGTCATAATCGGTGGATACGGTCTCCGGGTTGCAGTTGACCATGATGGTCTCGTAGCCGTCCTCGCGCATCGCCAGCGCCGCGTGCACGCAGCAGTAATCGAACTCGATGCCCTGGCCGATGCGGTTGGGCCCGCCACCGAGCACGATGATTTTTTCGCGGTCGCTGACTTCGGCCTCGCATTCCTCCTCGTAGCTGGAGTAAAGGTAGGCGGTGCTGGAAGCGAATTCGGCGGCGCAGGTATCGACCCGCTTGTACACCGGGCGCACGCCCAGTTCACGGCGACGGTCGGCGACCTCGTCCTCGCGCCGGTCGAGCAACCGGGCCAGCCGGCGATCGGAGAAGCCCTTGCGCTTGAGCCGGAAAAATTCGCCCGCGTCGATGGCCTCGAGCGAACGGCCGCGCAGGGCCGACTCGGTGCGCACCAGATCCTCGATCTGGGCCAGAAACCATGGGTCGATGGCGGACAGCTCATGCACCTGTTGCAGGCTGTAACCGCTGCGGAAGGCATCGGCCACATACCACACGCGCCGCGCGCCCGGCAGGCGCAGTTCGGTGCGGTAAATCTCTTCCTTCTGTTCGTCCGTCAGGCCTTCGTGGTCGATGACCTCGTCCAGCCCGTCGACGCCGGTTTCCAGACCGCGCAGGGCCTTGTGGAAGGACTCCTGAAAGCTGCGACCGATGGCCATCACCTCGCCCACCGACTTCATCTGGGTGCCCAGACGGTCGTCGGCCTGGGGGAATTTCTCGAAGGTGAAACGGGGAATCTTGGTCACCACATAGTCGATGGACGGCTCGAAGGAGGCCGGCGTGGCGCCGCCGGTGATGTCGTTCTTCAGCTCATCCAGCGTATATCCCACGGCCAGCTTGGCGGCGACCTTGGCGATCGGGAATCCGGTGGCCTTGGAGGCCAGCGCCGAGCTGCGCGACACCCGCGGGTTCATCTCGATGATGATCATCTCGCCGTTTTCGGGATTGATGGCGAACTGAACATTGGAACCGCCGGTCTCGACACCGATCTTGCGCAGCACCGCCAGCGAGGCGTCACGCATGATCTGGTATTCCTTGTCGGTCAGCGTCTGCGCCGGCGCCACGGTGATGGAATCCCCGGTATGCACGCCCATCGGATCGAGGTTCTCGATGGAACAGATGATGATGCAGTTGTCGTTGCGGTCGCGCACCACCTCCATTTCGTATTCCTTCCAGCCGAGCACGGATTTTTCCAGCAACACCTCGGTAGTGGGCGACAGGTCGAGGCCACGCTTGATGATGTCCTCGAATTCCTCCCGGTTGTAGGCAATGCCCCCGCCGCTGCCGCCCATGGTGAAGGACGGCCGGATAATGACCGGGAAACCGATCTGCGCCTGACCCTGCCAGGCTTCCTCGAGGCTGTGCGCGATGAAGGACTGGGGCGTGGCCAGCCCGATCTCCGCCATTGCCTTGCGGAACTGGTCACGGTCCTCGGCCATGTCGATGGCCTCGCGGCTGGCACCGATCATTTCCACGCCGTGCTGTTCCAGCACCCCCTCGCGCACCAGGTCCAGCGCGCAGTTGAGCGCGGTCTGGCCGCCCATGGTCGGCAGCAGCGCATCGGGCTGCTCCTTCTCGATGATCTTGGCCACCGCTGTCCAGTGCACCGGCTCGATGTACACCGCATCGGCGGTATCCGGGTCGGTCATGATGGTGGCCGGATTGGAGTTGATGAGGATGACGCGATAGCCCTCTTCCTTCAGCGCCTTGCAGGCCTGGGCACCGGAGTAGTCGAACTCGCAGGCCTGGCCGATGACGATGGGACCGGCGCCAATGATGAGTATGGATTTCAGGTCGTCTCTGCGCGGCATCAGGCGTCTCCTCCGGCGCGGTAGGCCTCGATCATTGCGAAGAAGCGATCGAACAGCGGTGATACATCGTGGGGGCCGGGGCTGGCCTCCGGGTGCCCCTGAAAGCTGAAGGCCGGCCGGTCGTTGCGTTCTACGCCCTGCAGCGAGCCGTCGAACAGTGAGCGGTGGGTGGCACGCAGGCTGTCGGGCAGGGTCGCATCATCGACCGCGAAGCCGTGGTTCTGGCTGGTGATCATCACCACCCCGCTGGCCAGGTCCTGCACCGGGTGATTGGCGCCATGGTGACCGAATTTCATCTTCACCGTACGCGCGCCACTGGCCAGCGACAGCAACTGGTGCCCAAGGCAGATACCGAACAGCGGCACACCTGCCTCCAGCAACTCGCCAATGGCGGCTATGGTGTAGTCGCAGGGCTCCGGGTCGCCCGGGCCATTGGAGAGAAACACCCCGTCGGGGTTCATCGCCAACACCTCGGCAGCCGGTGTTTGCGCCGGCACCACGGTGACCCGCGCACCACGCTCGGCGAGCATGCGCAGGATGTTCTTCTTGACGCCATAGTCATAGGCCACCACATGCCAGCGTGGTTCGGGCTGTTCGTGAAAGCCTGCACCAAGACGCCATTCGCCGTGGGTCCAGGCATAGGTTTTGCGGGTGGTGACTTCCCGGGCCAGATCCATCCCGGCCAGGCCGGGAAAGGCGCGCGCCGCTTCCAGCGCACGTGCCTCGTCGATGTCGTCCCCGGCCATGATGCAGCCGGCCTGGGCACCCTTCTCGCGCAGCAGACGGGTCAGACGGCGGGTATCGATGTCGGCAATGGCAACCACGCCGCGGTCGCGCAGATACGCGTCGAGGGTGCGTTCGCAACGCCAGCTGCTGGCCCGCAACGGCAGATCACGGATGATCAGCCCGGCGGCGTGGATGGCATCGGCCTCCTCGTCCTCGGAATTGACACCGGTGTTGCCGATGTGGGGGTAGGTCAGGGTGACCAGCTGGCGGGCATAGGACGGATCGGTGAGAATTTCCTGGTAGCCGGTCATGGAGGTGTTGAAGACCACCTCGCCCTGACTCAGACCTGTGGCCCCGATCGACAGCCCTCGGAACAGGCTGCCATCTTCAAGGGCGAGTATGGCTGGTGTCGTCACGAATACTCCGGAATCTGTAGGGCTTCAAAAAAATGCGCGCACACGAAAATGGGAGGAGCCAGCGGCTCTTCCCATCACGACGGCAAAACATGAGATCACGCCGCGAAAGCGGCATTTTCCTGAGCGGGTATTCTAGAGCAAGGCGGGGCGGGCTGTCCACGCCGCAAAGCGGTTTTTTCCGTCAATTCCGGGGATCGATGCGCAGTATTTCGCCGCCTGCCCAGTCGATCAGATAGAGCCGGCCGGACAGGTCTTCGGCCAGTGAACTGATCACCCGGCCGCTTTCGGCCATCAGCCTGAGCGTGGCGGTCGAATCGCTGGCATAGGGGTCGAGCGACCACAGCCGTCCCGATCCATAGTCGGCAAAGAAATAGCGCCCGTTCAAGCTGGCCAGCCGGGGATCCTGCCCCCGGTAGACATGGCCTCCGACCACGGCAATGCCCTCGCTGCGCGGGTACTCATGGATGGGCGGCGTGTTGGTCACGCCCGTGCAGTAGTCGCCATAATCGACGGAATCGTTGACCCGGGTTCCCTCGAAACAGGGCCAGCCGTACTGTTCTCCGGCCTCGATGCGGTCGATCTCCTCGCGCGCGCCCTGCCCCACATCACCGGCAAGCAATACACCCGTTGCACGGTCGAAGCTCCAGCGCCAGGGGTTACGCAGGCCATAGGCAAAGATCTCATCCCGCACCGCCGGATCGCCTGCAAAGGGGTTGTCGGACGGTATCCCGTAGTCGAGGCTGCCTGCCGTCGCATCGACATCGATGCGCAGCATGGAACCCAGCAGAGTCCGGGTATTCTGGGCATTGCGGAAGGTATCGTTTGAACCGCCACCGTCGCCAAGGCCGATATAGAGGTAGCCGTCCGGGCCAAAGGCGATATGGCCGCCATTGTGGTTGGCGGCGGGCTGCTCCACCTCGAGCAGTATCCGTTCACTGGCCGGGTCGATGGCGGTGCCAGCGCTATTGACATCGAATGCGGCAATCACGCTGCGCTGGCCACCGTCGGTCGTCACCCAGGACAGATAGACCGTTCGCTTTTGCGGGTAGTCCGGGTGAAATGCCATGCCCAGCAGACCGCGTTCATCCGCACCGCCGCTGTAGGCGACGCGGCTGCTGAGGTCGGCGAACAGGCTGGCGCTGCCGTCTCCGCTGCGGAAGGTCTTCACCCGTCCGCCCTGCTCCACCACATACCATCGGTTGCCGTCGCCGGGCGCCTGCAACATCAACAGGGGACGATCAAAGGCGATACCTTCGAAGACCGGGGTCAAACGGATGTCGACCGGGTCCGGTGACGGGCCTGGCGACGGATCCCGGGTACGGCTGGACGACCCGCAGGCGGCAAGCAGCAGAAGGCTGCACAGCAGACTGACACTCAATGTCTTGTACGGCATGGAACCTCCCTATCACAAATGGATGATTGGCAAACGGCCGAAGACGCTCTATTCTGCGCGGCTTGACCGGCTTCCTTCTACCCGCATGACCGAAAAAGAATTCGTCGATATCGCCCTGCCCCTCGGACTGACCTTCACCATCGGCTACATGGTGTTCATCATGTACAAGCTGGGCAAGGACTCCAAGGCCGGCAAGTTCGGCATGGCCATCATCTTCCTGGCCCTCGGGCTTGGCATTTTCGGCTTCGTGCTCAAGTTCTTCATCAAGCTGTACCTGCAGGCCGATCTCGACCAATAGCCCTCAGGCCGCAGGACAGACCCTGAAGCGTCCGACCTCGACCGCGACCACGCGCACCTTGCTGCCGGCAGGAATCGACGCCACGCCGCAGCTGTCGTCGATTTCCAGTTTCCACTCGATACCCGAGTAGCGGTAGCGGCCGGGACGCCCGGGCTCCAGAGCCTGCTCGATGCGAAACTCCAGCCCTTCAAAATCACTGTGCGTACGCGCCGAGGCGTCGCTCCTGTCCTGCAGCGCACGAAATGGTTTCCACAGCAGCGCGCTGGCCAGACCCGTGCAGATACCAAAGCCGGCGATGCCGGCGACCCAGGTTTCGGGCAGCAGCCCCGCCATCATCAACAGCCCAGTAACCAACGCGCCGATGCCGGCGAACAGGAACACGATGGTCGAAAAGCCGAAGATCAATGCTTCCAGCACCAGCAGCAGAAAGCCGGTGGCGATCCAGAAGCCGGGCAGGTGGCTGTCGATGTATTCGATCATTGCGGGTTCTTTTGCTGGCGATTCAGGGTGTTGATGATGGTCATCGCCTCGGCGACGACGCTGGATGGGCTGGCCTGGCTGTCACTGAGCAGCACCACCGAGGATTCGCGGGCGATGGCCTCGCGTGCAGCGATGGCCTGCTCGGCCAGATCCAGCTGAATGGCCTTTTGCCCCTTTTCCTCGACCGCCACGCTGCCGATGACTTCCAGCGCCTTGGCCTTGGCATCGGCCACCGCAAGTATGGCCTGGGCCTCGCCCTCGGCACGCAGGATCTGTTCCGCCTTGTCGGCTTCGGCGGCCAGCACCTTGGCGCGCTTCTCGCCTTCCGCCACATTGATTGCCGACTGGCGTTCGCCCTCTGATTCGAGAATGGTCGCCCGCTTCTCGCGCTCGGCCTTCATCTGCCGCTCCATCGCGTCAAGGACGGTGCGCGGCGGTTCGATATCCTTGATCTCGTAACGCAGTACCTGCACCCCCCAGGGTTCCGCGGCATCGTTGATCTGGGAGACGATGTTGATATTGAGGGCTTCGCGCTCCTCGAAGGTTTTGTCCAGTTCAATCTTGCCGATCTCGCTGCGCATGGTGGTCTGCGCCAGTTGGGTCACCGCATAGACATAGTCGTCCACGCCGTAGGAGGCTTTGTAGGGGTCGATCACCTTGAGATAGAGCACGCCGTCAACCACCAGCTGGATGTTGTCACGGGTGATGGCCGACTGGCTGGGAACATCCACGGCCTGCTCTTTCAATGACCGAACGAAGGCCACCTTGTCGATGAACGGCACCAGAAAGTTCAGTCCCGCGGTCATGGTCTTGTGGTATTTCCCGAAGCGCTCGATCACATAGGCGTAGTTCTGCGGCACGAACTTGATCGAGGATTTGACCAGCACCAGCACCAGAATGGCGAGGCCAACCCAGAAGTTGAACAGCAGGTCGATGAGGGCATTGAAATCGTTCATTCGGGCATCCTTGAAGTATGGGCTTGCGGGATTCGATGATGCGGCCTTAACCGCGCTTTTGCAAGTCGTCTAGCACCTGTCGCGCTCAGCCAGCAGCGTCTCGCAGTGGCTCACCGCCTGCAGCATCTGCTCGGCATCGGCAAAGCGCTGATAGGTCTTCTTCTGCAGAGCCTTGGCGATGACCTGCCGTATCGACTCGGGTACCTTTAGCAGATCGAGATCCACTTCCGTTTGACTGACACGCTTCTTGACGGACTTCAGGTCATCGGCCACAAAGGGTTGCACGCCCGTCATCAGGTGATACACGGTGACCGCCAGCGAAAACAGGTCACTGCGACCGTCCAGCCGCTTGCCGGCCAACTGTTCCGGGGACATGTACGAAGGCGTGCCGATGATTTTTGTCTGGTGGTCGAACTGCCGGCTGCGATTCCATGCGGCGCCGAAGTCGGTCACGATATAGCGCTTGTGCTGACGGTCGAACATGATATTGGCCGGCTTGATGTCTCCATGCACGATGCCCTTGCGATGAGCTGCGATCAGCGCCTCAAGCACGGAACGCATTACCCTCAGACTCTCCGCCGCAGTCAGATAGCGCTTTCGCGCGAGTCGTGCCGACAGCGGGTAGCCGTCGATATAGTCCATCGCAATATAGGCGCGGTCATCGATAATGTCGGCATCATGGATTTTGACGATATTGGGGTGATCGAGGCTGGATACGGTCATTGCTTCGTGGAGAAAGGTCATGATGTCCCGCTCGCCGGTACTGTCATCGAGTTTCTGGTGCAGCAGCTTCAGTGCGACACGACGATGGGTGTGCAGATCCTCTGCCTCGTGGACCTCGGCCGTGGCGCCTATGGCCTTGCGTCCCAGCAGGAGGTAATGACCGAAAGGCTCTCCGCCCTGGGTCGACCGGTCGTTCGCATCCGACTCGTCCATCGCCATGTCCGACAAGCGGCGCGGATGCAGCTGGGCTTCCATGTGATCGACGAAATCCTGCATGCCGGGATCGAACTGCACCAGCCACTGATAGAGGTAACGCGCCAGCAGCCAGTTTTTTTCGGCCTCGATCTTTTGGCCAAGCTCGTAGGCCAGCTCGAACATGTCGTCGGAAAACGGGCAGCTCTTGAGCAGGAACACCGCTGAAGCATGGTCCCCTCGAGCCATCAGATCGCGAATCTCCTCGATGCGGCAGGAGGGTTTGCGATTCAGCAGCTGCCTCAGGCCATGGCGACGGTTCCAGGCCATCAGCAACAATCCGCTGACCAGCAACGCCGCGCTCGGCCACAGCAGCGGCAGCCACAGCCCGCTGAACAGGGCCAGCAGGATTTCCAGCATCATCAGCGCAAAGCCGGTCAGCAGCAGAAAGGCAAGGCTGGGGCCCTTCGGATTGACGCGGCAGGACTCGATACACAGCCAGGTCTGTGTCAGCGCAATCAGCAGCCACCACAAGGGCAGGGAAAGCCGGATACCCGTGGGCATCGGGTGCGCAAACGGGACCCGCTCGAGCAGCTGGCGATAGAGCATGATTTCCGCCTGCTGCAGGGACGACAATCCGGTGGCCACAAGCGCCAGCAGAAGCACCCCTCCTGTCAGCGCCGCCTTCCCTGAAACCGGCAGGCGTTTCATCGGTTCAGGGCTCGTAGTTCAGCACCGGCGCCAGCCAGCGTTCGACCCAGGCCACGGACTGCCCCTTGCGGCGGGCATAGTCTTCGACCTGGTCGCGGTTGATCTTGCCGACGCCAAAATAGCGTGCCTCGGGATGGGCGAAAAGAAAACCCGAAACCGAAGCCATCGGCAGCATGGCAAAGGAATCGGTGATTCCGATGCCGATGCGTTCATCGGGCCGGATCATCTGCCACAGCAGGGCCTTTTCCGTGTGGTCCGGACAGGCCGGATAGCCGGGCGCCGGGCGAATGCCGCGGTAACGCTCGCGGATCAGATCCTGATTCTCCAGCGCCTCATCGGGGGCATAACCCCAGTCCTCCCGTCGCAGCTTGCGGTGCAGCCATTCCGCCGCCGATTCGGCCAATCGGTCGGCCAGCGCCTTGGCCATGATGGCGCTGTAATCGTCGTGATTCGCTTCATGCGAGGCAACGATGGGGTCGAGACCGATACCGGCGGTGACCGCGAATGCACCGATCCAGTCCTCCAGCCCGGTTTCCTCGGGGGCGATGAAATCGGAGAGACACTGGTTCGGTTTGCCCGGCGGTTTCTGGTTCTGCTGGCGCAGGTGGTGCAGGGTCATCCATTCCTGATCGCGTTGCCCATCGGCCCAGACCACGATGTCGTCGGTGCGGCTGTTGGCCGGGAAGAACCCATAGGCTGCCCGGGCGGTGAGCTGTCGGTTATCGACAAGCTCGGCAAGCATTTCACGCGCATCGGCGAACAGCTTGCGCGCTTCTTCACCGACGATTTCGTCATCAAGAATCCGGGGATAGCTGCCGTGCAATTCCCAGGCATGAAAAAAGGGTGTCCAGTCGATGGTTTCGACCAGTTCCTCCAAGGGTATCTCGTCGATCTGATGTACACCCGGATTACGAGGCGCGGGCGGTGTATAACCGGTCCAGTCGATGGGCGTTCGGTTGGCCCGGGCCTGCTCAAGCGTGAGGAATTTCTTTTTCGATTGCTTGCCGGCATGCAATTGCCGCACCTGTTCATATTCCCGATCCAGATCGGCGACAAAACCGGGCTTGAGGCTGTCGCTGAGCAGTGACGAGGCCACGCCAACCGCCCGCGATGCGTCCTTGACATACACCACCGGTTGTTCGTAATGGGGCGCGATCTTGACGGCGGTATGCACCCGCGATGTGGTCGCGCCACCAATCATCAGTGGGATATCGAAACCCTGGCGTTGCATTTCCTTCGCCACATGGACCATCTCGTCCAGGGACGGGGTGATCAGGCCGGAGAGGCCGATGATGTCCACCTGTTCCTCACGCGCCTTGCGCAGGATGGTCTCGGCCGGCACCATGACGCCCAGGTCGACGATTTCGTAGCTGTTGCACTGCAACACCACGCCTACGATGTTCTTGCCGATGTCGTGCACATCGCCCTTGACCGTGGCCATCAGGATCTTGCCGTTGCTGCTCAGGTCATCGGCCGATTTTTCCGCTTCCAGGTAAGGCAGCAGATAGGCCACCGCCTGTTTCATCACCCGAGCGGACTTGACCACCTGGGGCAGAAACATCTTGCCTTCCCCGAACAGGTCGCCGACCACATTCATGCCCGCCATCAGCGGCCCTTCGATGACTTCCAGCGAACTGGGGTATTTCTGCCGCGCGGCTTCGGTGTCCTCCTCGATGAACTCGGTGATCCCCTTGACCAGCGCATGTTCAAGGCGTTTGTCCACTTCCCAGCTGCGCCATTCCAGGTCGGCCTTGTTGTCCTGGGTCTTGCCGTCACCACGGTATTTTTCGGCGATTTCCAGCAGGGCCTCGGTGGCGCCCGGGTGGCGGTTGAGTACCACATCCTCGACCTTTTCGCGCAGCTCCTCCGGTATGTCGGAATAGATCGCCAACTGTCCCGCATTGACGATACCCATATCCATGCCGGCGCGTATCGCGTGGTACAGGAACACCGCGTGGATGGCCTCGCGTACCGGGTTGTTTCCGCGGAAGGAAAAGGAGACATTCGATACGCCGCCACTGACCAGCGCGTGCGGCAGATTCTGCTTGATGTATTTCGTCGCCTCGAAGAAGTCGACCGCGTAGTTGTCGTGCTCGGGAATGCCGGTGGCAATGGCGAAGATATTGGGGTCGAAGATGATGTCTTCGGGCGGGAACCCCACCTCATCGACCAGGATGCGGTAGGCGCGTGCGCAAATCTCGATCTTGCGTTCGGCAGTGTCGGCCTGCCCTTCCTCGTCGAAGGCCATGACCACGGCAGCAGCCCCGTAGCGACGGATCAACCGGGCCTGTTCGACAAACCGGTCCACGCCTTCCTTCATGCTGATGGAGTTGACGACGCCTTTTCCCTGGATGCACTGCAGGCCGGCCTCAATGACTTCCCACTTGGAGGAGTCAATCATGATTGGTACCCGTGCGATGTCCGGCTCGGAGGCGATCAGATTGAGGAAACGCACCATCGCCTCCTTCGATTCGAGCAGTCCCTCGTCCATGTTGATATCGATGATCTGTGCGCCATTCTCCACCTGCTCCCGGGCCACATCGAGCGCGGTTTCATAATCGCCTTCCATGATCAAGCGCTTGAAGCGGGCCGATCCGGTCACATTGGTGCGTTCGCCCACATTGACGAACAGGCTGTCCTCGTAGATGTTCAGTGGTTCCAGCCCCGACAACTGGCAGGCAACGGGCAGGTCCGGGAGTGGCCTGGGAGGGTATTTGGATACCCTGTCGACTATGGCCCGTATATGCTCCGGCGTGGTGCCACAACACCCACCGACGATATTGAGAAATCCACTCTGTGCCCATTCCTCGATCTCGGCAGCCACATCGTCAGGTGTTTCGTCGTATTCGCCAAACTCGTTGGGCAAACCGGCATTGGGGTGAGCCGATACATGGGTTTCGGAGATGTTTGAAAGAATCTCGACATACTGACGCAGTTCCCGGGGGCCCAGCGCGCAGTTAAGCCCGATGGATACCGGTTGTACATGGCGCAGGCTGTTGTAGAAGGCCTCGGTCGTCTGACCCGAGAGGGTGCGCCCGGAGGCATCGGTTATGGTCCCGGAGATCATGATCGGCAGCTTGCGACCCAGTTCGTCGAACACCTGCTCCACCGCAAAGGCGGCGGCCTTGGCATTGAGGGTGTCGAAGATGGTTTCGATCAGGATCAGATCGGCGCCGCCCTCGATCAGTCCACGCGTCGCCTCGGTGTAGATCTCCACCAGTTCGGCAAAGCTGATGTTGCGAAACCCCGGATCGTTGACATCGGGCGACAGCGAAGCGGTACGGCTGGTCGGTCCGAGGACGCCGGCCACAAACCTCGGCCGATCGGGAGTCGAGGCGGTTGTTTCGTCGCAGACCGCCCGCGCCAGCGCGGCCGACGCCCGGTTGATTTCGTAGGCCAGCTCCTCCATGCCGTAGTCGGCCATGGAGATGCGGTTGGCGTTGAAGGTATTGGTTTCGACGATATCCGCCCCGGCATCCAGATAGGCCCGATGGATGTCGCGTATGATGCCCGGCTGGGTCAGCGACAGCAGATCGTTGTTGCCCTTGAGTGGCGTGGGCCAGTCAGCGAAGCGCTCACCCCGGTAATCGGCTTCCTCAAGCTCGTAGGACTGGATCATGGTGCCCATGGCGCCATCGAGGAACAGGATGCGTTGCTTCAGGGCATCCAGGAATCGGGAACTGGAGTCGGTCACTGCGCGGTCGTCCGGAAAAATGTGAAACCGGCATTCTACACGATTGCCCCGTGCGGAGGCATGGCCTACCATCGGCTTCCCGCTACAGAATGGCCGTTTCCGACATGGGCAATCGCCTCTCGCGCATCATCACCGGCACCGGCGACGCCGGAGAAACCGGCCTGGCCGATGGCTCGCGCTGCCGAAAGTCCTCGCCACGCATCGAAGCCCTGGGCGAACTCGACGAACTGAACTCGATCATCGGCCTGGCCCGCGCGGCCATCGATGACACGGAGGCCGGCGAAGTGCTGTTGCAGATCCAGCACGACCTGTTCGACTTGGGTGCCGAACTCTGTCAGCCCGAAAAACGCCTGATCGGCGGGGACTATCCCGACGCCCTGACCCGCCAGGCCGAAGCCCTCAACGCCAGATTGCCGCCGCTGCGTGAATTCATCCTGCCCGGCGGCAGCGAGGCGCTGGCCCGCCTGCACCTGGCCCGCAGCGTCAGCCGCCGTGCCGAACGGGCGCTGGTGCGGCTGGCCGATACCGAGACCGTCAACGGACATACCCTCGCTTACCTGAACCGGCTGTCGGACCTGCTGTTCATACTCGGACGCCACCTGGCGCAAGAACTGGGTCTGCGGGAAGAACTCTGGCAGCCCGCCCGTTCCCGGACTAGATCCTGATCAGGGTATCGATGCGCCAGTGACGGTCGTCGATTCCGGCATCACGAAAGCGTTGTTCGGCGATTTGTCGGTAGGTTTCCGGCAGGGTCAGGTACACATCGGAAAACTTGATGGCAGGCTCCTGAACGAGGATCTTGCCGATCACCGCATCGATGCACTGATCCGAGGGTTCGCGGATGGCGATCGGGAAATAGCGGATATTGTCCATTGCGTCTTCGATCGACCGGCAGTAATTCTCGCGGTAGGGCGTGTGATTCGGTGTCACCACCCAGTAGAGGTGGATGATCTGCGGCTTTTCCAGCGCGATGGCATGCTCGATCAGGCTCTTGATGCTCGCAAAGCCCGTGTCATAGGCAATGAACACCAGCGGACGCGTGCCGTCGTCATCGAGCACGAAATCCCCCCAGGGACCGGTCAGGCCGACCCGGTCGTTCTTCTTCAGTCGATGGAAGACATGTTCGCTGAAGGCGTCCCCCGGCCGGTACTTGACATGAATTTCGGGTTTCAGGCCGTCGCAGGGGCAACTGGCGATGGATTTGTTGCGTGACAGGCCATCACCCAGCTCTACCGTCACATGCTGCCCGGCAAGAAACTGCAGCGGCTGGCTGCGCGGGGTCTTGAGCAGCAGCTGCATGACATCATCGGACAGGCGTTCCATGCGGTAGACGCGCGCCTCGATCTGCTGTTGCGGTATCTCGCGCGGGCTCCCGACCTCGTCGGCCTGGATCACGCAGTCGCTTCTTGGCGAATTGATGCAGGCAAGAAACTGTCGATTGGCCTTTTGTTGCGGACTGAGCAGGTAATCGGAGAAGCGTATGGCGCCGATCTCGCCTTCGACCAGACGGGCCAGGCAGTCTCCACAGCCACCGGTTTCGCAGCCGTAGTGCAGGTTGATGCCGTGTTCGAGCGCCGCATGCAGGAAGCTCTGGTGCTCCGAGCAGTCGAATTCATGCCCGCTGGGCAGGATGCGCACCCTATGCGTGGGCATGCCTGTTTGCCGCGGGACGGGGTCGCTGGTCTGCCGTCAGCCCCGGCACTGCCGGTACTGGTGCATCATCCAGCCGATGAAGGCCGCCAGGGTCTGCTTCTGCTGCCGATCGCAGTGCTTCTGCATTTCCTCCAGCCGCGATTTGCTTTCCATCAGCAGGCGTTCGTATTCGCCAATCTTGAACTGGGCCTGCTGCAGGCGAATCTGCAGCCGGTTGACCTGGTCCATCAGCGACTGTTCCGAAGGCACGATACCGGTAAAGGCCTTGTGTATCGCCTCCTGCTGAATCCGCGCCACCCGCTGCAGTTCCCGTTCGTTGTCGAGTTCTGTCTGAGGGTAGAGTTTGAGCAGGGATTCGACCGTGACATCGCCTTCGAAGACATCCAGCTTGCCCTGTTTGATGTCCTGTTGTATCTGCCGGCGACTGATGCCGGCGAGCTTGGCGGCGCGCGCCAGATTGAGGTGGTGTTCCATGGGTTTCTCTGTGTTTTACCACAACAGGTATAACCCCATGGGGAGAGTTTATCAAGGCGAGAATACCCATAAATGGGTAGATCATCGAAAGATTCGATGGGTCAGGGCACCCCATCA
This sequence comes from Gammaproteobacteria bacterium, assembly GCA_026989015.1. Classification (GTDB taxonomy): domain Bacteria; phylum Pseudomonadota; class Gammaproteobacteria; genus S144-22. Next base: position 23,113 of record JALSKD010000179.1, read on the forward strand.
ACAGCGCTTATACGGAGCCGGAGTTGTCCCAGGCAAAGGCGCAATCGAGTTGGGAACGCACCCGAATCAGCCCGGACAGCCCTTCCTCCACCATCACCTGTATCGGTGTACGGCCGTCGAAACGCTTGTGCGGTTTGCGCAGCCACAGGTTGCACATCTCCACATTACGCGGGTAGGTGGTGCGCAGGGCATCGGCGATGCCAACGATATGCTCGAGGTGTTCGTTGACGGTATCGGTGTCGGGGAAGGGCTCGTTCTGGCGAAAGCGGTCGAGCTTGCGCGCCTTGACTTCGCCATCCAGGCCGAGCAGGACGACCTTTTGTTCGCCGGAGGTGCCCCAGCTGTCGAGCAGCGACATGATGTGCTTGGTGAGCAGAACCCTTCGTTCGGGCGTCATGGATTCGGACATGGTGGGTATTTCGTGCTGGGATCGATGCTTTGAGTATACCCCAGAGCGACGGAATATAGGCCTTTACGCTGTAAGGTTACTGGCTGAGGTTGAAATAGCCCCGCTGCAATGCATGCTTGAGTTGATCGAAACTCTCGACGGCCTCTTCGTAGGCGAGACGCGCCTGACGCACCTCGTAGCACATCTTGCGATCCAGCTCGTGGTCATCGGCCCGCGCCATGGCGAGCACATCCTTGAGGTACTTGGCGCGCAGAATGGAGATGGATCGGGCCAGATTGAGGAAATCCTCCTCGCGGATGTCACCGGCGATATCGGTGATGGCGCTGCTGTTCATTTCGCTGATCTGATGCTCGAACTTCTGCATCATGCGGCGAACGGCGATTTCCTGTTCTTCGGACATGGGGTTAAGGACTCCGGGATGGGCATTCACCAGTCTGTATAGCCCAGATCCGGGATTTTTCCAGCCCGATCAGCGCTCCAGCAGCACTTCGACACGGCGATTGGCGGCCCGCGCCTTCTCGCCGCGGCCTCGTACTCTGGGCTCCCGTTCACCGCGGTAATCGAGGCGCAGCATGCCCGGATCCATGCCGCTGAGCACCAACCAGTCGTAGATGTACTGCGCGCGGCGCTTCGAGAGGTTGTCGTTGTAACAGCTGCTACCCTTTTCGTCAGCATGGCCGATCACGCGAATCACCTTCACCGAAGGGTCCACCTTGATGTAGTCGAGCAGCTTCTTCAATGCCCGTTCCTCTTCGCCCTCGGGCGGAAATTCCTCATCGAAGCCGAAGAACACCAGTGCCCGTTTAACATCCTCGAAATTATAGGGGTAGAGCTTGCCCACACAGGTATTGAACGCCTGTTCGCCGTCGCGGAAACGGACCGTCGACAGCACGATGGCCACGCTGTTGCCACCGTCTGCCTCATCGATGAAACTGAAGGTGGGCTGGAAACCCTGTTGCAGTTCATACCAGGCCCGGCGCGCGGCCTCGGCATCGACCCTGAGCATCGGCTGTCCGCCCCCGAGCGTTTTGAGCCGGGCCAGTTCTGCCTCGGTGGCGCGGTCCTTCCATTCGGCGCTGACGGAACGGAACACCACGTCCATGCCTTTCGGGTAGTTCTGCCAGGCATCGATGCGCAGACGCAATGGCCGGCCGCTGTCACGGTAGAACACCGCCTTGCCGAACAGCGGTATCTCGTGGGTCAGCCGGCACTGCAGCACGCCGTTGCCGGAGGCTTCCCAGGTCGACTGATGCAGATCCGCCTTGTAGACACGGTCGGCCGGCGGTGCCGCGAACAGGGGCAGAGCCATCAGCAACAACAGGGGCAGCAGGAGTTTCATCACCGGTTTATCGCTCATTCCGGCCGATTCTTTAACAGGAAATCGGAGCTGATGCGGAAAAACGCATCCGGCTGCTCGGCATGCAGCCAGTGCCCGGCGCGGACGATGGTCTCCAGTTGCGCCCGCGGAAAATGCGCCTCGATCAGCGGCCAGTATTCATCCTTGAGGTAGCTGGAAAAGCCGCCGCGCACAAACAGCGCAGGGCGTTCGATGCACCAGTCATCGATCGGCGGAAAGCCGGTGATGTGCCGGATGTTGTCGCGTATCGCCGGCCAATTGATCTGCCAGCGCCAACCCCGTTCATCGTGAACCAGGCTCTGCAGCAGGAACAGACGGACCGCGTCATCGGGGATTGCCGGCTTGAGGCGCTGATCCGCATCCCGGCGGCTTGTGATCCGGGTCAGATCGAGGTGCATGGCGGGTTCGATCAGTCCGTCGTAACTGTGGTCGTAGGCCACCGGTGCGATATCGGCCACCAGCAGCCGGTCGAGGCGCTCGGGCCAGAGGTGGGCAAACATCATCGCGGCCTTGCCGCCCATGCTGTGGCCCAGCAAATGTGCACGCTCGATGGACAGGGCATCGATGAGATCGAGCAGATCCCGGGCCAGGGTCGGGTAATCCATCTGCCGCGCATGAAAGGATTCGCCGTGATTGCGCAGGTCCACCGCAATCACATCGAAACGGGCGGCATAACGCCGCGCCAGACTGCGCCAGTTGCGCGCCGAACCGAACAGGCCGTGGATGATCAGCAGCGCCGGGCCCTCTCCCTGGCGTTCAAAATGCAGCAAAGGATGATTCATGTACTGTCGCGTTCCCTGTAGCCGGGGTAGACTCCCCGTTCTCGAAAAGCCTGCCGGGTCAATTGAAACCAGTGTACTGGAAACGCCTCCTGTTCAGAAGCGGTCTTGCCCTATTGCTGCTGATGGCCCTGCTGGTCTTGCTGCTGCCCACGGCGTTGCGCATCGCCCTTGGCGAGTGGCTGCAGAGACAGGGCGCCGAAGAGGCCCTGATCGAGAACATCGACCTCAATCCGCTGACCGGCCGCATGGCGATTGAAGGCGTTCACCTGCGCTTTCCCGGTGCCCGCCCCTTTACCCTCGGCCGATTGACCGCAGATCTCGATATCGTCGAACTGACCGGCGGACGCATCGTCATCGATCAGCTGCGGCTTGACGGCCTGCGCGCCGACATTCGCCGCGATGGCAAGGGCGACCTGTACATCAATGGCTGGTCACCGCAACCCCTGACCTCGAAACCGAACGCCACTGGGCGCAGCAGCTCCCCCCCGTCCTTTGCCCTGGCGCGGGTCCAGCTCAGCAACCTGCAGATCCGCTACAGCGAACCGGAATTCAGCCAGCCCGTGTTGCTGCGTGAACTGAGTTTCGGACCACTGCGAAGCAGGCAACCTGAACAGGCTTCTTCCCTCGCCTTCGACCTGCAATTGCGGTCACCCGCCCGGCTCCAGGGCAGGCTCAAGCTCACGCCCCTGGCCACCAGCCCCGGCATGTCCGGCACACTGCACCTGTCATCGCTGGAGCTGGGCGATTACACCGCCTTTTTCCGCAACACCCTTGAGCACCTGTCCGGACGACTGTCCATGGAAGTAAACCTGGACCTGTCCCTCCCGCAAGGCGATCCGCGCAAGCTGAAAGGACAGCTGACTCCCCATCTCCGCCTCTCCAACCTCAATCTGCGCTACCGCTCCGTCGAACAGCGCGTGGGAACGCTGGACGGGCAAGGCAAAGTCCGCCTCGACGGCCTGCAACAGGCAGGGCTGACCGGCCGGATACAACTTGAACAAGGCCGTACCCGTGACTCGGACCAGCAGCAGGAACTGGCGTCATTCAACGCACTGAAGATCGATGGCATCGAGATGGACAGCAACGCCGGAATCCGCATCGCGTCCCTCGGTCTCGATCGGCTGAGGCTGCTGCCTGACCCGAAACAAGCGCCGCTGCTCGATCTGGATGGCCTGCGCATCGAACACTTCGAACGCGCGGACGGCAAGACGCTGTCGATCGGAGACATCCTCCTCGCGGCGCCGAAGCTCCGCCTGGTGATCGACGAACAGGGCCAACTGCCGGCAGTCGCACGCCTGCAGACCACTGTGGACAATCTTGCGGCAGGCGGCGATGGTGATGGCGATACAGGAAAAGCGGGAACACCGACCACAGCAGCGCCATCCGATGACCTGCGGATCGACCGCCTGCGCATCTCCAAGCCCGGCCGGATCGATTTCTCCGACCGCAGCGTCACGCCCAACTTCAAGACCCGGCTGATTATCGACCATCTCGAGATTGACACACTCAACCCACGGGAACCTGGGCGCTTTTCGGCACGATTGCGACAGGGCGAATACAACCGCATCGAAATCAACGGCCAGGGCCTGTTGCTGGATCCGCGACAACACCTCAGACTCAAGGCCGACATCGAACAGCTGGACCTGCCACCGCTGACGCCCTACAGCAGCAAGGCCTTGGGTTACGGCGTGCGCAGCGGCGTGCTCGACAGCCAGATCGACCTGACCATCGATGACAACCGCCTGGACGCCCTGATCAAGCTGGATCTGGACGGCATCGACATCATCGAGACCGACCCGAAGACCGCCGCGGAACTCAACAGCGCCGCAGGCATTTCCATCGACCTCGCCCTCTCCACGCTGAAGGACAGCGACGGCAAGCTGCGACTCGAAATACCGGTCAAGGGCGACATCGACACGCCGGATTTCCGCATGCAGAGCATCATCAACAAGGCCCTGGGCAAGGCCATGCAGGGCGCCACCCTGGGTTACCTCAAACACACACTGCAACCCTTTGGTTCACTGATCACCCTCTACCAGCTCGCCAAAACCGCCTCCCGGCGCGTCGCCCTCCCCTCCGTAACCTTCCAGCCCGGCAGCATTCAGCCTGCCGAAGGTCAGCGGCAGTTGCTTGAGAAAATCACAACGCTGATGAAGGAACGCCCCGGACTCAAAATCAAGGCCTGCGGCCTGGCCGTGGACAGTGACCGCAGCGCATTGCTGGCTCAGTCACCGGCCGTGCCAAGCGAAACGGGCAAGAAACCCGCGACTCCTCCGCCAAGCGAGGCGCAGATCCGGCAGCAGCTGTTCGAACTGGCCGAACAACGGGCCGGCTGGGTGAAGCAACAGCTGGTCGAAGCCGGCATTTCTCCGGAACGGGTGCTGAACTGCCTGGGGCAGATTGATACGGCTGATTCCTCACTACAACCATCTGTCCAGCTATTGCTGTAACAACAGGTGAGCAAGACCAATCCTTTGTCTGCATTGAAAAAGCCCGCTTGGGCGGGCTTTTTCAATGCAGCTATTAATCTAGAGCACAAAGCCTAGGGGCATGTACCACCATCTTTTTTGATGAGCAGATCATTTCGGGTATGAATCATGGTGGACTTGGCACTGGCGTCACATTGAGGGTTGCCCGCATAGCTGTCACACAGGCTGCCATTGTAGATTCCGTCGCCAAGGTCGTGGACACCATTGGCGCCCGAAGTGCCACTTCCGGGGAAACCGACGATATCGATCGTTTCACACACCAGATCAACATTGCAGGCCGAATCGTATTGCCCATTTGAATTGATATCCAAATACGGCTCCTCCAGATCCACGAAACTTTCACCCACATCAAAACGGCCATTATCATTAATATCGGCAAATTTCTCCTCTCCAACCGTCCAGGCCGTAAACGCCACAAGGCAGTCACCGGGGGGCGGTGTCTGCCCTGTCAGGGGGTTGGAAGTTCCACCGGGTATCCAGGTCACATAGCACTCGCCATTTTCAAGCGTACAGGCATCTTTTTCATCCTTGAAACTGCCCCATTCCGTCCGGAACTTTACCGTCTGCCCACTGACGATCAGGTCATGCACATCATCGGCTGAAATGACAATTTTTACTTCTTTCTGAGTATAGCTTCCATCAGCGTCATAAATTTCCGGGTTACCCGGATCAAACAGGATCTGGAAGTCCCGGTGGGTCACGATGCCCGTGGGTGTGGAGTCTCCCAGATTGTTATTGGCACCTCCTCCGGCCGTCGCCCCCGGCGCATCATCCTGACTGCAGCCGGACACCAGCCCCAGTGCCGTGACGATGGTCAGAATTCCGATTGTCTTTGTGCTGTTCATGGTCATGATCCTTGATGATTAGTAGCGAATCGACTTGATCTTGTCGCGATTGCGGCTGAAATAGGAGGTGTCATCGGTGAAATAGTAGCTGAAGCCGATGCCGATGCTGTCGTAGACATAGTCGCCCTCATCCACCGACTTGTCGATCATGCGCAGGTATTCCACGCTGAGGGCAACCGCCTTGCTGCCGAAGACTTCCACGCCCAGGCCGATCGAGGCGCCGGATTCATCGACATCCGGCTGGACATCGTGGTAGTCATGGAAACCGCTTGCGCCGAGCAGCCCGTACACCCGGTAGCGCCCGAAATCCTTCTCCGGCCTCAGGTAGAGGCCATAGGTGAAGCGGCCGCGCTTGTCACCGGTGTTGGTGGTCATGCCGAGCTGGCCCTCCACCGAAAAATACTCGTTCAGTTTCTTGCCGGCCTTGAGTTTCAGATGGCCCTTGTTCACCGTTCGGGTGCCGCCGGAATCGAGCTTCAGTTCCTCGGAACTGTCGGAGTACATGAAACCGCCGTACCAGCCCGTGAGTTCGAGTTCGGCCTTGGCCGGGGACAAAACCATCAACAGAGGCAATGCAATGAGGCTCCGCGCCCAGCGAGAGACCTTCGGATAGGAAGAAAGTGATGCCATGTAAGCTCCTTGTGCTGCAGCGACGGATGGATGGAGGAAGTATAGCCAGGTTCTTATAGTTTACCTGAAGAATAAACAACAAATGTATGGCTTACAAGGTTTTTCCGGAGCGCCTTGCGCCTGCGTTCAGGAGACGCTTCAGCGCCCGGGCAGCCACCGATCTCCCTGAACATAGACGGCCGGGGCGATAAATCAAGTTCGAGGGGACAGCCGCCCCATCCGTGCGACAGGCGCAGATGGGGCGGCAGCGGCTCAGCGTCGTTTCGGGAGATAGAGATCGGTGATCGTGCCCTCGACCATTTCGGCGGCAAAATTGAAGGTTTCGGAGAGGGTGGGATGGGCATGAACGGTCAGGCCGATGTCTTCGGCATCGGCGCCCATTTCCAGGGCCAGCACCGCTTCGGCAATCAATTCGCCGGCGTTGGGGCCAACGATACCGGCACCGAGGATGCGTTTGCTTTCCGGGTCGAACAACACCTTGGTCATACCTTCGTCCCGGTCCAGACCGAGCGCGCGCCCGCTGGCGGCCCACGGGAAGGCGCCCTTCTCGTAGGCGATACCCTTTTCCTTCGCTTCCGTCTCGGTCAATCCCATCCAGGCCACTTCCGGGTCGGTATAGGCCACCGAGGGGATGGTCAGCGGTTCGAAGAAGGACTTGTGGCCGCAGATGACTTCGGCGGCGACCTTGGCTTCGTGGGTCGCCTTGTGCGCCAGCATCGGTTGGCCGACGATGTCGCCAATGGCGAAGATGTTGGGCACATTGGTGCGCATCTGCTTGTCCACCGGAATGAATCCGTACTCATCCACGGTCACCCCGGCCTGTTCCGCGCCAATGGCAAAGCCGTTGGGCCGGCGGCCCACGGCCACCAGCACCCTGTCGAACAGCAACGGCTTGTCCGGTGCGTTCTTGCCCTCGAAACTGACCTTGAGTCCGTTCTTCTGAGCCTTGATTTCGGACACCCTGGTGGACAGCAGGATGTCCTTGTAGCGCTTCTTGATGCGTTTCATCAGCGGACGCACCAGATCCTTGTCACAGCCGGGGATAAGGGAATCCATGAATTCGACCACGGTGATTTCGGAGCCGAGGGCATCATAGACAGTGGCCATCTCCAGGCCGATGATGCCACCGCCGATGATCAGCAGCTTTTTCGGCACTTCCTCCAGCGCCAGCGCATCGGTGGAATCCATCAGCCGCGGATCGTCGTTGGGGAACACCGGCACCTGCGTGGCATGGGAGCCGGCGGCGATGATGCAGTGCTCGAAGCCGATCAGGGTTTCCTCGCCGTCGCGCACGACCTTGAGCTGGTTGCGGCTGACGAACTCGCCCACACCGTGCACCACCTGCACCTTGCGCTGTTTCGCCAGCTGGGCCAGCCCGCCGGTGAGTTTCTGCACCACGCGGTCCTTGAAGCCGCGCACGCCATCGAGGTCGATCTTCGGTTTGCCAAAGCGGACGCCATTGACGGCCATGTGTTCGGCTTCGTTGATGACCTGCGCCGTGTGCAGCAGGGCCTTGGAGGGAATGCACCCCACATTCAGGCAGACCCCGCCGAGGCTGTCGTAGCGTTCCACCAGCACCACCTGCTTGCCGAGGTCGGCGGCGCGGAAGGCCGCGGTATAGCCGCCGGGGCCGGCGCCCAGTACCAGTACCTCACACTGGATATCGCCCTCACCCATGACCGCCTCCTCCGATTGTACGGCAGGAGCAGCAGCTTGCGGCTCGGCCGCACTGCCTGCGGCGTCGCCATCAGTGGCGGGTGCGGGCGCCTCCGGCGCTGCGGCCGGTTCATCGGCCACCTCGATGACACCGATGCGCATGCCTTCGGACACCTTGTCGCCGGTCTTCACATCCAGCGACACCAGCGTGCCGGACAGCGGCGAAGGGATGTCCATGGTGGCCTTGTCCGATTCCAGGGTGATCAGCGAATCCTCTTTCTCGATGCGGTCACCGGGCGCGACATGCACCTCGATAATCTCGACATTGTCGAAGCCGCCGATATCGGGCAGGATCAGGTCTTGTTGGCTCATTACAGCAATACTCGTCTGAGGTCGGCGATCAAGGCGCCGAGATGGTGGGTGAAACGCGCGCCCTGGGCACCATCGATGACCCGATGATCGTAGGACAGCGCCAGTGGCAGCATCAGCCGTGGCTGGAAGCTGCCGTCTTCCTGATAGACCGGCTGCATCTTCGCCCGCGCCACACCGAGTATGGCCACTTCCGGCGCATTGACGATGGGCGTGAACTGGGTGCCGCCTATGCCGCCGAGGCTGGAGATGGAGAAACACCCCCCCTGCAGGTCTTTCGGTGTCAGCTTGCCGTCACGGGCACGCTGGGCGGTGTCGGCCAATTCTTGAGACAGATCGTAGATCCCTTTCTGATCCACATCGCGGATCACCGGCACCATCAGCCCGTTGGGTGTATCCACCGCAATGCCGAGGTGATAGTACTTCTTCAGGATCAGGCTTTCGCCATCGGGCGACAGCGAGGCATTGAACTCAGGGAAGGTCTGCAGCGCGGAGACCACGGCCTTCATGATGAACACCAGCGGCGTCAGCCGCACGCCACGGCGCTCCGCCTCGCGGGACAGCGACTTGCGGAAGGCCTCGAGGTCGGTGATGTCGGCCTCGTCGAACTGGGTGACATGGGGCACGCTGATCCAGCTGCGGTGCAGGTGCGCGCCGGAGAGCTTCTTGATACGGCCCAGAGGCGTGGTTTCGATCTCGCCAAACTGGCTGAAATCCACCGCTGGCATCTGCGGCACGGCGAAGCCGCCGGAAGCCGCCGCAGTGCCCGGAGCAGCGGAAGCAAGCGCTGTCTTCACGAAGTTCTGCACATCCTCCTTGAGAATGCGTCCCTTGGGGCCACTGCCGTTGACCCGGTCGATATCGACACCCAGTTCCCGCGCAAAGCGGCGCACCGCCGGGCTGGCATGGGCGGGCGTGCCGGAGGACGCGGAAGGATCGGGCGTCACCGGTGGCTCGCGGTGTACCGGAGCCGCGGCATCCGGGGCCAGAGTCCGGGGTGGAGCCTCGGCCGGCGCGGGCGGTGGCGTGTCTTCCGTGGGTTGTTCGTTGGGAGCCAGGGTCTCGGCTTCCCCGTCGGATGGCTGATCCGTGGATGCCGCCTCTGCATCCGCGTCGACCTCGATCTCGGCGATCGGATCACCCTCGGAAATGCGGTCACCGACCGAGACCGCCACCGAAACGACACGGCCAGTCAGCGGGCTGGGGATCTCCATCGTGGCCTTGTCGGACTCCAGCGTGATGATGGATTCGTCCTTCTCGACCCGGTCACCGGGGCTGATGAGCACTTCGATGACCTCGATGCCCTGAAAGTCACCGATGTCCGGCAAGCGGATGGTTTGTGTTTCTGACATGTCTGCTCCGTCTGTCCGCCCTGCCGATCACACCGTGGGGGGATTCGGTTTCTCAGGGTCGATGTTGTACTTCTTGATCGCCTGCTGCACCTGCTTGCTGTCGATCTCGCCATCATCGGCCAGCGCCTTGAGGGCGGCGACCACCACATGATAGCGGTTGACTTCGAAGAAGGTGCGCAGGTTCTTGCGGGTATCGCTGCGGCCATAGCCATCGGTGCCGAGCACCGAGTAGCGCATCGGTACGAATTCACGGATCTGCTCGGCATAGGCTCGGATGTAGTCGGTGGCGATGATCGCCGGGCCCTTGCGGCCGCTGAGCTGCTGTTCTATATAGGAAGCCTTTGGCTTGCGCGTCGGGTGCAGCCGGTTCCAGCGCTGGGTGGCCTGACCATCCCGCGCCAGTTCGTTGATGCTGGTCATGCTCCAGATGTCGGCATCGATGTCGAAATCCTCCGCCAGCAGGTCGGCGGCGGCGATCACCTCTCGCAGGATGGTGCCCGAGCCCATCAGCTGGACCTTCTTGCGCTTCGCCTTGTCCGCGCTTTCCCGCAGACAGTACATGCCCTTGAGGATGCCGGCCTCGGCTCCCTTGGGCAGCGCCGGATGCCCGTAGTTCTCGTTCATCACGGTGATGTAGTAGAACACCGGCTCGCAACGCTCGAACATGCGTTTCATGCCTTCGTGAACAATCACCGCCAATTCGTATGCAAAGGTGGGGTCATAGGCGATGCAATTGGGGATGGTGGCCGCCTGCAGCAGGCTGTGGCCGTCCTGGTGCTGCAGTCCCTCGCCGGCCAGGGTGGTGCGTCCGGCGGTGCCGCCCATCAGAAAACCGCGCACCTGCATGTCGCCGGCGGCCCAGGCCAGGTCACCGATACGCTGGAAGCCGAACATGGAGTAATAGATGTAGAAAGGCACCATGTTGACGCCATGGGTGCAGTACGCAGTGCCCGCGGCGATCCACGACGACATGGCGCCTGCCTCGTTGATGCCTTCCTGCAGGATCTGGCCCTTGCGGTCCTCGCGGTAGTACATGACCTGGTCGGCATCCACCGGCTTGTACAGCTGCCCGGCATGGGAATAGATGCCAAGCTGGCGGAACAGCCCTTCCATGCCGAAGGTGCGCGCTTCGTCGGGCACGATGGGAACGATGTTCTTGCCGATGTTCTTGTCGCGGGACAGTGCGGAAAGGATGCGCACGAAGGCCATGGTGGTGGAGAACTCGCGTTCGCCGCTGTCCTTCATCAGTGCATCGAAGATGCCGATGTCCGGCACCTGAAGGGGTTCGGCCATGTCCCTGCGCTGCGGCAGATAGCCGCCCAGCGCTTCGCGGCGTTCGCGCAGGTACTTCATCTCCTCGCTGTCCTCGGGGAAGCGGTAGAAGGGCAGATCCTTGATCTGTTCGTCACTGATCGGGATATTGAAACGGTCGCGGAAGGCCTTCAGCGCCTCCTCGCCCATCTTCTTCTGCGAGTGGGTGATGTTCTGCCCTTCGCCGGCCTCGCCCATGCCGTAGCCCTTGACCGTCTTGGCCAGGATCACCGTGGGCTGGCCGGTATGCTCGACCGCCGCCGCATAGGCGGCATAGACCTTGTGCGGATCGTGACCGCCGCGATTGAGGCGCCAGATGTCCTCGTCGGACATGTTGGCCACCAGACGCTTGAGCTCCGGGTACTTGCCAAAGAAATGCTCCCGCGTGTAGGCGCCGCCCAGCGCCTTGTAAGCCTGGTATTCGCCATCCACCGCCTCTTCCATGCGCTTGCGCAGCAGGCCATCCTTGTCCTTGTCGAGCAGCGGATCCCAGTAACCGCCCCAGATCACCTTGATGACATTCCAGCCCGCACCGCGGAATACGGCTTCGAGTTCCTGGATGATCTTGCCGTTGCCTCGCACCGGACCATCGAGCCGCTGCAGATTGCAGTTGACGACGAAGACCAGGTTGTCGAGCTTCTCGCGGGAGGCCAGCGAGATGGCGCCCAGGGATTCCGGCTCATCCATCTCGCCATCACCCATGAAGGCCCAGACCTTGCGGTCTTTCGGTTCGATGAAGCCCCGGTTCTGCAGGTATTTCATGAAGCGCGCCTGGTAGATGGCCATCAGCGGCCCCAGCCCCATGGAGACGGTCGGAAATTGCCAGAAATCCGGCATCAGCCAGGGATGGGGATAGGACGACAGCCCCTTGTCGCTGAGCGCTTCCTGGCGGAAATGCAGCAGCTGCTCCTCGCTGAGGCGGCCCTCGATGAAGGCGCGGGCGTAAATGCCGGGCGCGGAATGGCCCTGAATGAACACCAGATCGCCGCTGTTGGGGCCGTTCGGCGCCTTGAAGAAATGATTGAATCCGACATCGTAGAGGGTCGCTGCCGAGGCAAAGCTGGCGATGTGCCCGCCCAGCTCGCTGCTCTTGCGGTTGGCCGCCACCACCATGGCCGCGGCGTTCCAGCGGATCACGGCGCGAATGCGGTGTTCGATGGCGCGGTCACCCGGCATCGGCTTTTGCAGGTGCACCGGAATGGTGTTGAGATAGGCGGTGGTGGCGCGGTAGGGCAGATAGGCACCCGAGCGACGGGCCTTGTCGATGAGCTTTTCGAGCAGGTAATGGGCGCGTTCGACACCTTCATTTTCGAGGACGGCTTCGAGGGATTCGATCCACTCCCGCGTTTCCTGTGGATCAGGATCTGTGTAGTCTGTCATGAAGTCTTCTCGCTGGTTGCTACCCGCGGGCGCGGCGGCGGGTTTCCGGCAGGAAACTGCCAGGCGCGGCGGCGCCGTTCGATGTTGACCGATGGGCAGGTTGTCGACGGGATCACCCCATGCCTGGCCGGGCACCCCGTTTCGGAATGGCGAGCATTATACGGCAAAATGAGAGATAATCAGCCTCAGTCGATAATTTGATGTTCCAACCTTATTTCAGCGCCCCCTTCCCATGGACACGATCACCTTCATCCGGCCGGATGACTGGCACCTGCACCTGCGCGATGGCGCAGCAATGGCCTCCGTCGTCAACGACAGCGCCCGCCAGTTCGCTCGCGCCATCGTCATGCCCAACCTGCAGCCGCCAGTGACCACGGTGGCGGCCGCCGAAGCCTACCGCGATCGCATCCTCGCCGCGCTCAACCCGGCCCTGGATTTCGATCCGCTGATGACGCTGTACCTGACCGACGACACTTCCGCGGTGGAGATCGCGCGCGCCGCGGCCTCCCCTGTCGTGCATGCCGTCAAGCTTTATCCGGCGGGCGCTACCACCCATTCCGATCAGGGCGTCACCGACCTGTCGCGGGTCACCGAGGCGCTGGAAGCGATGCAGGAACACGGCCTGCCGCTGCTGGTGCATGGCGAAGCCACCGGCGAAGACATCGATGTCTTCGACCGCGAGCAGGTGTTCATCGAACAGCGGCTGCAACCGCTGCTGCGGGATTTTCCCGCCCTGCGCATCGTGTTCGAACACATCACCACCGCCGATGCGGTCGATTTCGTGCGCGACAACGATCCCGAGCGGCTGGCCGCCACCATCACCCCGCACCATCTGCTGATCAACCGCAATGCACTGTTCAGGGGCGGCCTCAACCCGCACCACTACTGCCTTCCGGTCGCCAAGCGGGAGCGCCACCGGCAGGCCCTGCTGGCGGCGGCGACCGGCACGCCGCGCCGCTTCTTCGCCGGCACCGACTCCGCGCCCCACGCCCGCGGCGCCAAGGAGTCCGCCTGTGGATGCGCCGGCATCTACAGCGCCCATGCCGCCATCGAGCTGTATGCCACGGCCTTCGAGCAGGCCGGTGATTTCACCCATTTCGAGACCTTCATGAGCACCGCCGGTCCTGCCTTCTACCGCCTGCCCGTCAACAGTGCCACGGTGACCCTGCGGCGCGATTCATGGACGGTGCCCGACACCCTGCCCTTCGGCGACGGCGAGGAACTGGTGCCGTTCATGGCGGGCCAGGTCCTGCACTGGAAATTGCAGCAGGAGTCCCGGCAATGACCGTACCCATGAACAAGCGCTTTCGCGGCTTTTTGCCGGTGGTGGTGGATGTCGAGACCGGAGGCTTCAACGAGCAGACCGATGCCCTGTTGCAGATCGCCGCGGTGATGATCGACAGGGACGAGGACGGCCGCCTGGTGCTGGGGGAAACCCACAGTTGCCATGTCAACCCGTTCGAGGGGGCGAACATGGATCCTGCCTCGATGGAGATCAACGGCATCATCCCCGACCATCCGCTGCGCATGGCGGTGGACGAGAAACAGGCCCTGCCGATGATCTTCAAGCCGATCCGCGAGGCCCTCAAGCGGTATGAGTGCAAGCGCGCCATCCTGGTCGGCCACAATGCCAATTTCGACCTCAAGTTCATCAATGCCGCGGCGCAGCGCAGCGGCATCAAGCGCAACCCCTTTCACCCGTTCAGCACCTTCGACACCGTGTCCCTGGCCGGGCTGCTCTACGGCCAGACCGTGCTGGCCCGGGCCTGCGATGTCGCCGGCCTCGGCTGGGACAGCCGCGAGGCCCATTCCGCCATCTACGACGCGGAGATGACCGCAAAACTCTTCTGCACCATTGTCAACAGCGTGCCCTTCCAGCCTGCCCCGGCCTCCTGAGCCGGGCACCGCCCCCGCCAATCGAAAAAAAACGCCGTTTGTTGGGAATAATCCATCAACTTATGCATCTTTCTGCCGATCCCCGTCTATACTCATGCCAAATAACAATCATCACTCTCCATGTTCAAAAAAGAAGAGCTCTCGATCATCGTCGTCGATGATCTGCAATTCAGCTGCGAGGTGGTCAAGTCGGGCCTGAAAAAGGCCGGCTACAGGGACATACGCACGGCCAATTCGGCCAACGAAGCGATGCTGCAACTCAACGAACGCCGCGCCGATGTGGTGCTGGCCGATTTCTGGATGCCGGAGATGAATGGCCTGGAACTGGTCGACCTGATCCGGCGCTGGGACGAGAACAACAACCGCTATACCGGCATCATTCTGCTGACCGCCGAAGACACCACCCAGAGCATCGTCGTCGCCTTCGACCGCGGGGTCGATGATTTCGTGTCCAAATCCGCCAACCAGTTCGAACTGGCGGCCCGGGTCTATGGTGCTGGACGCGCCGCCTGGATCCAGAACCGCCTGCGCCAGCAGAACCGTGACCTGACCCGCCAGTATGTACGCAACACCAAGCACAACCTGGTCGACGGCGACACCGGACTGATCAACCGCAACCAGTTGCTGCGCTCGCTGGGCGACATGTTCCGTCACTGTGAATCCCGCGGCGGCGGTGTCGGCATCGCCCTGATCCGCCTCGAGCTGACCGATGTCAGCGGCCCGGCGCGGGGCGTCATCAGCAAGGGCACCCTGCGCACCGTGTCCAATTCGATCCAGCAGGTGGTGCGGCCTCTGGACCAGGTCGCCCGCTACGATGACAACAGCTTCGCCATCGCGGTGCTGTTCGCCGACCCGGCGATCTTCAACCCCGACATGTTCGAACGCAGCACCCGCAGCATTCTGCGCCATACCCGCGAGATGACCGACGACGGTCACCGCCTCGGCATCAGCAGCGCCAGCGGCCATATCGAGCACTTCGACCCGTCACCGGACGCCAACCGCTACCTGTTCGAACTGGAAGCGCAGCTGCAGCCGGTGGAATCGGCCGTCGCCCACTGATCCACTGCCCTGCACAAACGAAAAAAGCCCCGGCGGAGTCATCCGCCGGGGCTTTTTGCGCACGATGCCTTGCGTGCTTCAGTCGGCCTTTTCGGCCTCGTGTTTTTCGATCGCCGCCTTGGCCAGCTTTTCCAGGTCGCCGGATTCCTTCATCTCCAGCGTGATGTCGCAGCCACCCACCAGTTCGCCGTCGATGTAGATCTGCGGGAAGGTCGGCCAATCCGCGTAGCGCGGCAGATTCTGGAAGATCTCCGGATCGGTCAGCACATTGACATAGGCAAAGGGAACGCCCAGTGACATCAGCGCCTCGGCGGCCCGCGCGGAGAAGCCGCATTGCGGCAACTGGGGCGTACCTTTCATGTAGATGACGATCGGGTTGCCCTCGACCTGTTCTTTGATGCGGTCCAGTACATCCATAGTGAGTACCTCTGTAAGGGGTTAATTCTGAGTAAATTGGTCAGGTATTGTACGCCGGCGCGGCGCAAAAACAAGACGATGGTCTTCAGATATGGGTCTGCAGCCAGTATTCAAGCAGCGCGCAATGCCACAGTTTGCTGCCGTTGAGGCGCGTGAAGTGCTGTTCCGGCTCCGCCAGCAGGCGGTCGACATAGCTCCGCGCATAGAGTCCTCGCTCACGGCATGCCTGTGATGTGAGGATATCCGCCATCCATTCGTAGAAGGCGCCACGCACATACTTGAGCGCCGGCATCGGGAAGTAACCCTTGGGCCTGTCGATCACCGCATCCGGTATGCGGCCACGGGCGATTTCCTTGAGGATGCCCTTGCCGTTGTGGCGCAGCTTGAGCTCCGGCGGGCACTGGGCCGCCAGCTCCACGAGCTGCTGGTCCAGAAACGGCACCCGCGCCTCCAGCCCCCAGGCCATGGTCATGTTGTCCACCCGCTTGACCGGGTCGTCCACCACCAGAGTGGTGACATCGAAACGCAGCACCGCGTCCATGAAGGTATCGGCATGCTCGGTCTCCAGTTCGCGCCGCACGAGATCACTGGTCACATCGGGCACCTGCCAGGGCGCCTGCATCATCTGCAGATACTCCGGGTGATCACGGTCGAAATACCAGGGCGCGAAACGCTCCAGCGGCGTTCCGATGGCCGCGTTCATGCGCGGATACCAGAAATAGCCCGCGAACACTTCGTCCGCGCCCTGCCCGCTTTGCACCACCTTGACCTCTTCGGCGACCCGTTCGGACAGCAGGTAAAAGGCCACCGCATCCTGGCCAAACATGGGCTCCGCCATCTGCGCCACCGCTTCCGGCAGCCGCTGCAACACCTCGTCGTTGGGAATCAGGTACTTGCGGTGGTCGGTGTCGTACATGGCCACCACCTGGTCGGAAAACTCGAACTCACTGCCCTTCTCCTCCGGCTGGTCCTCGAAACCGATGCTGAAGGTACGCACCCGGTCCACGCCGGCCTCGGCCAGCAGCGCCACCAGCAGGCTGGAGTCCAGACCGCCGGAAAGCAGCACGCCGACCGGCACATCGGCGATGGCAAGACGCTTCTTCACCGCCTGCAACAGCGCCTGGTGAATGGCGTCTCGCCACTCGGCATCGCTGCGCGGTTCCGCCGGTCGCCGCGCCACCAGGTTCCAGTAGCGTTGCATCGTCAGCTCGCCTTGCGGTGTCACGGTGATGACATGGGCCGGCGGGCACTTGCGCACCCCGCGCAGCAGGGTCCCCGGCGCGGGCACCACCGCATGCAACGTGAACAGCGGGTGCAGCGACTGGGCATCCAGCCGCGTGTCGCAATCCCCTGTGCTCAACAGCGCCTGGGGGTTGGAGGCAAACAGGAAACGCCTGCCGTCGTGGCTGTAGTACAGGGGCTTGATGCCCATGCGGTCGCGCACCAGATGCAGGGTCTGCGCCTCACGGTCCCAGATGGCGAAGGCAAACATGCCGTGCAGTCGATCGACACACTCGGCGCCCCACTCGGCCCAGGCATTGACGATGACCTCGGTATCGCTGTGCGAGCGGAAGCGACGCCCGAGCGCGATCAGTTCCTCACGCAATTCCGGGTAGTTGTAAATGGTGCCGTTGAAGACGATGTGGTAACGGCCGCCGGATTCGGCCATGGGCTGATGGCCCTGCTGTGACAGATCGATGATCGACAGACGGCGATGGCCGAGCAGTACCGGGCCTTCGCTCCATTCACCCCGGTCGTCCGGCCCACGCCGCGCCACCGCCGACGACATGCCCTCGGCCTGTGCCAGGTCCGGGGCCGCGCCGTCAAAACGCAGGATGCCAAAGATGCCACACATGCTGTCCGCTCCATTGATGCCAAAACCGCTAGTCTAGCAAACACCGGACGGACGCATCTGTCCTGAATATCACCGAGGGCCCTGTGTTTACCCTCCACGGGCGCTGTGCTATAACCCCGCGACCGGTACGGCGGTTCCGCCGCCGTCGAAGAACACGATCATCCCAATCATCAACAGAAGGACATCATCATGGCTTTTACACTTCCCGACCTGCCCTATGCCAAAGACGCGCTGCAGCCGCATATCTCCGAGGAAACCCTCGAATACCATCACGGCAAGCACCACCAGGCCTATGTCACCAACCTCAACAACCTGATCGAAGGCACCGAATGGGCCAACAAGGATCTTGAGGACATCATCCGCAATGTCGGTCCCGGCCCCATCTTCAACAATGCCGCCCAGGTCTGGAACCATACCTTCTACTGGAACTGCATGAGCCCCAATGGCGGTGGCGCACCCGGCGGCGCGCTGGCCGAAGCCATCAACGCCAAGTGGGGTTCCTTCGAGGACTTCAAAAAGCAGTACAGCGCCGACTGCGTCGGCAACTTCGGTTCCGGCTGGACCTGGCTGGTCAAGAAGGCCAACGGCGAGCTGGACATCGTCAAGACCTCCAACGCCGGCACCCCGCTGACCGAGGACGGCATGACTCCGCTGATGACCTGCGACGTCTGGGAGCACGCCTACTACATCGACTACCGCAACGCCCGCCCGGAATACGTCAATCATTTCTGGGAGCTGGTCAACTGGGATTTCGTCGCCAGCAACTTCGGCTAAGCAACCGCTGGACACCGCCTTCTGGCGGCAACGGTCCCCAAGCCCCTGCCGTTTCCGTGGCAGGGGCTTTTTCATGCCCGGCAGCAAAACGGTTGAAATCCCGTCCAAAACCCGTATGTTTGAGCGTTTTTTTCCGGGAATGCTCATGAGCGACCATCTGATGCCCACCTATTTGCCGCTGCCGGTCACCTTCGACCGGGGCCAAGGCGCCTGGCTGTGGGACGACCGCGGCGAACGCTATCTCGATGCCCTGTGCGGCATCTCCGTCACCAGCCTGGGCCACGCCCACCCCGAGGTGACCCGAGCCATCCATGAGCAATCGGAGCGCCTGCTCCACACCTCCAACCTCTACCACATCCGCAACCAGCAGGCGCTGGCCGACCTGCTCTGCGATCTGTCGGGCATGGAGCAGGCCTTCTTCGGCAACTCCGGCGCCGAGGCCAACGAAGCCGCCATCAAGCTGGCGCGCCTTTACGGACACGGCAAGGGCATCGACACCCCCGAGATCATCGTCATGGAGGGCAGCTTCCACGGCCGCACCCTGGCCACCCTGTCGGCCACCGGCAACCGCAAGGTGCAGGCCGGCTTCGAGCCGCTGGTCAGCGGCTTCGTGCGGGCGCCCTTCAACGATACCGGTGCCATCGAGGCGATTGCCGACAACAACCGCAATGTGGTCGCCATCCTGGTGGAACCGATCCAGGGCGAGGGCGGCATCCGCATTCCCGACGACGGCTACCTGGCCGCGCTGCGCCGGATCTGCGACGACAACGGCTGGCTGCTGATGCTCGACGAGATCCAGAGCGGCATGGCGCGTTCCGGCCGTTTCTTCGCCTTCCAGCATGAAGGCATCCTGCCGGATGTACTGACCCTGGCCAAGGCACTCGGCAACGGCATTCCGATCGGCGCCTGCCTCGCCCGCGGGCCGGCCCGCGATGTGTTCCAGCCCGGCAATCACGGCTCCACCTTCGGCGGCAACCCCTTTTGCAGCTTCGTCGCCCGCCGTGTGGTGGAGGTCATGCGCGACGGGCGGCTGGAGCAACGCGCGGCAGCACTCGGCGAACGCCTGGCGGCCGGCCTGCGCAGCGCCTTCGACGGCAAGGAAGGCATACGGGAAATCCGCCAGCGCGGCCTGTTGATCGGCATCGAGTTCGACCGCCCCTGTGGCGAACTGGCGCAGCGTGCATTGCAGCAACACCGCCTGCTGGTGAATGTGACCGCCGAGCGCGTGCTGCGGCTGCTGCCGCCGCTGACGCTCAACGACGACGAACTGGACGAGCTGCTGCGCCGTCTCGTCGCCTGCATCAACAGCTTCATGGAACAGACGACATGAACCCCCGACATTTTCTCAGCCTGCTGGACCTCGACGCCGACGAGTTCCGGCAACTGATCGATCACGCCATCGCGGTGAAACAGACGCTCAAGTCCGGCTGCCTGCACCAGCCCCTGCAGGGCCGGGTGATGGCGATGATCTTCGAGAAATCCTCCACTCGCACCCGCGTCTCCTTCGAGGCGGGCATGGCGCAGATGGGCGGCCACGCAATGTTCCTGTCGCCCCGCGACAGCCAGCTCGGCCGCGGCGAGCCGATCGAGGATACCGCCCGCGTCATTTCCAGCATGGTGGATGTGGTGATGATCCGCACCTTCGGCCACGACCGCATCGAGACCTTCGCCGCCCACTCCAGCGTCCCGGTAATCAACGGCCTGACCGACCTGCTGCACCCCTGCCAGTTGCTGGCCGACATGCAGACCTGGTTCGAATTGCGCGGCGACATCCGTGGCCGCCGCGTGGCCTGGATCGGCGACGGCAACAACATGTGCCATTCCTGGATCAACGCGGCGCGGTTGCTCGATTTCGAACTGTTCATCGGCTGCCCCGCCGGTTATGAGCCGGACGCGGCGATCCTCTCCGCCGCCGGCGAGCGCGCGCGGGTGGTTCACGATCCGCGCGAGGCGGTGCGCGGTGCCGACCTGGTAGTCACCGATGTGTGGGCCAGCATGGGCCAGGAAGAGGAGCAGAAACTTCGGGAGCAGGCGTTTGCCGACTACCAGGTGGACGAGGCATTGATGGCGCTGGCGGACGATGACGCCCTTTTCATGCACTGCCTGCCGGCCCACCGCGGCGAGGAAGTCAGCGCCGGTGTCATCGACGGGCCGCAGAGCGTGGTCTGGCAGGAAGCGGAAAACCGCCTGCACGCGCAGAAGGCGCTGGTGGAGTTTCTGGTCAACGGAGGGCTGACTCCACCGGCCTGAGGCAGCGCTTCAGCTGGCGATCTCGATCCGGTTGCGGCCGTTGCGCTTGGCCTGCAGCAGGGCTCCCTCGGCACGCTGCAGCAGGTCCCGGGACGACAGCTCGTCAGTGATCGGGGTGCAACAGATGCCGATCGACAGGGTCAGCCGGTCGAAGGCGCGGCCTCCCTTGTGTTCGATATTCAGCTCGTCGAGCTGATCCTGGATCTTCTGCATCATCATCCGCGCGCCCTCGCAGGAAATGCCCGGCAGCAGCAGGCCGAATTCCGCGCCGTGCAGCCGGGCCACGATCTCGTCGCCGTTGACCACCTCACCCATCAGCAGATGCGCCACCTGGGTCAGGGTGCGGTTGCCGATGTCCTGCCCATAGGCAACATTGTATTCGTAGAAATGGTCGATATTGACCATCACGATCGACAGCGGCAGATGATTGGAGGCATGCTTGCGGCGAAATTCCTCCAGCCGTACCCGGAACGCACGGAAGTTGGAGGCCCCGGTCAGTTCATCGGTGGTGGAAATCTTGTCCAGCTCCTTGTTCGACTTGGCCACCGCATTGAGCAGGCGCTGCAGGTCGTTGACCAGCAATTCGTTGTCGAAACGGTAGGTCAACGAATCGGCGATCATGCGGTTCATGCACCTGACCCCGCTGTAATAGGCCCAGAACATGAACAGGTACATCGCGCCCAACACAAGACTGTCGGGCGTTGCCCGCCAGAACTGATAGAGTGTCACCGGCAGGATCATCAGTACCAGATAGCTGGTGTAGACCCACATTGAGGTCGAGAGGTAGGCGATGGCCCCGGCACCCAGGCCCAGCAGGAAGATATGGTAGATGTACTGCAGGTTCTGACTGATCCAGGGCATCGCCAGCACCGCCCCAAGGCCCTGCCACAACGCCACCACCGCCATGCCGACAAAGAAGCGGCGCTGCCACAGATGATGATTCAGGTAATCGTCGTTGCGCACGCGGTCGTAGAGCAGTTTCAGGCGCAGGCGCGCCAGTTCCAGCAGCAGCAGACCGCCAAACCAAATCCAGGGCCACAGCTCTCGGCCCTGCAGATCCAGCTCGATGTAGGCCAGCAGCGCGGCGATGCCCCCGACGATGAGGGTGTAGACCATGCCCAGCGGAAAGCGGTCATAGAGAAAATTGACCAGCTCATGCTGCTGCAGGTGGTAGGTGCTGATGGCGAGCTTCTTGTCCATGTACGGGTAGATGCGTTTTCTTCCCCTGACGGCCGTGCCTGCATTGTAATCCATTCACCCGGTGCCCGCCGCACAAATCTGGAGCATCACCCGCCATGCGCCCCCACGGCAGTTCCTTTATACTTCGGCCATGTCCCAGGCTGAACACATCCGCTGGTTTCGCGGCGCCGCGCCCTATATCAATGCGTTTCGCGGCAAGACCTTCGTCATCGTCATCAGCGGCGAAATGCTGCGCTCGAAGCTGTTCGAGCACCTGATCCACGACATCGCCCTGTGCCATCACCTCGGCATCCGCCTGCTGCTGGTACACGGCAGCCGCGAGCAGATCGACGACCGCCTGCGCGAGGCCGGCATCGAGAGCCGTTTCCACCGCAACATGCGCATCAGCGAGAAGTCGGCAATGCCGGTGATCCTGCAGGCCATCCACGACGCGCGCAGCAGCATCGAGGCGCGGCTGTCGATGGGCCTGCCCAATACCCCGATGTCCGGCAGCGACATTTCCGTGATCAGCGGCAATTTCGTTACCGGCATGCCGCTCGGCGTGATCGACGGCATCGACATGCAGTACAGCGGGAAGCCGCGTTCCATCGATTGCGAGGCCCTGCGCGAACTGCTGCCTCGGCACATCCCACTGCTCTCGCCATTGGGCTATTCGCGCAGCGGTGAGCTGTTCAACCTGCCTTCCGAGGAGCTGGCGGCGGAGGTCGCCATTCAACTCGGTGCCGAGAAACTGATATTCTTCAGCCGCGACTACATCCGCCGTGACCGCAGCGACCAGTTCTCCACCGCCGAATGCCTGCAACTGATCGCCTCCGGCGAAGCCAGCGACAGCCTGCAAGCCCTGCTCGGCCATGCGGTGCATGCGGTGCAGCAGGGCGTCGAGCGGGTGCATATCATCGACTCCACGCTGGACGGCGCGCTGCTGCAGGAGCTGTTCACCCGCGAAGGCGCGGGAATGATGGTCACCAACCGTTTCTACGAGGGGCTGCGCCAGGCCAGCATCGACGACATCGGCGGCATACTGGAGCTGATCCAGCCGCTGGAGCGCGCCGGCGCGCTGATTCCCCGCTCGCGCGAACAACTGGAGCTGGACATCGACCATTTCCTGGTCATCGAGAAGGACGGCATGATCGTCGGCTGCATCGCCTGCATCCCGGATGCGGAAGCACGCATCGGCGAGATTGCCTGCCTGGCGGTTCATCCGGAATTCCGCAACGCCGGTTTCGGCGAACAGCTGCTGGCCGCCGCCGAGGAACAGGCGCGCAAGGCAGGGCTGGAGCGGCTCTACATCCTCACCACGCGCACCTCCCACTGGTTCCTCGAACACGGCTACCAGCCGGCCAGCCTGGAAATGCTGCCCCAGGGCCGTCAGCGCCGCTACAACGAGGCGCGCAAATCCATCATCATGAGCAAAACCCTGGACTGACATGGCCTACGATCTGAGCAACTACCTGGTCATCGGCATCTCCTCGCGCGCGCTGTTCGACCTGACCCGGGAAAACGAGATCTACGAACAGCAGGGACTGGAAGCCTATTGCCAGTACCAGCTGGAGCACGAGAACGACATCCTCAAGCCCGGCGTCGGCTTCGCGCTGATCGAGGCCATGCTCAAGATCAACGAAATCCGGGAAGGCCAGCGCCATGTGGAAGTGGTGATCGTTTCGCGCAACTCGGCCGACACCAGCCTGCGCATCTCCAATTCCATCGATCACTATGGGCTGGACATCTCTCGCGCCGCCTTCACCGGCGGGGAGCCGGTGGCCAAGTACCTCGGAGCCTTCGATGTGGACCTGTTCCTGTCGGCCACCGAAGAGGATGTACAGGCCGCGGTGGAATCCCAGGTGGCGGCCGGCCTCATTTATGAGGGTTCCGCCGAAAACCTGGGCAAGCCGCTGGAGCAGATTCGCATTGCCTTCGATGGCGATGCGGTGCTGTTTTCCGAGGAGTCGGAACGCATCTATCAGGAACAGGGCCTGCAGGCCTTCATCGAGCACGAGAAGAAGAACGCCCAGAACCCGCTGCCGGAAGGTCCCTTCGCCAAGCTGCTGAAGACACTCTCCTACCTGCAGTTCCAGCTGGACAACGCAGTGGACGGTCCGCCGCCCATCCGTACCGCGCTGGTCACCGCCCGCAACAGCCCGGCCCACGAGCGGGTAATCCGTACGCTGCGCGCCTGGGATGTGCGCATCGACGAGACCTTTTTCCTCGGCGGCGTGCCCAAGGACCGGGTACTGGCTTCCTTCAAGCCGCACATCTTCTTCGACGACCAGCACCGCCATTGCGGCCCGGCTTCCAGGCTGGTGCCCACCGCGCGGGTGCCTTCGACGGTCGGCGAGTGAGCGTCCGCCACTGAATCATTCGGTAACGCCGATGTCCCAACCCTTGTCCGCAGTCCCGACCGTTCTCACACACCAAGGAAAATACCGATGAAGACAAAAAGCCTGTTGATACTCGCCTGCGCGCTGTTCTCTGCGCCGCTGATGGCCGCCGAGGGGCTGATGCGCGTCGCCAGCCCCTACAGCGTGGATGACACCGCCAACCGCCTGGAACAGGTGCTGAAGGCCAAGGGGATGACCGTATTCACGCGCGTGCGCCATTCCGATGCCGCCGCCGCGGTCGGTGTGGCGCTCAGGCCGACCCAGCTCATCATCTTCGGCAACCCCAAGGTGGGCAGCCCGCTGATGGCCTGCGCGCCCACCGTCGCCATCGACCTGCCGCAGAAAGCGCTGATCTGGAAGGATGCCGACGGCAAGGTCTGGATCGGCTACAACGACCCGCAGTGGCTCAAGCAGCGGCATGCCATCGAAGGTTGCGACCCGGTGCTGAAGAAAATCGGTGGCGCCCTGTCGAAGCTGACCGCCGCGGCAGTCAAGTAGGCCGAACGCAATCCGCCCAGGCCCGCAACGCAACAGGCCCGGCATGACCGGGCCTGTTGCGTTCCTGTATCAGCAGCGGCATCACTCGTCGCGGTGTTGCCGTTCCAGTCGCTCGTGTTTTTCCTGGGCTTCGATGGTCAGGGTGGCGATCGGCCGCGCCTCCAGGCGGGCCAGACCGATTTCCTCGCCGGTTTCCTCGCAATAGCCATAGGTGCCATCGGCAATGCGCGCCAGCGCGGCATCGATCTTGTTGATCAGCTTGCGGTAGCGGTCGCGGGTGCGCAATTCGAGCGCGGCATCGGTCTCCAGGGTGGCGCGGTCGTTGATGTCCGGCTCCTGCCAGTTCTCTTCCTTGAGGTGATTGATGGTGTTTTCGGATTCCTGAAGCAGTTCGCTGCGCCAGTCGAGCAGCTTGCGGCGGAAATACTCGAGCTGCTGCGGCGACATGTATTCTTCATCGGGAGAAGGCGTGTAGCCCTCCGGCAATTCGATAGTCATCCAGAGTCCTCCTGTGGGCTCTCGGGTTGGCGATTCGCCCGGGCGAACGGCCTGCCGGACGGAAAAACGGCAGGCAGTATAGGCAGGTTTGCCGGAGGCGGCAAGCCGCCCCGATCTCAGCCCAGCAGTTTCTTCATCGCCTCGCCGATGCGCGACGGGGAGTTGACGGTGGTCACGCCGGCCGCCTGCAGGGCGGTGAATTTTTCCTTCGCGGTGCCCTTGCCGCCGGCGATGATGGCGCCGGCGTGGCCCATGCGCTTGCCCGGGGGCGCGGTGACACCGGCGATGTAGGAAACCACCGGCTTGCTGAAATGGTCGCGGATCCACTCCGCGGCCTGCTCCTCGGCACTGCCACCGATCTCGCCGACCATGACCACGCCCTCGGTCTGCGGATCCTGCTCGAACAGTTCCAGGCAGTCGATGAAGCTCATGCCATGGATCGGGTCGCCGCCGATGCCAATGCAGGTGCTCTGGCCCAGGCCGTTGCGGGTGGTCTGGTGTACCGCTTCGTAGGTGAGGGTGCCGGAGCGAGAGATGATGCCGACCCGCCCTTTCTTGTGGATGGCGCCGGGCATGATGCCGATCTTGCATTCGCCAGAGGTGATGATGCCCGGGCAGTTGGGGCCGATCAGGTAGCTGTCGCTGCCCTCGAGCGCCGCGCGCACCTTGAGCATGTCCTGTACCGGGATGTGCTCGGTGATGCAGACGATGACCCGAATGCCGGCGTCCGCGGCCTCGAGGATGGCATCGGCGCAGAAGGGTGCCGGCACATAGATCATCGTTGCCTCGGCACCGGTTTCCTTCACCGCATCGGCCACGGTATCGAACACCGGCAGGCCGAGGTGGGTCTGCCCGCCCTTGCCGGGGGTGACGCCGCCGACCATCCGGGTGCCGTAGGCGATGGCCTGCTCGGAGTGGAAGCTTCCCTGCTTGCCGGTGAAGCCCTGGCAGATGACCCGTGTGTTGCGATCGACCAGTATGCTCATGACGCACCTCCGATGGCGGCCACCGCCTTGCGGGCGCCGTCCTCCAGATCGTCGGCGGGGATGATGTCCACATCGCTGTCGGCGAGCAGTTGCTTGCCCTGCTCCACATTGGTGCCTTCGAGGCGTACCACCACCGGCACTCCGACCTCCACTTCACGCACGGCCTGGATGATGCCCTCGGCAATCAGGTCACAACGCACGATGCCGCCGAAGATATTGACCAGAATCGCCCGCACCTTGCCGTCGGAGAGGATCAGCTTGAAGGCTTCCGCCACCTTTTCGGCGGTGGCGCCGCCGCCCACATCGAGGAAATTGGCCGGCTCGCCGCCCTGCAACTTGATCTCGTCCATGGTCGCCATCGCCAGTCCGGCGCCATTGACCAGGCAGCCGATGTTGCCGTCCAGCGCCACATAGTTGAGGCCGTGTTCGGCGGCGGCCAGCTCGCGCGGGTCTTCCTGGCTGGTATCGCGCATTTCGGCGATCTGCGGCTGGCGGTAGAGTGCGTTGTCGTCGATGCCGAACTTGGCGTCCAGCGCCATCAACCGGCCCTCGCTGGTGGTGATCAGCGGATTGATTTCGAGCAGGCTGCCATCGTGTTGGGTGAACAGCTCATACAGCCCCTGCATGATGCGCCCCAGCTGCTTGATCTGATCACCGGCCAACCCCAGCCCGAAGCCGAAACGCCGCACCTGCCAGGGCATCAGCCCGGTCACCGGGCTGACCGTGATGCGCAGGATCTTCTCCGGGCTGCGGGCGGCAACCTCCTCGATGTCCATGCCACCCTCGGCGGAAGCCATGAACACGATGCGGCGGCTGGCGCGGTCGATCAGCGCGCCCAGGTAGTATTCACGATCGATGTCGGACAGGGCCTCGATCAGCACGCGGCTGATTGGCAGGCCCTCCGGCCCGGTCTGGTGGGTGACCAGCTTCCGGCCGAGAAAGTCCTCGACGGTCTCGCGCAACTGCTGCTCGCCCTCGACGATCTTCACGCCTCCGGCCTTGCCGCGGCCTCCGGCGTGGACCTGGGCCTTGACGATCCAGCGGTCGCCGCCCAGCCGGCGCGCGATCTCCACCGCCTGATCGGGATCGAAGGCGGCATCGCCCTCGGGAACGGGTATCTTGAACTGGCGGAACAGCGCCTTCGCCTGATGCTCGTGCAGATTCATGGGGTCGGACCAGCCTTGTCGTTGTCACGGGAAGCACATAGACTAGCGAGCGAACCCTCCCCAGCCAATAACTTTTTATTCTGTCGATATGATCTTCCGCATCCTGCTGCTGTTTCTGGTGATCTGGGGTCTGCTGTGGCTCGTCCGCAAGCAGTTCGCCGACAAACCGGGTCCCGAACGGACCGCCGAGGCGGACGCGGAAGACATGCTGGTCTGCGAAACCTGCGGCGTGCACACGCCCCGCTCGCTGACCGTGCAGGTGAACGGCAAGACCTACTGCTGCCATGAGCATATTCCGGCCCCGAAGTCCCATGACGGTGCCGATGACGGCTGAAGGCGGCATCAAGTTCGGCTTCAGGCCGCGCTCCAGCAACTGGACCTCGCTGCGCCTGCTCAACATCTCGCGGGTGGTGGTGGCGGCCATCCTGTTCAGCCAGAGCTTCCTGCCCGATTCGCCGTTGCTGCAGATCCGCGACATCCAGCTCTATGCCTGGACCAGCTTCGCCTACCTGCTGCTGGCGCTGGTGTTCACCGTGGCTTCGTGGATCGAACGCCGCAACTACCAGACCCAGGTTTCTCTGCAGATCTACAGCGACATTCTGGCCATCGTGCTGCTGATGCACGCCTGCGGCGGAGTATCCAGCGGACTGGGCATGCTGCTGCTCATCCCCATCGCCATCTCGGCGCTGCTCAGCCGTGAATCGCTGGCGCTGGTGTTTGCGGCGCTGGGCACGGTGGCGCTGCTCACCGAATACATCTACGCCATCAATTTCACCGATTACCGCGGCAACTCCACCCAGGTGGGCCTGCTCGGCATCATCCTGTTCATTACCGCCATCGTCACCCAGACGCTGACCCGGCGCATACGCCGCGGCGAGGAACAGATCCAGAAACACAAGCTGGATGCGGCCAACCTGGCCGCGCTGAACGCCGAAATCCTGCAGAAGATGGATGCCGGCGTGCTGGCGCTGGACAGCGAGGACCGGGTGCGGCACATCAACGACACCGCGCGGCAACTGCTGCACCGCCGGCTCAGCCACGACCTGAACGCCCTGCAGCCCCCCTTCCCGCTGAGCGATGTCCTGCCCGCCCTGCAGAAGGCGCTGGAACGCTGGCGGGTCGATCCGAATACGCCCAAATGCCTGCTGCCGTCCACCACCGGCGGCATCGACCTGCAGGCCAGCTTCCACCCGCTCTCCTCCACCGCGCATCAGGGCACGCTGATCTTTCTGGAGGATGTCTCCAGCCTCAAGCAGCAGATGCAGCAGGCCAAGCTGATGTCTTTGGGCCAGCTCACCGCCAACATCGCCCACGAGATCCGCAACCCGCTCGGCGCCATATCCCACGCCGCGGAGCTGCTGGCCGAGAACCGCGATTTGCCGCCCACTGAGCTGCGGCTGAGCGAGATCATCCACCAGCACAGCCAGCGCATCAACCATATCATCGAAGACATCATGCAGATCTCGCGGGGGCAGATGGCCAGCCCCGAGACCGTCGATCTGCGCCAATGGTTGCCGCAGTTCCTCGACAACCTGTGCATCGGAACCGATATTTGCCGCCAGCGCTTCCTCATCGAGTGGCCGGACGGCGACACGCGGCTGGATTTCGACCGTGGCCACCTGGAACGCATCCTCGCCAATCTGTGTCAGAACGCGCTCAACCACGGCGCGAACGAAGAAGGCGAACCCGAACCGGTGACCCTGCGCGTGCGGCGCCCGGAACCGGGCCAGCTGTGCATCGATGTCATCGACCGTGGCCCCGGCCTTGCCGAGGGACAAGGCGACAAGATTTTCGAACCCTTTTACACCACCCGCCATCAGGGCAGCGGCCTCGGCCTGTACATCGTTGCCCAGCTGGCCGAACTCAACAACGCCCGCGTCAGCGCCGCCAACAACGCGGACCGAGGCGCCCAGTTCACCCTGTGCACACACCAAACCCGCCCATGAACAAGCAATCCGTGCTCATCGTCGACGACGAACCCGACATCCTCGAACTGCTGGAAATGACCCTGCTGCGCATGGGCCTGCAGGTGGCCTGCGCCACCGGCTACAGCGAGGCCACGCGGTGGATCCACGACGGCGATTTCGACTTCTGCCTCACCGACATGCGGCTGCCCGACGGCGACGGCATCGCCCTGGTCGAATACATCCAGCAGCACAAGCCGCAGATGCCGGTGGCGGTCATCACCGCCCACGGCAACATGGAACTGGCGATCCAGGCGATGAAGGCCGGCGCCTATGATTTCGTCTCCAAGCCGGTGTCGCTGGAGAAACTGCGTGCCCTGGTCGAACACGGCCTGCAGACCGGCGGCACCGCGCTGCCCGAGCAGACCGGAGAGATCCCCGCGCTCCGGGGCGAGGACCGCTACCGCATCATCGGCGACTCGCCGCAGATCCGCGAACTGCGCCAATCGATCCGCAAGTTCGCGCGCAGCCAGGCTCCGGTATTCATCGAGGGTCCGTCCGGCACCGGCAAGGAACTGGTGGCGCGCCAGATCCACGCCCAGAGCGACCGCGCCAAGGCCCCCTTCGTCGCCGTCAACTGCGGCGCCATCCCCTCCGAACTGATGGAAAGCGAGCTGTTCGGCCATGTGAAGGGCAGCTTCACCGGCGCCGTCAGCGACAATCCGGGCCTGTTCCGCAGCGCCGAGGGCGGCACCCTGTTCCTCGACGAAATCGCCGACCTGCCGCTGCCGATGCAGGTCAAGCTGCTGCGGGTGCTGCAGGAGAAGAGCATCCGCCCGGTCGGCGCGCAACAGGAGATCGCCACCGATGTGCGCATCATCAGCGCCTCCCACAAGAACCTGGCCGAGCTGGTGGAAACGGGGCAGTTCCGCCAGGATCTCTACTACCGCATCAATGTCATCGGCATCCAGACCCCACCGCTGAGCGAGCGGCGCGGAGACATCCCGTTGCTCGCCGAACACATCCTTGGACGGCTGGGCCGCGAGCAACAGCGCCCGCTGAAACTGGACAAGGCCGCGCTGGCACGCCTCGAGGGCTACGCCTTTCCCGGCAATGTGCGGGAACTGGAAAACATCCTTGAGCGCGCCGCCGCGCTGGCCGATGGCGACCGCATCGGCGAGGCCGAGCTGCAGCTGCCCGAGCATGCCACTGTCGCCGGACAGCAACAGTCCCTGACCGAACGGACGCGCAAGCTGGAAGCCGAGGCTCTGCGCCGCGCACTGGAAGCCAATCGCTGGAACCAGTCCGCCGCAGCCCGTGAACTAGGCATCACCCTACGCCAGCTGCGTTACCGCTGCGAGAAGTTCGGCTTGACAAAAACCTGACCGGACTGTCAAAAGTTGACATTTTTGTCACCAATGGCACACCCTTCAGTCCCGCCACCCGTCGCCGCCCGAACGAGAAAAACACGATAACCTGTTGTTTCATAAAGATATATAAAGTTTCAATACAAAACTGGCACGCTCTCTGCTACCATCCAGCCATGATTCGGCCCTGCCGTATCGTGAATCCATTGGAACTCAATTTTTGAAAGAGGAAATCAACATGATGAAGAAACAACAAGCGGGCTTTACCCTGATCGAACTCATGATCGTCGTCGCGATCATCGGCATCCTGGCCGCCGTTGCACTGCCGGCCTACCAGGACTACACCAAGCGCGCCAAGTTCTCCGAAGTGGTCATCGGTACTTCGGGCATCAAGACCGCTGTTGAACTGTGCGCCCAGGATCTCGGCACTGTGACCGGATGCGACGGAGGTACTCAAGGAAACGGCTGGTCAATTGTTGATGTTGCAGCTGGTGCACCGGGCTATGTCGACAGTATCTCCACAACCAATGGCGTCATCACCGCTACTGCTGATAATGCCAATGGTCTCGCGGGTGAGACTTACATCCTGACACCCACTTTCGCCGGCGGCAAAGTCACTTGGGCCAAGAGTGGCACCTGTGTAGCAGCCAATATTTGCTGATCGCTTACAGCGAAAACCACCCTGAAGGGCAGTCGTTTCGGCTGCCCTTTTTTGTGCCCATCATATATCAAATTGAAGGAGAAACGCCCCCCATATACCTATTAATTCCGCATATAAGGAATCCATTCAACAAAACTTCAAAACTGTAATATACTCAGGCATATACACAGGTATTCTCAGAATCATAATCACCTCTCAATAATCCATGAGCCTAGTCACCGCCCCACCTCTGACCGGTCTTGCCCGCAAGCTGGTCGCCGACCGCATACTCGACGAACAGACGGTTCAAGAGGCCATTGACAAGGCCAAAACCGAAAGCACCTCTTTACAACGCTACCTGATCGACCAGAAACTGGTATCCGCCGATGTGGTCGCCATGGCTTCGGCCGAGGAGTTCGGCCTGCCGGTGTTCGACCTGTCGGTGATGGATCCGGAGCAGGCACCGCTGACCCTGGTCGAGGAAAAGCTGATCGAGAAGCACCACGCGGTGCCGCTGTTCAAGCGCGGCAAGCGGCTGTTCGTGGCCATTGGCAATGCCACCAACATGCAGGCGCTGGACGAGTTCAAGTTCAACACCGGCCTGTCCACCGAGCCGGTGCTGGTGCGCGAGGACGACCTCGACAAATTCATCGAGAAAGCCCTGTCGGCGATGGACACCGGCATGGACGACATGATGCTCGACGATGACCTGGCGAACCTGGATGTGGAAGCCGCCGAGGAGGAGGACAGAGGCCCCACCGAAAGCGACGCCGATGACGCCCCGGTCGTCAAGTATGTGAACAAGATCCTCGTCGACGCCATCAACAAGGGCGCCTCGGACATCCACTTCGAGCCCTACGAGAAACGCTACCGCATCCGCTACCGCATCGACGGCATCCTGCAGGAAGTGGCCTCGCCGCCGATCAACATCGCCGGCAAGCTGACCGCGCGGGTCAAGGTCATGTCGCGCATGGACATCGCCGAGCGACGGGTGCCCCAGGACGGCCGCATCAAGCTGAAACTCTCGAAAAAGCGGGCCATCGATTTCCGCGTCAACACCTGTCCGACCCTGTTCGGCGAGAAGATCGTGCTGCGGATCCTCGACTCGGCCAGCGCCAAGCTGGGCATCGACGCCTTGGGCTACGAGCCGGAGCAGAAGGAACTCTACCTCAATGCGCTGGCCAACCCCTACGGCATGATCCTGGTCACCGGCCCCACCGGCAGCGGCAAGACGGTGTCCCTGTACACCGGCCTCAACATCCTCAACGAGCCGGAGACCAACATCTCCACCGCCGAGGACCCGGCGGAGATCAATCTGGAAGGCATCAACCAGGTCAATGTCAATCCCAAGGTGGGGCTGACCTTCGCCGAGGCGCTGCGCGCCTTCCTGCGGCAGGACCCGGATGTGATCATGGTCGGCGAGATCCGCGACCTGGAAACCGCCGAGATCGCCATCAAGGCGGCCCAGACCGGTCACCTGGTATTGTCCACACTGCATACCAATGATGCCCCTCAAACGCTCACTCGTCTGATGAACATGGGGGTGCCGGCCTTCAATATCGCCACCTCTGTTACCCTGATCATTGCGCAGCGGCTGGGGCGGCGGCTGTGCCCGCACTGCAAGGCGCCCGAGGACCTGCCGACCGAGATACTGAAACAGGAAGGCTTCACCGATGACGACATCGCCGAGGGCTTCACCGTGTACAAGGCCGTTGGCTGCGACCAGTGCGTGAAGGGCTACAAGGGCCGGGTCGGCATCTATCAGGTGATGCCGGTCACCGAGGCCATTGGCCGTCTGATCATGGGCGGCGCCAATGCGATGGATCTGGCCGACCAGGCCGCGAAGGAAGGCGTGGACGACCTGCGCCGCTCCGCCCTGAAGAAAGTCAAGCAAGGCATACTGAGCCTTGAAGAAGCCAACCGAGTCACCAAGGATTAGACAGCATGGCCAAGAACCCTCCCGAGAAGATCGAGTTTCTCTATGAAGGCACCGACCGCAGCGGCAACCGCATCAAGGGCGAGGTCTTCGCGCTCAACGACGCCCTGGCCAAGGGCCAGCTGCGCAAGCAGGGCATCAACCCGCTGCGCCTGAAAAAGAAACCCAAGCCGCTGTTCGGTGGCAAGACCGCCAAGATCACACCGGCCGACATCGCCGTGTTCAGCCGCCAGATGGCGACCATGATGTCTTCCGGCGTACCGCTGGTGCAATCCTTCGACATCATCGGCCAGGGTAACGACAACCCGGCCATGGCCAAGATGATCATGGACATCAAGGCCGATGTGGAAGCCGGTGCCAACTTCGCCGACGCGCTGAAGAAATTCCCGATGCATTTCGATCCGCTGTTCGTCAACCTAGTCCAGGCCGGCGAACAGTCGGGCGCACTGGAAACCATGCTCGACAAGCTGGCCACCTACAAGGAAAAGACCGAGGCGTTGAAGGCCAAGGTCAAGAAGGCCATGACCTACCCGATCGCGGTACTGGTGGTCGCCTTCATCGTCACCGTGATCCTGCTCATCTTCGTGGTGCCCCAGTTCCAGGAAGTGTTCTCCAGTTTCGGCGCCGAACTGCCGGCCATGACCCTGTTCGTCATCGCCCTGTCGGAATTCATGCAGCAGTACTGGTGGATGTTCATCGCCGCCATCGGCATTGCCTTTGCCGTTTACAGGCATTTCAACGCCAAGTCGGAAAAATTCAGAAAATGGAAGGACCGGACGGTACTGAAGATTCCGGTCGTCGGCGAAATCGCCGAGAAATCCGCCATCGCCCGCTTCGCGCGCACGCTGGAAACCATGTCCGCCGCCGGCGTGCCGCTGGTCGAGGCCATGGATTCGGTGGCCGGCGCCACGGGCAACAGCCTGTTTTACGAAGCCACGATGAAGATCCGCGACCAGATCTCCGGCGGTACCCGTCTGCAGGATGCCATGAAAATGACCGGCCTGTTTCCGAACATGGTCATCCAGATGGTCTCCATCGGCGAGGAAGCCGGCTCGCTGGATCACATGCTGAGCAAGGTGGCCGATTTCTACGAGGCCGAGGTGGACAACCTGGTCGACAACCTGACTTCACTGATGGAACCGATGATCATGGCCGTGCTGGGCGTGCTGGTCGGCGGCCTGATCGTGGCCATGTACCTGCCGATCTTCCAGCTCGGCAATGTCGTCTGACGCCAGCCGCTGATGTTCGACAACCTGCTGGAGGCGTTCACGCAGATGCCGTGGCTGTTCCTGGCCACCGTGTTTCTGCTGGGCCTGATGGTCGGCAGCTTCCTCAATGTGGTGATCTACCGCCTGCCGCTGATGATGCAGCGCGAATGGCGGCGCGAGTGCCTGGAATTCCTCGAGCAGGACAGCGAAGGCGAAACGGAGCGTTTCAACCTGATGTGGCCCCGCTCCCGTTGTGGTGAATGCGGCCACGCCATCACCGCTCTGGAAAACATCCCGGTCGTCTCCTGGCTGCTGCTGCGCGGCCGCTGCAGCCAGTGCGGCACGCGCATCTCCTGGCAGTATCCACTGGTGGAACTGTTCACCGCCATCGTCTCCATCACCGTGGCCTGGCGCTTCGGCGTCAGCGAACAAACCGCCGCCGCGCTGCTCTTCAGCTGGGCGCTGATCGCTATGAGCGGCATCGACATCGGCCACAAGCTGTTGCCGGACAGCCTCACCCTGCCGATGCTCTGGCTCGGCATTCTGCTCTCCTTCTTCCATGTCTTTGTCGATCTCGAGAGCAGCGTCATCGGCGCCATGGCCGGCTACCTGAGCCTGTGGTCGGTGTACATCGTGTTCAAGCTGATCACCGGCAAGGAAGGCATGGGCCACGGCGATTTCAAGCTGCTGGCCATGCTCGGTGCCTGGATGGGCTGGAAGATGCTGCTGGTGATCATCCTCACCTCTTCGCTGGTCGGCGCCACCATCGGCATCCTGATGATCCTGCTCAGAAAAACCGGGCGCAATACCCAGATCCCCTTCGGCCCCTATCTGGCTGCCGCCGGCTGGATTGCCCTGCTGTGGGGCGACGCACTGAACCGCTTCTTCTTCTCCCTCGTCTGAGCATGCAACGCATTGGCCTGACCGGCGGCATCGCATCGGGCAAGACAGCCCTTGCCGATGCGCTGGCCCAACGCGGGCTCACCGTGATCGATGCCGATGACATCAGCCGCGCGCTGATGCAGCCTGGCGAGCCGGGCTACCGTGTGGCGGTCGATCACTTCGGCGAAGGCATTCTCGACGCTGAAGGCAAAATCGACCGCCCCGCCCTGCGCCGCCGGGTATTCGAACGACCGGAGGAGCGGCGCAACCTGGAGCGGATGCTGCACCCGCTCATCCGCCAACGCATCGAGCAGACCCTCGATGAGCTGGAGGAAGACAGCGCCCTCATCGTTGTGCCGCTGCTGTTCGAAAGCGGTTTCGATGATCTGGTGGACCGCAGCCTGGCCATCGATTGCCCGAGAGACATCCAGATCGAGCGCCTCATGCAGCGGGACGGCATCGACCGCATGCTGGCCGAGCGCATGCTCGATGCCCAGATGAGCAATGCCGAGCGCGTGCAACGCTCCGACCACAGTGTGGTCAACGACGGCTCGCAACCCGTCGAAGCGATCGCGGAGCAGGTGCTGGACTGGTTGTACGGTCGCGGCCCGTGGGCATCGCGGTTATAATCCCCCGAATCTTCCGGACGCCCTGACATGCCGACTTCCGCCGTCATCTACGAACAGCCGCTCAATGAACGCATCCGCATCTGCCTGCGCATCGAGGCGCTGATCGACCGGCTCGATCATTTCAACGCCCTGGACAGCGATCACGCCGCCTACCAGTCGTTGCTGACGGTGCTGGAGATCACCGCCCTGGTGGAACGCGGCGACATCAAGCAGGAAATCATCAAGGAACTGGACCGCCAGCACAAGGTACTTACCGGCCTGATCAGCCATCACAGCGTGGACACATCGCGTCTGGAGATGACCCTGAACCGGCTCAAGCAGGCGCTCAACCGCATGCACGGCATGGACGGCCGGCTGGGCGAGCACCTCAAGGCCATCGACTTTCTGCTCGCGGTGAAACAACGCTCGGTGATCCCTGGCGGCAGTTGCGATTTCGACCTGCCGCAGCTGCGCTACTGGCTCAACCGCAGCCACGAACAGCGCCAGCAGGACATCGACCGCTGGTCGGCCCCCTACCGCGAGCTCTACCAGACCCTGGCATTGATCCTCAAGAACATCCGTGACAGCGCCTTCGCCGAACCGGTGGAAGCCGCCAAGGGGTTTTTCCAGGAATCGCTGGATCCGGCCCAGCCCAACCAGATGCTGCGCATCGAGCTTGACAGCAACGACCTGTTCCCCGAGATCAGCGCCGGCAAGCACCGCTACAGCATCCGTTTCATGCGCTATGCCGGCAGCGTCGATCAGCTGCCGCAACAGATCAAGGACAGCGTGTCCTTCCGGTTGATGCGCTGCAGCCTCTAGGGAAGCCCGAATCAATCAGAGCTTCCCGCGCAATCAGCCTGCCCAGAAATCCGAAATACCCGCCACGCCGATGGCGCCCTGCTCCCGAGCCACCGCGAAATCCTTGCGCCCTACGCCGCCCAGCGCATAAAGCGGCAGACGACTGGCGGTGCTGATGGCCTGAAAACCGGCCCAGCCCAGCGCCGGCCGGCCCGGATGACTGAGGGTTGTCCGCACCGGTGACAGCAGCGCAAAGCGGCAGCCCAGATGTTCTGCCCGCTGTACCTCAAAGGCATCATGAGCGGAGGCACTGAGGCGAATGCCATCGTCAAAGGGCGGCTCATCGAGCGACGCCAGGGCCGCCGAGGACAGGTGGCGATTGCGGAAGGGCTGCAGCCGCGCCGCGGTCAAACCCTCCAGGGTGGGCCGGTGGACGATCAGCTCCGCGCCGTGGCGTTCGCAGATGACCGTGGCCCGCAGGGCCAGTTCCGCATAACGGTCATCGGGCAGCGCATGGGCGCGCAGCAGCACCGCCCCATAGTGACGACGCGCCAGCAGCGCATCGAGCCGTTCGGTGAACTCCCGCTGCCGGGTGCCTGCGGGTTCGGGGGTGATCAGCAGTTCAGGGGGCAAATCCAGCGCCTGCAGGACCGAAAGATCCGCCGGCGGAAAGTCCAGTGCCTTCAACGCATCGATGGACACCCAGCGCCATTCCTGCCCCTCGCGGCCCTGCGGCTCGCCGGTGAAGCTGCGGACTTCCCAGACATCCAGCGCCACGCGCCGGTCCGGGTAGTCGTGGGTCAGCCGAAAAAAGGGCCGTGCCACCAGGTGACGCAGGCCCAGTTCTTCTTCCAGCTCCCTGGCCAGGGCATGGAAGCGGGCTTCGCCCGGTTCCTGCTTTCCGCCCGGAAACTCCCACAGATTCTCCAGATGCTGGCCGCGGCGCCGGCGGCTGACGAGGATTTCAGAGCGGTCGGGGTGGTGGATGATGGCGGCCACCACCGGGATGGCCGGCGCAGTCGCTTCAACTGCGGTACTCGGCATTGATCTTCACATAGTCGTAGGAGAGATCGCTGGTCCAGATCCGCGCCGAGGCGTCGCCGGCCCGAAGCAGGATGCGGATCAGAATGTCTTCCCGGTCCATTACCGCCTGGCCGCGTTCCTCGCGGTAATCCGGATCCGGCTCACCCTTGTGGATCAGCCGGACATCGCCCAGGTAGAGATCCACGCGGTCGATATCCAGCCGTTCGATCGGC
Source organism: Gammaproteobacteria bacterium (assembly GCA_026989015.1). Lineage (GTDB taxonomy): Bacteria > Pseudomonadota > Gammaproteobacteria > S144-22. Next base: position 61,272 of record JALSKD010000179.1, read on the forward strand.
GCGCGACCCACCGCCGCCAGGATGCGCCCCCAGTTCGGGTCGGAGGCGAACACAGCGGTCTTGACCAGCGGCGAATGGGCCACGGTATAGGCAATGGCGCGTGCATCCTCGGCGCTGGCGGCACCTTCGACACGCACTTCGACGAACTTGGTTGCGCCCTCGCCATCGCGCACGATGGACTGGGCCAGTTGCAAAAACAGCTCGTTCAGGGCTTCAACGAAGTCGGCTTCCGTACCGTCGATACCCACCCCGGAGCGGCCGGTGGCAATCAGCACACAGGCATCGTTGGTGGAGGTGTCGCCATCGACGGTGATGGCGTTGAAGGAAGCGTCCACGGCCTGCTGCAGCAGGTGTTGCAGCCGTGCCGGGTCGACGGCCGCATCGGTGGCGACGAAGGCCAGCATGGTGGCCATGTCGGGGCGGATCATTCCCGAGCCCTTGCAAATGCCGGTGAGGGTGACCCTGCGTCCGTCGATCTCGACTTGCCGGCTGGCGCCCTTGGGCAGGGTGTCGGTGGTCATGAGGCCACGGGCCGCGACCGGCCAGGCATCGGCGGATAGGCTCTCGTACAATGCCGGAAGCGCACCGGCAATCCGTTCCAGCGGCAGGGGTTCGCCGATGACGCCGGTGGAAAAGGGCAGCACCGAAGCCGCCTCATCTCCGCTCAGCGACGCCAGAGCGGCGCAGCTTGCACGCGCGGCGGATAGCCCTGGCTGCCCGGTGCCGGCATTGGCGTTACCGGAATTGATCAGCAGAAAACGGCGCCCGTCGACCGTGCGGGCCAGGTGCTCGCGGGCAACGGTGACCGGTGCGGCGCAGAAGCGGTTGCGGGTGAACACGGCAGCCAGGGCGCTGCCCTCGGCGGCCTCGATCAGCACCAGGTCATCGCGTCGCGGGTCGGCCTTGATGCCGGCGTGAAGCGCAGACAGGCGGACACCATCGACCGCTTCGAGGTTTTCCGGTTCCCGCAGACCGACCGGCATCGTCAGCTCAGCTTGCCGTGGCAGTGCTTGTATTTCTTGCCCGAGCCGCACCAGCAGGGCTCGTTGCGACCCAGCTTCTTCTCCTTGCGCACATAGGGCTGGGACGGAGCCTCAACGGCCGGTTCCTCGGTGGCCAGCGCGCTCTCGATCGCGTCGTGCTTCAGCTCCAGATCGTCCAGCTCATGCTGCTGTTGCTGTTCCAGCGCTTCCACCTGGGATTCGTCGCGCACCTGGATGCGGGTAAGGATGGTGATCGCTTCCAGCTTGATGCTGTCGAGCATGGCGCTGAACATCTCGAAGGATTCGCGCTTGAATTCCTGCACCGGGTTTTTCTGCGCGTAGCCACGCAAGCCAATGCCCTGGCGCAAATAGTCCATGGCCGCCAGGTGCTCCTTCCAGTGGCGGTCCAGTACCATCAGCATGATCTCCTTTTCGTAGCGGCGGGCGATGTCCTCGCCGACCAGGGCCACCTTGGCGTCATAGGCCTGCTCGAAATGCTCGACGATGCGGTCGAGAATGGTTTCATCGGTGAGCTGTTCGTCCTCGTCCAGCCATTGCTGAATCGGCAATTCCTCGCCGAATTCGTTGGCCAGGGATTCTTCCAGGCCCTTGATGTCCCACTGTTCCTCGATGCTGCCGGCCGGCACATACAGGCGGAAATGGTTTTCCAGTACATCGCGGCGCATGTCCTTGAGGGCCTCGTAGATGCTGTCGGCACGCAGCAGATCGTCACGCTGGGCGTAGATGACCTTGCGCTGATCATTGGCGACATCGTCGTATTCCAGCAGGTGCTTGCGGATGTCGAAGTTATGGGCCTCCACCTTGCGCTGTGCGTTCTCGATGGCCTTGGTGACCCAGGGGTGCTCGATGGCTTCCCCTTCCTGCATGCCCAGTTTCTGCATCAGCCCGGCCACCTTCTCCGAGGCGAAGATGCGCATCAGGCTGTCTTCCATCGACAGGTAGAAACGCGAGGAACCCGGATCACCCTGACGGCCGGCACGGCCACGCAACTGGTTGTCGATGCGGCGGGATTCATGGCGCTCGGTGCCGATGATGTGCAGCCCTCCGGCGTCCAGTACCCGCTGATGGCGCTGCTCCCAGTCCTGCCGGGCCGATTCACGGGCCTTGCTGTCCTCTTCGGGGATATCCGCCAGTTCCTTGTCGAGGTTGCCCCCGAGCACGATGTCGGTGCCGCGACCGGCCATGTTGGTGGCGATGGTCACCGCGCCCGGACGGCCGGCATTGGCGATGATCTGCGCCTCACGCTCATGCTGCTTGGCGTTGAGCACCTCGTGCTTGATGCCGGATTTCTTCAACAGCCCGGAGAGGTATTCGGACACCTCGATCGAGGTGGTACCCACCAGCACCGGCTGATCGCGTGAGACGCAGTCCTTGATGTCCTCGATGACCGCATCGAACTTCTCACGCGCGGTCAGGTACACCAGATCGCCCTTGTCGTCACGGATCATCGGCTTGTGGGTCGGCACCACGACTACTTCCAGGCCATAGATCTGCTGGAATTCGAAGGCTTCGGTGTCGGCGGTTCCGGTCATGCCGGAGAGTTTTTCGTAGAGCCGGAAGTAGTTCTGGAAGGTGATCGACGCGATGGTCTGGTTTTCCTGCTGGATGGAAACCCCTTCCTTGGCCTCGATGGCCTGATGCAGGCCGTCGGACCAGCGCCGGCCGGGCATGGTGCGGCCGGTGAATTCATCGACGATGACCACCTGGCCGTCCTGTACGATGTAATCCACATCGCGCTGGTAGATGGCGTGGGCGCGAAGTGCCGCGTAGAGATGATGGATCAGCGAGATGTTGGACGGATCGTAGAGGCTTTGTCCTTCTTCCAGAAGCCCCGCCTCGACCAGCAACTGCTCGGCCTTTTCATGGCCTTCCTCGGTGAGAAAGGCCTGCTTGGTCTTTTCATCGACGGTGAAATCGCCGGGGCCGTCTTCTTCCTCGACCTTGACCAGCTTTGGCACCACCGCGTTCATGCGCGCATAGAGCTCGGAACTGTCGGCGGCCGGCCCGGAGATGATCAGCGGCGTGCGCGCCTCGTCGATGAGGATGGAATCCACTTCGTCGACGATGGCAAAGTACAGTCCGCGCTGCACCCGCTCCTCCAGCGAGAAGGCGAGGTTGTCGTGCATGTAGTCGAAGCCGAACTGGTTGTTGGTACCGTAGGTGATGTCGGCCGCATAGGCCTCGCGCTTCTGGTCGTAGTCCATGGTGCTCAGTACCACGCCGACGCTGAGGCCGAGGAAATTGTAGAGCTTGCCCATCCACTGGCTGTCGCGCTCGGCCAGGTAGTCGTTGACCGTCACCACATGCACGCCCTTTCCGGTCAGCGCATTGAGGTAGGCGGCCAGGGTCGCCACCAGTGTCTTGCCCTCACCGGTGCGCATCTCGGTGATCTGGTTGTTGTTGAGGATCATTCCGCCGATCAGCTGCACATCGTAGTGGCGCATGCCGAGCACCCGGCTGGAGGCCTCGCGGCAGACGGCGAAGGCTTCGGGCAGCATCTGCTCCAGGGTTTCGCCCTGTTGGTAGCGCTGCTTGAATTCGTCGGTCTTGGCGGCCAGTTCCTCATCGGAAAGGGCCTGCATCTGCGGCTCCAGGGCGTTGATCTTGTCGACTTCCTTGCGCAGGGATTTGATGATCCGGTCGTTACGGCTCCCGAAGATCTTGCGGAATACTTTGGACAGCATGTGGGCTCGGTATGGGTAAGAAAATGATGAAATATAGGCGCGGCATTATAAATCAACGCCTGCGGCGGGGATAATGATATTTGCGGACAACGGGGCCGGGGAGCGCCGCCTCAGCGGCGGGCGGTGCGGATAAACTTCATCGGATTGACCTGGCGGCCGTTCTTCAGCACTTCAAAGTGCACATGGGGGCCGGTCGAGCGACCGGAGGTGCCCACTTCGGCAATCTGGGAGCCCTTCTCCACGGTATCTCCCACCGACACCAGCAAACGGGAATTATGCGCATAGCGGGTGACATAGCCATTGCCGTGATTGATGTCGACGACCTTGCCGTAACCCGATTTTTCGCCGGCGAAAGTGACTACGCCCTTGGCCACGGCCACCACCGGCGCGCCCAGCTTGCTGGCGAAATCGATGCCCTTGTGCATCTCGCGCTTGCCGCTGATCGGGTGGGTCCGCATGCCGTAATAGGAGGACAGCCAGCCGGTGACGATGGGCCGACCGCGGGGTTGCACTTCGGCCTGCAGGTTGCGGTTCATCAGCAGCGACTCAAGCACTGTAAGCTGGTTTTCCCGGTCTTCGAGACTGGCGGAAAGCCGCTCGATGGCGGCACGCAGTTCGGATTCGCTGAGGTCGCTTTGGGGCTGGGCTTCAGGGCCACCCATTGCCGGGATGCGGCTGAAGTCGAATTCGCCCTTGTCGATCTTGGCCATCTTGATCAGCTTCTGGCCGAGGGCGTCGATGCGATCCACATGGGCCTGCAGCAGCCCGAGGCGCGAGGACAGCGCTTCGATGGTGGCCTGTGACTCCTGCTCCAGCTGATCCAGTTCCTGCCGCTGTTCATGCAGTGCCTGCTTCCATTTGGCCACTTCTTCCGGCATCGCGGGGCTGGACTGGCCGCGGGCCAGCCAGTAGCCACCGTAGCCGAAGCCCCCGCCGAGCAGCGCAATGGCGAGGACGAGAGTCAGGTAGTGGCGCTTCCTGCACAGGCCGATGCTACAGAGTATTCCATTGCTGGCCGAGAGGAAGATGATGTTCATCGTTTAAACCGCTTCGACAGGTTGGGCGTAGGATATGGGCGCGGCTTCCTTGTCGTCGAAGGTGACTTCCTCCCAGGCCTCGGCGTCGGCCAGCAGCGCCAGCAGCAGCCGGTTGTTCAGTTCATGGCCGGACTTGTAGCCGGAGAAGGCACCGATCAGGCTGTGCCCGAGCAGGTACAGGTCACCGATGGAATCGAGAATCTTGTGTTTGACGAATTCGTTGTCGTAACGCAGACCGTCCTCGTTGAGCACGCGGAAATCGTCAAGGACGATGGCGTTCTCCTGGCTGCCACCCAGGGCCAGGTTGTTGGCACGCAGGTGCTCGATGTCCTTCTGGAAGCCGAAGGTACGGGCGCGGCTGACTTCCTTGACGAAGGAGGTGGTCGAGAAGTTGACCTCACAGATCTGCTTTTCCGGAGTGAACAGCGGGTGATCGAAGTCGATCTGGAAGCTGACCTTGAAGCCCTCGAAGGGCTCGAACTGCACCCATTTGTCACCGTCCTCGACGCGGATGGTCTTGCGGATACGAATGAACCGCTTGGCCGCGGGCTGTTCGACGATACCCGCCGACTGGATCAGGAACACGAAGGGACCGGCGCTGCCGTCCATGATCGGCACCTCGTCGGCCGTGAGGTCGATGTAGGCATTGTCGATGCCCAGGCCCGCCATCGCCGACAGCAGATGCTCGACGGTGGAGATGCGCACGCCGTCGCGGATCAGCGTGGTTGACAGCTTGGTATCACCGACATGGTCGGGTCGGGCGAGGATCTCGACCGGCTCATCGAGATCGACGCGGCGGAAACGGATGCCGGTATCGGGGGCGGCAGGCCGCAGGGTCAGATAGACCTTGTTGCCGGTGTGCAGGCCAACGCCCATGGCGCGGATGACGTTCTTGAGTGTGCGTTGTTTGATCAAGTGCGGGTACCAGAAATTCGGGTTGACAGAGCGTTGGCCGCTTTAACCTTTTATTATGAGGGAGTAATGACACGGAATCAATCGACTCCCATGACCCAAGCATAGACACGGCCGCCCGGAATTGGTGCCATCAATCCGCCGTACACGCAGGATCGCTGACGAACGGCAGCAAACGGGGTACCGGCGTTCTTGTCATTAACCCGGATTCTGGCGCAACCAGCTTTTCTGCACCTCGAGCACATAGGCGTGAATCGCATTCTCTCCGCTTTCGGAGATCTTGCTGAACCGACAGCGGCACAGATCGCGTTGCTTGGCCACGACCTCGATGGATACAGGAAAGATCAGGTCCTCGCTGGGGATCTTCAGCGTGCCCACGGCCTGACTGCCCTCGTTGAAGTTGTGGCTGCGAAAACAGCAGCCGGTGGCGCTGACATTGACCAGTTGATAGGAGTTGCCCGCCACGGTAAGGATGATCGGCCGGTTGCGGTCGGGCTGGATGCGGTAGGCCCGGCGCAGGTCGCGGTCATCTTCAGGCAGCTCGATGTCAGTTTTCTTCTTTCTCCAGAACAAATTCCACCCTCCGGTTGCGGGCCCGGTTCTCGGGCGTGTCATTGGGCGCGATCGGCAGGAAGTCGGCATAACCGGTCGCGGTCATGCGCTCCGGATCGATTCCCTGCCGAATGAAGTACCGCAACACAGTGGTCGCGCGTACCGCCGACAGCTCCCAGTTCGACGGAAAGGCCTCGGTCTCGATGCTGCGGTCATCCGTATGCCCACGGATGGAGATCCGGTAATCCGGATACTCGCGGAACAGCTGGGCCAGGTTGTTGAACACCACCTTGGCATCGTCCTTGAGCTCCGCCTTGCCGGAATCGAACAGCAGGCTGCCATCGATGCTCAGGTTGATCTGATCACCGACCGCAGTCAGAGTCACCTTGTCATTGAGGTCGGTGTTCTCGATCATGCTGTCGAGTTCGTTGTACACCTTGGGCGGCCCGGTGTCGACCGCGTCCGGTGACGGGTTGAGACCGAGCATGTCCTCGACCACCTGCAGCGGCTCGGGGTTGCGCCCCTGACGGGTCGCGTAGTCGATCACGCTGACCTGATTGCCGTCGCCGTCCAGAACCATCACCTGCGCCACCAGTGCCTTGAAGGCCTTGTGGTCGAACTCGGCCAGGGTGTAGAGCAGTATGAAGAACACCAGGATCAGCGTCATCATGTCGGCAAAGGTGACCACCCAGCTGTTGCCGTTGTCGTCCTTTTCGAACTGATCGAGCAGTGATTTGCCGTCCATTACTTCAACCGCTCCTTGACCGGTTGCATGGGCTTGCGCTTCTTGGCCGGCACGAAGGACGACAGCTTTTCGTACACCGACAGCGGGTTGTTGTCCTGCAGGATGCTGACCGCGCCCTGGAAGATGATCTCGAAGTTCATCACCTCGGCCAGCGTGCGCGAACGCAGCTTGCCGGCGATCGGCAGAAAAATGGCGGTGGACAACAGCGAACCATAGAAGGTCGTCAGCAGGGCCACTGCCATCGCCGGCCCCAGGGTCTCCGGGGTCGCCAGCAGTGACAGCATCTGAATCAGTCCGATCAGCGTGCCGAGCATGCCGAAAGACGGCGCGTAGAGGGCCATCTTGCGGAACACATCCTGCACAATGAAGTGCCGCATCTGCATGGATTCGATCTCGGTGCGCATCGCCGAGCGCAGGGTTTCCTCATCGGCGGCATCGGCGATCAGCGTGCACACCCGCTTGAGGAAGGGCGAGTTGGTTTTCACATCCGCCAGGCTCAGCAGCCCCTTGCGGCGGCTGATGGTGCCCAGCTTGATCATGGTGTTGATCAGTTCCTGCGGATCCTGTTTCGGCGAGGTGAACACGAAATAGGCACTCTTGAAGGCATTGATGACATCCTTGAACTGAAAGGTCAGCAGCGTCGCCGCCACCGTGCCGCCGAGCACGATCATCAGGCCCGGCGGATTCCAGAAGTTGTGGATATCGCCACCAAGAAAGATCGCGGTAACGATCAGGCCGACGCCGGAGATGATGCCGATGAGTGAAGCGAGGTCCATAGCTGCCTGCGGAATGAGTGTATCGGTGTCCTGGCCGCCTTATCGGCGGGCACTCCTGTTACTTTAGACGCTGGACGCCAGAATGCCATTGCAAAAGCGGTCTTTATTCGTCCGTGGGCGGATGGGATAATCGCCGCCGTTCGCATTCCCACCCGCACGCCCCGGAGCAGCAGCATGGCCAACGAAGATTCACCCTTCTACAACCTGAGCATAGAGGACAACCCGGTGATCGAGGTCAGCGCCCAGGAACAGACCCTGGCCCAGGATCTGGAGCAGCACATGCGCCACTGGAACGCGCTGCCGAAGGATGTCGATGCGCTGGAAAAGGCGCGGCTGATGCTCGACATCGCCGAATGCCACCTGGGTCTGGACGACAAGCCGCAGGCCCATCACTGGGCGCGCCCTACCGTGGACACCTTCGTCGATCGCGAGGAATGGGCGCTGGCCGTCGATGCCTGCGACATCGTCTACAACTGCGAGCAGGAGGATGCACTGGTTGCGCTGGGCAACGGCATCTGGCTGGCGGTCACCTTCCCCATCGATCCCACCGTGACCGTGCAGATGCTGCACTACATCGTCGATGAAACTCCCGACGACTCCGACGGCGCGGCGGTGGCGGCCATGCTGGCCCATTTCATCGCCGACAGCCGGGCCGAGAGCAAGGAGCACGAGAACCTGACCTTCCTCACCACACAGGTCATCGCCCAGGTCGCCAAGCGCCACCGTGGCATCGAGGACGAAGCCACGCTGAAGACCTGGATCGCTATGTATGAGCTGGATCAGGTGGACAAGCTGTTGCAGAAGATGGCGCTGATTCTGGACACCATCACCGGCGGTGAGTGGTGGTACGATCGCGATGCCATACGCGAGCGACTGCCGGTCAACTGAAGGGTCAGAGGTCGCAGGATCCGGTGGTCTGGTACACCGCCATCACCGAGCGCAACTCCTCGAGGACTCGGCTGCGTTCGGCGCTGCTGAGGCTTTCGAGCGCATCGCAGTCCAGTTGCCCGGGCTCGGCCAGCAGGGCATTGACATAGCGGCAACCCCGCTGGCAGATGGCTTCGACGGCGCCTTCGATACGGCTCTGGTTCATCGGGCAGCCCCGGATAGACTTAGGAACACCCATTATAGGCCCGGCCGACCCGGACAAAAAACCTTTGCCATAATCGGGTTAAAAATAACAGCGAGGAATCTTCAATGAGCTTTCGCACGATGCTTTTCCCCGGCATGAAGGTCGCCGCCATCGACAGCGACGGCGACCGAGCGATCATCGACATCGATTACGCCATCATCATCAAGAACATGGATGGCGCGGAGCAGGACACCAAGTGGTACGGCAAGGGCCGCATGGTGGTCGAGGATCTGGTGATCGACAGCGAGGACTGGCCGCCAATGCCGGCCACCGTAAGCGGCGCTGGCATCAAGGACAACCAGATCACCTACCGCGACGAAGTCGTCATTCCGGTGGATTTTTTCGGCAATGTCGGCATTACCCTGCGTTTCGAAGGTTCCGACAGCCCGGTGCGCTTTGTCGGTGAGCGGCTGACCTTCGATCTCGACGGCCACGAGAAATACATCGAGCACATCAAGCCCGATCAGGGCTGACGCTCCAGGGCACCGAGATCGACCGCCGTTCCCTGCTCACGAGGGTTGCCGGCCGCATCGGTATCCGCCAGAGCGGGCAAGCCATCGGGATAGCGGCTGCTCCAGAATTCGCCGGGCCAGACGCCCGGCGCCGGCGGTGAAACTCCGGCATCGACGGCGGGGGAGCCGGCGGCCAGAGAAAAATTGCCCATCTGCAGGTCGGCAAAACCGGGGGCGGCGCGCAATTGATCGGCATTCGGCAGATCGTCGCCACCGCTGTCTTCTCCCCACCACAGATTCTTCAGCCACTGCAGCCCGGAATAGCCGCCATTGTTCTGACTGTCCAGGTTTTCGGCCGGGGTGCCGGTACCGTACAGTATATTGTTGGCGAACACCGCATCCTTCACCCGGTAGGCCAGCGTAACCTCGCTGCCCCATCCGCGGTTATGGTACAGGGTATTGTTGTAGATCCACAGATTTCTGGCGCTGCCGCCCCCTTCGCCCTGATCGCTGGAGGCATAACCGCCCAGCGACAACCCCGCCTGCAGATTGTCGTGGATCAGTGAGTTGCGTACGACGATGTACTCGGAGGCCTTGCCGGCGTGCTCGCTGGCGATCTCCAGACCGATGTCATTGCCGATCGAAATGTTGTTTTCGAACAGAATATGGTGCCCCCCGTCCACATAGAAGCCGCCTGCACTGCCCTCGGTCGCATTGCCATAGGCCGGATTGCCCAGCGAACTGTTGTCGATGGCCCGGTTGCCACGCACGATGCCGTTGCGCGCGCGGTTATCCTCCGCATCACAGACCGGGCAGACATCCGACTCATAGCCGATGAAATCGAAGGCGATGTTGTTGTTGTCACGCACCTCATTGCCGATCAGTTCGAAACCGTCGATATTGCCGTTCAGCGTGAAGGACTCACTGGAAGCCAGCGTATTGTCATGCACCCGATTGTTGACGAAACGCAGATTGCGTATCGGCGTGGCGCTGTCGCCATAGACCGCAATCCCGTTGGCGCCCACGCCACAGCCGTCGTCCAGGGCACAGGTGGAACGATTTTCGATATGGTGTATGTCCAGACCCTGGACCTCGATATCGCTGGAACCGCCTGAAATCAGCAGACCGATGGGCGTATCCGGCACTTCGTAGGCCGACTGCGTGCGGAAATTGCGCAGCTCCAGGTTCTTCAGCCGAATCCAGCTCGCCGAGCGCAATTCGATCAGCGCCTGCCGGTCCCGCGGAGTGATGGCGCTGCCGTCGATGACCGCCCCTGGCTCGCCGATAATCTCGATCGGTTGCGCTTCACTGCCCGAATCCTCGCTGCCAATGATCACCGTTTCGTCATAGATTCCCGGCTGAACACGCAGCCGCTCACCCGGTTGCAGGCTGTCCACGGCAAACTGCAGCGTACGCCAGGGGGATGCCTCGCTGCCATCGCCCAGGGCATCGTCTCCGCCCGGTGAGACGAAGCGCTCGATCATCGTCCCGTCGCCTCCGTTATTGCCGCCTCCGTTATTGCCGCCTCCGTTATTGCCGCCTCCGTTATTGCCGCCTCCGTTATTGCCGCCTCCGGTATCACTGCCACTGCCATTCTGGCCGCTGTCCGTTGTTCCGTCAGTTCCTGTATCGTCGGTGATGACCTCACCGCAGGCCGTCAACAGCAGCAGGGTGAGCAGCAAAAGGGGGATGCGCATGATATGAAGTCCTCGAGTTCAGTGCATGAACCGGTAACACTCAGCCCCGGGGATGATGACGACGGTGCAACTCCTGCAGCCGCGCCTGAGCGATATGAGTATAAATCTGCGTGGTCGACAGGTCACTGTGTCCAAGCAGCATTTGCAGGCTGCGCAGATCGGCGCCGTGATTGAGCAGATGAGTGGCAAAGGCATGGCGCAACGAATGGGGCGTGAACGCGGTACTGATGCCGGCCCGTGCGAGGTATTTCTTCAGGTGCTGCCAAAACGCCTGCCGTGTCATCGCGCGGCCACGTACCGATAGAAATACCGCATCACTGACCACCCCGGCACGCAGCAATTGCGGGCGACCCTGATGCAGATAGCGCTCCAGCCACTCCGACGCCAGTTCGCCCAGCGGAATGATACGCTCTCGAGCGCCCTTGCCGGTCAGACGCAACAGTCCCGCGCCCAGGTTGATCTGCGACAGCAGCAAATTGACCAGTTCACTGACGCGCAATCCGGAGCCGTACATCAATTCCAGCATCGCACGATCACGCAGACCGAACGCAGTGGTCACATCCGGGGCCTGCAACAGGCGTTCCATGTCGTCTTCTGAAAGGCTGCCCGGAAGGTGACGCGACAATCGGGGTGCATCGATGGATTCGCAGGGATTGTCCTCACGCAGGGAATGGCGCAGCAGCCAGCGATAGAATTGGCGCAGGGACGACAACTGCCGGGCCAGCGTGCGGGTGCTGGCACCTTGCTCCCCGCGCCAGGCAAGCCAGGCAAGCAGATCCGCCGTTGTTGCACGGTCGGCGGGGTTTCGCCCGTTTTCATCCAGCCATCGCTGCAACGCCTGTAAATCGCGCCTGTAGGCATCCAGCGTGGCCGCGGACAGGCCGCGCTCGGCCCAGACGGCGTCGATGTAGCGATCGACCGTATCCATCAGCACAGCCTGTCACGGGTGCAGACAAAAAAGGCGCATCCTGTGATGCGCCTTTTGAGGGACAAAAGAGCAGGAAGATTCAACTTGCGCTCTTCGGCTTGCGACCCCGTTTCTTTTTGGGCGTCAGCGCCTTTTCGAGGGCAGTCAGTTCCTTTTTGGCGAACTTGACGATCGATTTTTCGATCGAAGAACCGGTTTTTTCAATCAGCTTGAGCAGGCCGGTCTCGCGCTTCTTGCTCAGTTTCAACTCGTTTTTGAGTGCCTTGATCTCTTCCTTAAGCGCCTTGATCTTCTCGGCGGGGGTGAGGGCTACCGGAGCCTTGCGGGCAACGGCTTTCTTTCGGGTCGCCTTCTTTCGGGTCGTGGTTTTCTTTGCAGCTGCAGCCTTGGCGGTTGCCGATTTTGGTGGACGACCCCGGCGTTTCTTGGCCGGCGCGGCGGCGGTGGTCTTTTTGGTTGAAGTGCTTTTCTTCGATTTGACGGTTTTTTTCTTGATGGCCATGGGCGAACCTGCTCCGTTGGGTTGACAAGGTAACTGGATTATAAAAAGCAACCGGCATATTTCAACAGAAGATTGTTGATTGCCGCCGATATTTTTATTATAAGCCGCCTCCCACATGCCTTTTCTGTTTTTCTCCTGTCTCATGTCCACACCAGAAACACACCTGCGCTGCCCTCCGGCCGGATTGTTCAAGCAATTGCTGGCCATTTTTTATGACGGCCTGCTGATCATTGCGATTCTTTTTGCCGCAACCGCCATCCTGCTACCCTTCAACGGCGGCGAGGCGGTATCGGGACCGGCCTATACGGTCTACCTGCTGGGACTGATATTTTTCTATTATGGCTGGTTCTGGCACCGCGCGGGGCAAACCCTGGGCATGAAGACCTGGAAGATCCGGATCATCAACGAATACGGGCAAAACCCGAGCTGGGGGGAGGCCCTGTTGCGCTGGCTGTTTGCCGTGCTGTCCGCAGCCTGTTTCGGTCTTGGGTATTTCTGGCGCCTGTTCACGCCCTGGACCTGGCACGATCGGCTCAGTCACACCCGCGTCATCGATGTATCGAAATGCGGTACCGAGTCGTGAATCGGTTCAGTGCAGCTGCTCACTGCGCCGCATCAACACCAGCATCAATGCCGCGAACAGCGCCGTCGGCAGCAGTGCATTGATGAACGCCGGCAGACGCCACTGAAGCCCGAGCTGGATCAGCAATTTGTCGAGCATGACAAACACCAGTCCAAGCAGGATGCCGATCACCAGTCGCTGCCCCGCGTTACCCTGGCGCTGTGACCCACTGACGAAAGGCAACGCCAGCAGCGCCATGACCAGCAAGGTGACCGGCGCATAGAGCTTGCGCCAGAAGGCCAGCTTCTCCACCGACGCATCGATGCCATTGGCTTCGAGAAAATCGACATACCCCCTCAGGTCGAGCAGCGACATCTGCTCCGGATCGATGACCAGCGACGACAAAAGGTCCTCCGACAAGGCACCGCGGTAATGCCATTCATCGAACTGTCGCCGGATGACCCGTTCCTCACCGAACAGGCTCTGTTGCACCGATTTGAGCAACCAGCCCTGATCGCGAGGCAACGCGCTTGCGGCGATCAGCGACATGCGCAAGCGGTTCTGTCCATCGAATTCATGGATCTCCACCTGCCGCGCGCTGCCATCGGGAAACAAACGCCCGACAAAGATCACATGGTTGCCTTCCTTGACCCAGAGTCCTCGCCGGGACAGCAGACTGCTGCCTTGGCCAATGCTCGAGGATTTGACTTCCCGGGCACGGGTTTCGCTCCACGGAGTCACGAAGTCGGATACCAGCATCGTCAGTACCGCCATCACCAGCGCCGCGAGCGCCACCGACCAGGCCAACCGGCGCAGGGATGCGCCCGCCGCCTGCAGGGCGATCAGTTCACTGTTGGCGGCCAAGGCGCCCAAGCTGAGCATGCAGCCAATCAGGGTCGCCAGCGGCATGAACTGGACGGCCGAGCCCGGAGCCCTCAACAGCAGGTATTCGACGAAACGCCATCCGGTGAAATCGCCCCGGCCCAGATTGTCGATCTGCTGCACCAGAGTGAAGAACAGGCTCAGACTGACCAGGGTCAGCAGTACCATCAGGGTACTGCGGTGTACATGACGGGCCAGATAACGATCGACGATCATGCCCTGCCCCGCACACGCCACAGGGGTCCGATGCGCCGTCCCAGCAGCCACAATGCAAAGACCACAAACAGGACATGCACCCACCAGTAATTGAGCCAAAGCGGAAGCCGCCCGGTCTCCAGGGCGCTGCGGCTCAATCCCAGCAGATTCAGGTAGACGATGAAACTGAAGACCGCAAGACCCACCTTGCCATAGCGCCCCTGACGCGGGGAAATCCAGGACAGCGGCGTGGCCAGAAAGGCCAGCACCAGCAGCGTCAGAGGCAGGGTGATGCGCCACCAGAATTCCGCCTGATCCTCACGACGATTCGAGGACAAGAGGCTGCGGGCGGGCTTTTCATCCACATACAGCCCGCGCTTGCGCTGTTTCTTCTTCTTCAACAGGATTCCGTGACGCTCATAGCCGATGATACGGTAGTCCTGCTGCCCAGGGCGCCCCTCATAGCGCCTCCCCTGACCCAGTTCCATGAACACATCACCACTCTTGGGGTCAATGCGGGTGGAACCCTCCCGAGCGACTTCCATCGACTCCCGGCCCGTCCGGCGGTCGGCCACGATCACGCCTTCGATGCGCCGCCCATCGGCCGACAGGTTCTGCATGTAGAACACCAGGTTGCCGCCCTCCAGGCTGTTGAAATGCCCCGGCCGCAGCTGGGCAAACTGATTGACATCCCGGTTCAGATCGATCATTCCCTTGGCGTACTGCAACGCCGCCGGCCCCGCCCACAGGCTGATCAGCGCCGTCAGCGCCGAGGCCGGAACGGCCACCGTCATCACTGCACGGTAGAGTCCGTCATAACCGAAGCCACAGGCCTGCAACGCGACCAGTTCATGATCCTTGTACAGTCGTCCGAAGGCGAACACCACGCCAAGAAACAGGCCCAGCGGCAACAGCATCGACAACAGCGAAACCGCCTGGCCGATCAGTGCCGGCCACAGCGCCGCCCGCGGCAGGTCACCGCCCGCGATGTCCGACAGCAGACTGCCCAGGGTGTTGCTCATCAGAATGACGAACAGCACCAGTGTGGTGGCTGACGCGCTGCGCAGGATTTCGCGCACCAGATAGCGCTGTACGATGGAAGTCATGACCGCATTGTATGCAATTTCCGCCCCGACGACAGAACGCTGGTTGTTTTTTGAGACTTATCGTATCTTATGCACTTGTCTACAGGATTCCACGCGGTCTGCCACAGAGGGCGGTGCCGTTCACCCACCCCAGCCGTGAAGCCCTGTTGCCGAAGCCTCTCTTCGAGGCCTGGGCAACAGGGCTTTCGGTTGAAACGATACCCAGAGAGAATCAACCACCATGGAATTCAGCGTAAAGAGCGGAAACCCCGAAAAACAGCGCACAGCCTGTCTGATCATCGGCGTCTCGCAACCGCGCAAGCTGTCACGCGCCGGCAAGCAGATCGACCAGCTCAGCGGCGGTCAGCTGTCCACCATCATCCGCCGCGGCGACATGGACGGCAAACTTGGCCAGACCCTGGTACTGCACCATGTCCCCGGCTGCCTGGCCGACCGGCTGATGCTGGTCGGTCTCGGTAAGGACAAGGACATGAACGAACGCAATTTCCAGAAGGTGCTGGATGCGGTCTACGAAGCCCAGTCGAACATCGGCGCCATGGAAGCCTATTCCTACCTGACCGACACCCATGTCAAGGGTCGCGACCTGGGCTGGAAAATCCGCCAGACGGTCATGTCGATGGAGAAAAACCGTTACCATTTCGACCGTCTCAAGAGCAAAAAGGAAGATCCCCCCAAGTCCCTGCGCAAGCTGGTGATGAATGTGCCCAGCCGCCGCGATCTGGGCGCCGGCGAACGCGCCATCAAGCAGGGACTGGCAATCAGTTCCGGCGTCAACCTGGCGCGCGACCTCGGCAATCTGCCCGGCAACATCTGCACCCCCGGTTATCTGGCGGATGAAGCGACGCGCCTGCAGAAAACCTTCCCGACCATCGTCACCGATGTGCTCGAGGAAAAGGACATGAAAAAACTGGGCATGGGCGCGCTCTTGTCGGTGGCCGCCGGCAGCGAACAGCCTGCAAAGCTGATCACCATGGAGTACCACGGCGGCGATTCCACCGACAAGCCGATCGTGCTGGTCGGCAAGGGCGTCACCTTCGACTCCGGCGGCATATCCATCAAGCCCGGCCAGGCGATGGACGAGATGAAGTTCGACATGTGTGGCGCCGCCTCGGTATTCGGTGTACTCAGCGCGGTGGCCGACATGCAGTTGCCGATCAATGTGGTCGGCATCGTGCCTGCCACCGAGAACCTGCCGGACGGCAAGGCCACCAAGCCGGGCGACATCGTCACCAGCCTGTCCGGCCAGACCATTGAAATCCTCAATACCGATGCCGAAGGCCGCCTGATTCTCTGTGATGCCCTCAGCTATGCCGAAAAGTTCGATCCGGATGTGGTGATCGATATCGCCACCCTCACCGGCGCCTGCATCGTCGCCCTCGGCCGCAACCCCTCCGCGGTGCTCGGCAACCACAGCCCGCTGGTCAACGACCTGATCGGCGCCGGCCGCAAGATCGACGACAAGGTCTGGGAACTGCCGCTATGGGACGAGTACCAGGATCAGCTGAAAAGCAATTTTGCCGACATGGCCAACATCGGCGGACGCGAGGCCGGCACCATCACCGCCGCCTGTTTCCTGTCGCGCTTCACCAAAAAATACAAGTGGGCGCACCTGGACATTGCCGGCACCGCCTGGATCTCGGGTGACAACAAGGGGGCCACCGGGCGTCCCGTCCCCCTGCTGATGCAGTACATTTTCGACCGCATCGAGGAGCGATGACGCGCATCGACTTCTACCAGCTCAACCCGGCCGGCCCGGATGCCGGCCAGGTGGTCTGTGCCCTGTGCCAGAAAGCCTGGGACGCCGGTCAGAAGGTGCTGCTGCTGACCGCCGACGAACAGCAGAGCGCCGAACTCGACGAACTGCTGTGGACCTGGCGCGACGACAGCTTCCTGCCCCACGACCGCGAGGAACAGGACGGACTGATCACCCCGATTCTGGTGACTCACCAAGCCGACCCCCGCGGCGAACGCCAGTGCCTGATCAACCTCAGCAACGGGATACCCCAGTGGTTTGCCCAGTTCGACCGGGTGCTGGAACTCGTTCACGAGGACAACAAAACCCTTGCACGAAAGCACTATGCCTTCTATAAAGAACGCGGATACCCGCTGAATCACATCAAGCTATGAGCCAGGACGACGACATCCCCGTCCTCACGGACCTGATCCGAGACGGACGCGAACCGGAGACCCCCGGGCCGGATGTCGATCTGATCGCCGATGAGGACATCGATCAGGAAGACCTGACCATCGACCTCGCCACCCATCAGCCGCTGGGCGCCGAACCGCCGGCTCCCGACATCGAAACAGCCCCTCCCCTGCCCGACGCCCTCGACGACCGGGGCGAACTGGGTGACACGCTCGACGAAACCGCCGAGGAAAGCAGCATCCGCGAACTGATCGTCGAGGAGGAAATCCGCCTGATCCTCGACAAGCACATGGAAGCCGCCTACGAAGAGATCCTGCAGCTGATCCACCGCAAGATTCGCTGAGCGCTTCGCCACCCCCGCCAGACCTGCCCAAGGCCCTGCTTGCACGGTATAATCCGCCCTTTTCCGCCCTATCCGACGCGAGCCCATGCACAAGACCTACGATCCGCATTCCATCGAACAGCCCTGGTACCGACGCTGGGAAGAAAACGGCTACTTCGCTCCCCGCGGCGACAGCGACCGCAGTTATTGCATCATGATCCCGCCGCCGAATGTTACCGGCAGCCTGCACATGGGCCATGGCTTCAACAATGCGATCATGGACACGCTGATCCGCTACCACCGCATGAAGGGCTACAACACCCTGTGGCAACCGGGCACCGACCATGCCGGCATCGCCACGCAGATGGTGGTGGAACGCCAGCTGGAGGCGGAAGGACTGACCCGCCATGACCTGGGCCGCGAACAATTCATCGAGCGAATCTGGAAATGGAAGGAAGAATCCGGCGGCACCATCACCCGACAGTTGCGCCGCCTCGGCTCCTCGCTGGACTGGGAGCACGAACGCTTCACCATGGACGAAGGCCTGTCCGAAGCGGTCAAGGAAGCCTTCGTCAAACTCTATGAGGAAGGCCTGATCTACCGCGGCAAGCGCCTGGTCAACTGGGACCCCAAGTTCCACACAGCGGTCTCCGATCTCGAAGTCATTCCCAGTGACGAACAGGGATCCATGTGGCACATTCGCTATCCGCTGGCAAATCAGGACGGCCACCTCATTGTCGCCACCACCCGTCCCGAAACCCTGCTCGGCGACTGCGCGGTCGCCGTCGCCCCCGGCGATGAACGCTACGCCCATCTGGTCGGGCAAAGCGTGGAGCTGCCTCTCACCGGCCGCCAGATTCCGATCATCGTCGATGAACACGTGGACCCGGAATTCGGCACCGGCTGCGTCAAGATCACCCCGGCACACGATTTCAACGACTACGAGGTCTGGCAGCGCCACAACGAGGAAACACCCATCCTCGAACAGCCCCATGGCGGGCTGATCAACATCTTCACCGTCGATGCCTCGATCCGTGACAACGAAGAAGCTGAAGGCCAACTCATCCCTCCGGCCTACATCGGGCTGGACCGCTTCGAAGCGCGCAAGCGCATCGTTGCCGATCTCGACGCCCAGGGACTGCTGGAAAAGGTCGAGGACCATGCGCTCACCGTTCCCCGCGGCGACCGCTCCGGTGTCGTTATCGAGCCCTTTCTCACCGACCAGTGGTATGTCAAGACCGGTCCGCTGGCAAAACCGGCCATCGACGCCGTGGAGAGCGGGCGCATCCGCTTCATACCCGACAACGAGAAGAACAGCTACTTCGAATGGATGTACAACATCCAGGACTGGTGCATCAGCCGCCAGATCTGGTGGGGGCACCGCATCCCCGCGTGGTATGACGAGGAAGGCAATGTCTATGTCGGGCGCAGCGAGCAGGAAGTGCGCGAGCAACACGGGCTTGGCAACGACGTCAGCCTGCGCCAGGACGAGGATGTGCTGGATACCTGGTTCTCCTCCGCGCTCTGGCCCTTTTCCACACTGGGCTGGCCGCAGCAGACCGAGCGCCTGAGCACCTTCTACCCGACCCAGGTGCTGGTCACCGGCTTCGATATCGTCTTCTTCTGGGTGGCGCGGATGATCATGTTCGGCCTCAAATTCATGGACGATCAGGTCCCCTTCGAGGAGGTCTATGTACACGGCCTGGTGCGCGACTCCCACGGTCAAAAGATGTCCAAATCCAAGGGCAATGTGCTGGACCCGATCGATCTGATCGATGGCATCGATCTCGAAAGCCTGGTGAAGAAACGCACCAGCGGCATGATGCAGCCGCAGATGGCCAAAAAAATCGAAAAGCAGACCCGTGAGGAGTTCCCCGACGGCATCCAGAGCTATGGCGCCGATGCCCTGCGCTTCACCTTTACCTCTCTGGCCTCGACCGGCCGCGACGTCAAGTTCGACATGGGGCGCATCGAGGGCTACCGCAACTTCTGCAACAAGATCTGGAACGCCACCCGCTTTGTATTGCAGAACACCGAGGGCGAGGACACCGGACTCGGCAGCGAGCCGGTCGAACTGTCGCTGGCCGACCGATGGATCACCTCGCGACTGCAACAGGTGGCCGGCGAGGTGGCACGTCAGCTCGACAACTACCGCTTCGACCTGGCGTCCCGCGAACTCTACGAATTCATCTGGAACGATTACTGCGACTGGTACATCGAGCTGTCCAAGCCGGTGCTCTATTCGGAGCAGGCCAGCGACGCACAGAAGCGAGGCACGCGACGCACGCTGGTACGGGTGCTGGAGAGCTGGCTGCGCCTGCTGCATCCGATCATGCCCTTCATCACCGAAGAATTGTGGCAGCGTGTCGCGCCTCTGGCCGGTGCCGAGGGTGAAACCGTCATGCTGCAGCCCTACCCCGAACCGGACACTGCGCTGATCGACAATGCGGCCATCGGCGAACTGGAATGGGTCAAGCACTTCATCATGGGCGTGCGCCAGATCCGTTCCGAAATGAACATCAAGCCCGGGCAACCGCTACCGGTACTGCTGCAGAACGGCTCGGCACAGGACCGCGAACGGCTCGACGCCAACCGCGGCTTCCTCGAATCACTGGCACGACTCGAATCCATCAGCTGGCTGGAGCCGGACAGCGAGGCACCGGAGGCAGCCATTGCCCTGGTCGGCGACATGAAACTGCTGATTCCGCTCTCCGGACTGATCGACAAGGAAGCCGAGCTGGCGCGACTGGAAAAGAACATCCAGCGGCTGCGCGACGAGGTGCTGCGCATCGCGAAAAAACTCGACAACCCCAACTTCGTCGAGCGCGCACCGGAAGCGGTGGTCGCCAAGGAGCGGGACAAGCTGGTCGAAGCCGAATCCGCACTGGCCAGTCTCGAGGCGCAGGCCGCGCGCATCCGCGCGCTGTAAGACCATGATCGAGCGCGAGGAGCAGATCCGCCAGGCCCACGCCGGCATGATCGTGCAGATCGTCCGGCGCATTCACGACCCGCAGCTGGCCGAACCCACCGAGGCGCTGCTGCAGCAGGCCGAACAGAACGGCTGGCAGCACATCGTGGCAGTGATGCGCCGCATCATCGCCGGCGAGCGCGGCGAGGACCTGCTGCAGGGGCTGGACGAGGAAGACAGCGTCATCGCCCGCGCCATACTCGAAGGCCTGCGCGACCCTTCCAGCCTGCCCGACCCGGATCGTCCGCCCGATGCCAGTCTGGCCGCCCCCGGTCTGGCACAGATGATCCACGAAGCCGCGCGCGGCAATGCCCAAGCCCTGCAGTTGCTCGGCCAGATGGCCGAGCAGATGACCGCCGCCGGCGGCGACATGCGCCTGCTCGGCGGGATTCTGCGCCGCTTGATCGATGGCGAACGCGATCCGGCGCGCCTGGCCCGCGGCATGGGCGTGCAGGGCCGCCAGCTGGTCGATGGCATCCTTGAGGAACTGCACCGGCTGGCCGGTCACTGATGGACGCTCACGCAGCGGACCACAGCGATCCATCCACAGGCTCCCACCCGTTTGCCGCGCTCACGCCCGATTTCATCATGGATGCGGTCGAGTCCCTCGGCTGGCGGTGTGACGGACGCATCCTCGCACTCAACTCCTACGAAAACCGTGTCTATCAGGTCGGCATCGAAGACGGCGAGCCGCTGATCGCCAAGTTCTACCGCCCCGGCCGCTGGAGCGATGCACACATTCTTGAGGAACATGCCTTCTGTTTCGAGCTGGCGGAGCAGGAGCTGCCCGTGGTGCCGCCACTGCGCGATGGCGAGGGGCAGAGTCTGCATCCGTTTCGCGGCCAGCGCCTCAGCCTGTTCGAACGCAAGGGCGGGCATGCACCGGAAATCGATCACGGCGACAACCTGTCCGTGATCGGCCGTTTTCTCGCCCGCATCCACCGCGTCGGTGAACGGCAGCCCTACCGCCACCGGCCGGGCATCACCCTGCAGACCCACGCCATCGACAGCGTCGAGCGCATCAGCAACGGCTTCATGCCGGCGGAGCTGATGCCCGCCTACAGCAGCCTGACGCGGGATCTGCTCGATCTGCTGCAGCAACGCATCGACGATTCGGGATCCCCTCGCCTGTTGCGCGTGCACGGTGATTGCCACGCCGGAAACATGCTGTGGCGCGACGACCGCCCTCATTTCGTCGATTTCGACGACAGCCGTCAGGCGCCGGCGATCCAGGACCTGTGGATGCTGCTTTCCGGCGACCGTGATCGGCAGCAACAGCAGTTGTCACAGCTGATCGAGGCCTATGAGCAATTCCGTGATTTCGATTACGGCGAACTGCAGCTGATTGAGGTATTCCGCAGCCTGCGCATTCTGCACTACAGTGCCTGGCTGGCCCGGCGCTGGGACGACCCGGCCTTTCCGCGCAGCTTTCCATGGTTCAATACCCAACGCTACTGGGAAGAGCACATCCTCGAACTGCGCGAACAGTTCGCCGCGCTGCAGGAACCGCCACTCTGTCCCTGATGGAATGGCGGGTCTACATCCTGCGCTGTGCCGATGGCAGTCTGTATACCGGCATCACCACCGATCTCGAACGACGGTTGCGGGAACACAATGGCGAACTGCCCGGAGGGGCGCGCTATACGCGCGGCCGGCGGCCGGTACGCCTGCTGTGGAGACGCAGCGCCAGTAACCGCAGCGAGGCGTGCCAGCTCGAATCCCGGATCAAGCGGATGACACGCACTCAGAAACTGGACCTGATCCGCAGGCCCGGGAACGCTGGAAAATCGCAAAGATAACAATTCCATAAACTCGACGAACCATCGGCCCCGGTGGCTTTCAAACGGCACGACACACACACAACAACAGGAGCCGCCATGTCCATCGCCAACACCGTTACTTCCATCAACCGTCTGCTGGACGGCTTGCGTTCGCCACTGCTGCTGGGCTTTCGCATCTACATCTTCACCGTCTTCTTCAACTCGGGCTGGCAGAAGATCAGCAACTGGGAAACCACGCTGTACCTGTTCGAATACGAATATTCGGTCCCCTTCCTGCCCTGGGAACTGGCCGCCTGGATGGGCACGGCCGGAGAACTGATTTTGCCCTGGTTCATACTCACGGGACTGGCGACACGCTATTCGGCCGTTGCGCTGTCGGTGCTCAATGCCACCGCGGTTTATGCCTACTACGACGCTCTGGCCAAGGTAGGCCAGGTGATCGCCCATGAGTTCTGGGGTTCGCTGCTGCTGGTACTGATCGCCTTTGGTGCCGGATTCTTTTCCATCGACCGCTGGCTGGAAACCCGTTACCGTGATCAGGGAATGCGGTAGTTGTCCTGCGTGAACAGATCGAGACCGCACTGAAGGTTCTCGATATAGTCGATGAACTCGCCGATGGCCGCGCCTTCCAGGGCGCGGCCATGCTGCGGCACGATCATCGAGATGTCCAGTTCCCGCACCATGTTCGCCCAGAAACGGCAGGCCTTGTTGCCGTTCATGTAACGCTTGTGGAAACCGTCCATCACCGGAAGGATCTCCTCGAGACGGGTGACCGGCTTGTCGAGGTCCGCCGCAGGGCACAGATTGGCTCCCAGATCACCCGAAAACAGGATCCGGCTGACCGGATCGTAGAACTGGAAATTGCCCTCGGCATGGAGGAAATGGGCCGGCAAGGCCTTCAGTCTGATGCTCCCCAGCTCCAGGTTCATGCCCTCGTCGGGCATGGCGATGACCCGCCCGGCAATCTTGCCAGGCCGAGTGAAATGCGGAATGAAGCGTTCCCAGAGCGCGGGCACGACGATCCGCGCATCGGTGCCCACCAACCAGCGGTTGAGCGAAGCCACGATGTCCGGATCCTGATGCGAGGCAATGATGTAATCGAGCTTCGAGGCATTGGTGTATTCGCTGATCGCCATGAACAGCCGGTTGTAGGTCAGCTCCCCTCCGGGGTCGATCAACGCCGCATGATCGTTGTCGAACACCAGGAACTGGTTGGCCTGCACGGCCTCGTCACCGGTCACCAGGTCGCGAAAGACCAGACAGATGTGACCACCTCGGTTGTAGAGCTCCATCGAAAAACCTCACGAATGGCGATGAATATAAGTCTAGACCACGGGAAGAGAAAAGCATTCCTTGTTGCAAGAATCTCATGACCTGAGTCAGTCGTTGCCCCTCTGACGCCAACGGCCACAGCAAACCGGGTATAATCGGTCACCCGAGGAGGAGAACCCATGCACCCAAACCGATTGATCCTGTCCGTGGTCGTGGCCGGCCTGTTGCTTTCCGCCTGCAGTGAGCGTTCGCTGGAAACCGTCCGCAAGGTCACCTATCCACCGGACTTCAACTATGTGTCGAAACAGAAGCTCCAGGGCACCATGGACCAGTTCGCCTGGTACACCCAGCTGCTGCAGAAGAACCTGGACACGGTCGAAGTCACGCCGCAGCAACGCTTGCAGAGTGTGCAGATTCTCAAAAAGATGGAAGATCTGGCCTGGAAACTGGGTTCCCAGTCACTGAGTTCGAATCACCGGCAGGTGACCGCGAACATCGACGCCTTTCGGCGTGACATCATGGAGGCGCGCACTGCCCTGATGCAGGAACCGCCCGACTACAACAAGGCCCGCGTGGTGCCCGGCTACTGTCTGCGCTGCCATGCGCTGGGACGTGAACGGGGCTGACCCGAGCACGCTGTTCCGAAGGCAGGCCCGTCAGCGCTCGTCCCTGAGCGCCTGGGGTCGGCAAGTAAGAGAAGCAATCCCCTTCAGTCCGCCTGACGACGCAGGAAGGCGGGGATCTCCAGATAATCTAGACTCTCCTTGTCGGTGGGAATCTCCACCGTATCTCCGGATACGCGCTGCCCCTGCTGCCGGATGTAGGTCGGGGTATCCAGGTCGCCGTAACTGCCGGGCATCACCGGCTTTTCCTTTTGCGGAGGCACTTCCGCCACCTGCGGCTGCTGCTCTTCGGCGACGGGCTGCTTCGGCAATTTGTCGCGTCCCAGACCGGTAGCCACCAGGGTGACCCGCAACTCGCCTTCCGGCATGTCGCTGTCGATGACGGTGCCGACGATGACATTGGCGTCCTCCGAAGCCTTTTCGGTGATCGCGTTACCGACCTCGGTGAACTCACCGATGGACAGATCCATGCCCGCGGTGACATTGACCAGGATGCCCTGGGCGCCGGCGATGTTGATGTCCTCGAGCAGTGGTGATGAAATCGCCTTTTCGGCAGCCTCACGCGCACGATGCTCGCCGGTGGCGCTGCCCGAACCCATCATCGACATGCCCATCTCGGACATCACCGAACGCACATCGGCGAAATCCACATTGATCAGCCCCGGACGGGTGATCAGTTCGGCGATGCCCTGCACCGCGCCGCGCAGCACATCGTCGGCGCTCTTCAGCACCGAAACGAAGGAGGCCTGCGGTCCCATCACTTCGAGCAGCTTGTCATTGGGAATGGTGATCAGCGAGTCCACCGACTGCGACAGTTCATCGATTCCCTGCATCGCCTGCTTCATGCGCTTCTGACGCTCCAGCGTGAACGGCTTGGTGACCACCGCCACGGTGAGGATACCCATCTCCCTGGCGATCTGAGCAACCACCGGGGCCGCTCCGGTACCGGTACCACCGCCCATGCCCGCTGTGATGAACAGCATGTCGCTGCCCTCGATCGATTCCTGAATGCGTTCGCGATCCTCCATCGCCGCCTGGCGGCCCACGCCCGGATCCGCGCCCGCGCCCAGACCCTTGGTGATGCTGCTGCCGATCTGGATGGTGGTCTTGGCATCCATTTTTTTCAGCGCCTGGATATCGGTATTCACGCACATGAATTCAACGCCCTCGATGCCCGACTGCACCATGTGCTGCACGGCATTGCCGCCGCCGCCGCCGATACCCATCACCTTGATCACCGCATTCTGTGAAAATGCATCCATCAGTTCAAACATTGTGTGTCTCCTCTTACTTGATTAAAAATTGCCCTGGAACCAGCTTTTCATCCTCTTCCAGAGGCTGTCTCCAGAGTTTTCATCCAGCTCGTGGCTGGTGAAACCGCTGCGTTGCTTGTTGCCGAACAGCAACAGGCCGACGCCGGTGGCGTGAATCGGATTGCGTATCACATCCACCAGTCCGTTCACATGCTGGGGCACGCCCAGGCGCACCGGCATGTGGAAAATTTCTTCGGCGAGTTCGATCACGCCTTCCATCTTCGAGCTGCCGCCGGTGAGCACGATGCCCGCCGCGCAGATCTCCTCGAAGCCCGAGCGCCGCAACTCCGCCTGCACCAGGCTCAGCAGTTCCTCGTAGCGCGGCTCGACCACCTCGGCCAGGGTCTGCCGGGCCAGGCGGCGCGGCTCGCGGTCGCCGACGCTCGGCACCTCGATGGTCTCATCGGGAGAAGCCAGCTGGCGCAAGGCGCAGGCGTACTTGATCTTGAGGTCATTGGCGTACTGGGTCGGCGTGCGCAGAGCCACGGCGATGTCGTTGGTGACCTGGTCACCGGCAATCGGGATCACCGCGGTATGGCGAATGGCGCCGTCGACGAACACCGCGATATCGGTGGTGCCGCCGCCGATATCCACCAGACAGACACCCAGTTCCTTTTCGTCATCGGTAAGCACCGCTGCGCTGGAGGCCAGTTGTTCGAGGATGATGTCGTCCACTTCGAGCCCGCAGCGGCGCACGCACTTGACGATGTTCTGAGCCGCGCTGACCGCACCGGTGACCAGATGGACGCGCGCTTCCAGCCGCACGCCGGACATGCTGATCGGATCCCGGATTCCTTCCTGGTTGTCGATCAGAAACTCCTGCGGCAACACATGCAGGATCTTCTGATCGGCCGGGATGGCCACCGCGCGCGCCGCGTCGATGACCCGCGCCACATCGGCCGAGTTCACTTCCTTGTCCTTGATCGCCACCACGCCATTGGAATTGATGCTGCGCACATGGCTGCCGGCGATGCCGGCATAGACCGACTTGATCTGGCAACCCGCCATCAGTTCGGCCTCTTCCACCGCACGCTGGATCGATTGCACGGTCGATTCGATGTTGACCACGACCCCTTTTTTCAGCCCGCGTGACTGCTGGGTGCCGATGCCGATGATCTCGATCTCGCCATCCGGCATCACCTCGCCAACGATGGCGACCACCTTGGAGGTACCGATATCCAATCCGACAATCAGGTTGTTGTCTGCCTTTTTAGACATTCCGTTTATCTCTGCTGTTGTTGCTCTGTGTGCGCCCCTTGTTCGGGCGGTTTTCCTTCGGTTTCTTCCAGGCCACGGCAAAGCCGTTGCTGTAACGGAAATCGATGGCGCTGATCAGTTCCTGTTGCGGCTTGATGTATTTCGGCCAGACCGCGAGGAACTGCGCGATCCTGCTGTCCCGGTTGCGGCTTCCGATGCGCAGTTCCATGTCATTGTCGAGCCGCAGCCTGAGCGCGCCCTTGTCGTCTTCGACCCATTCGCGTATCTCCAGCCCCAGCGCCGTGAAACGGGGTTTCAGCCGCGCGTAGTGTTCCAGTACCTCACGGCTTTCCTCCGCATAGCCGTGCACCAGCGGCAGATCCATGAATTGCCGCGCATCGGCCGTGAACAGTTCGCCATTGCTGTCCAGCAACCGCCGGTCATCGAAGCGGGCAACCGGCTGGCGTTCGATCACCCTCAGTTGCAGGCCGTTCGGCCACACCCGGCGGACACGGCTTTCGCGTACCCAGGGCAGATCATCGATACGCTGCTGCAGGCCCTTGATGTCCACGGTGAAGAACCCCTGCCCAAGGTAGGGATCCAGTCGCCGCTTCAGCTCCTGGCGATCCACATGTTCGAAACTGCCCTGCAGGCGGATGCGGTCGATGGGCAGCCATTGCTCCTTGGGCAGGTACCAGAGAGTGACGCCGATCATCACCGTCACCACAAGGGATGACACCAGCCAGCGAGGCGGCCGCCAGTCGAACAGCGGCTGCGCCGGCTGCTGGCGACGCGCCTGGGGACCCTTCCGTCGCCGTGCCGGGGGCTTGCCGCCTTTTCCGCCGCTGCCGAGAAGCCACTTCATGAGCGCACTCCCGCTGCATCGTCCAGCGTCAGTTCCAGCAGTTTCAGCACCAGCTGACGGAAATCGAGACCGGCCACACGCGCCGCCATCGGCACCAGACTGTGGTCGGTCATGCCCGGCACGGTGTTGACCTCGATCAGCAGGAAACGGCCATCACTGTCGCGCATGAAATCCATGCGAGCCCAATGGCGCAGGTCACAGATCTCGGCGCAGCGCAGGGTCAGAGCCTGCAACGCATCCTGTTCCCCTGCCGCCAACCCGCAAGGACAGTGATAGCGCGTGCTGTCGGCGGCGTACTTGGCCTCGTAGTCGTAGAAGTCATGCGGCGTCTCGACGCGGATCGCCGGCAGCGCCTGGCCGTCGATCCAGGCCACCGTGTATTCGGCGCCTTCGATCCAGCGCTCCAGCATCACGGTGCCGTAGCCGCTCGCCCGTTCGTAGGCGGCATTCATTTCCTGTTCGGCGCAGACCTTGCTCATGCCGATGCTGGAACCCTCGTGCACCGGCTTGACGATCAGCGGATAGCCCAGCTCCCGACCCGCCTGAAGGGCGTCCTCCAGGCTGCGCGCCACGCGAAACTCCGGCGTATCCATGCCGGCACCCAAGGCCAGCCGTTTGGTCATCAGCTTGTCCATGGTGACTGCGGAGGCCTTGATGCCGTTGCCCACATAGGGCATGCCCGCGGCCTCGAGCAGCGCCTGGATGCGCCCGTCCTCCCCGCCACGACCGTGCAGAATATTGAAGGCACGGTCCGCCTTCAGCTCCAGAATCTGTTTCAGCGGGTTGGGGCCGATGTCCACCTTGAAAGCGTCCACCCCGGATTCCAGCAGGGCTTCGAGCACGAAACGCCCGGAGCTCAACGATACCTCCCGCTCGGTCGCGGTTCCGCCCATCAGCACCGCCACACGGCCACTGCGACGCGCCACATCCGGGCCAGGCATCAGACTCCGGCTCATGAGCGGCCTCCCGCATCGCCGATGATGCGCACTTCCGGCAGCAACTGGATGCCAAAGGCCTGGCGCACGCGGTCACGCACATGCTGGATCAGATTTTCGATCTCCGAGGCGGTGGCGCCGCCGGTATTGATGATGAAGTTGGCGTGTTTCTCCGAAACACAGGCTCCGCCGATGCAGTGGCCCTTGAGGCCACAGGCCTCGATCAGCCGTGCCGCATGGTCGCCGGGCGGGTTGCGGAACACCGAGCCACAGGAGGGCTGACCTATCGGCTGGGTACGGTTGCGCCGGTCCAACAGGGGCTTGATCTCGGCACTGGTGTCCGCGCGGGGCGGCAGCATGAATTCGCCGGACAGGAACCACTCGTCGGCGGCGGGATGCTTCACCTCACGGTAGCCGATGCGGTATTCGTCAGGCGTTCTGCGGAGGATCCGACCGCTGCGGTCGATCACTTCCACCGCGCTGACATGGGTCCAGGTCTCTCCACCGAAGGCCCCGGCGTTCATCGCCAGCGCACCGCCGACGGTGCCCGGAATGCCCGCCAGGAAATCGAGCCCTTCAAGGCCGGCGCGAGCGGTCTCCCGTGACAGACGGGCACAGCTGACGCCGGCCTCGGCCTGCACCCGTCCCGCTTCGATGTGCAGTGCGCGCACCCCCTTGAGCGGCGCGATGGCGACCCCGCGCAGGCCGCCGTCGCGCACCAGCAGGTTGCTGCCGAGGCCGATCCAGGTGATCGGCAAGCGGCGGTCGAGCCGGCGCAGGAAATCCTGCAGATCGGCGCGGTCGGCGGGTTCGAAATACCAGTCCGCCGTGCCGCCGGCACGCCAGCTGCAATGGGAAGCCATCGGCTCGTCACGCACCAGCCGGCCGCGCACCGCGGGCAGTTCGTTGTTCCGCATGTGCCGGGCGGCGTTCATTCGGATCCTCCTTCGGCCACCAGGCCGGCTGCAAAACCGCCAATGCTGCCAGCGCCCAGGGTCAGCAGGATGTCGCCCTCCTGCAGCGTGCTGGCCAGCAGTTCGGGAAGCTGGCCGAGCTCCTCGACGAATACCGGATCGACCCGGCCGCGGTTGCGGATGGCCCGCGCCAGGGCACGGCCATCGGCTCCGGCAACGGGTTTCTCGCCGGCCGGATAGACTTCCAGCAGCAACAGGCGGTCAACATCGGACAGCACCTGGGTAAAGTCCTCGAACAGATCCCGCGTCCGGCTGTAACGGTGGGGCTGAAAGGCCACCACCAGCCTCTGCCCCGGCCAGGCGGCGCGGATGGCTTCCAGCGTCGCGCGAATCTCGTTGGGGTGATGCCCGTAGTCGTCGATCAGGCGAACGCGCATGCCGGCGATACGCAGATCCTCGGTGATCTGGAAGCGGCGTCCGATGCCGGCAAAGGTGGACAGCGCCGACTGCATGGCGGAGGCATCGACTTCCAGCTCCCAGGCGACGGCCAGCGCGGCGCTGGCGTTGAGCACATTGTGACGGCCGGTCAGGTTGAGGTCGAAATCCCGCTCGCGCCGGTCGGGGAAACGCACCCGGAAGCGGCTGCGCTCGCCGGCCGCGCGGATGGCGCTGATCCGTACATCGGCATCCTCGGCCTCGCCATAGGTCAGCACCGGCCGTGAGATCAGCGGCAGTATTTCGCGCACCACCGGGTCGTCGATGCACAGCACCGCCAGCCCGTAGAAGGGCAGATGATGCAGGAACTCGACGAAGGTCTGCTTGAGGCGTTCGAAATCACCCTCGTACGTGGACAGGTGATCCTGATCGATATTGGTGACGATGGCGATGACCGGTTGCAGGTAGAGGAAAGAGGCATCGCTCTCGTCGGCCTCCGCCACCAGGTATTCGCTGTCGCCCAGCTTGGCGTGCCGCCCGGAGCTGTTGAGCTTGCCGCCGATGACATAGGTCGGGTCCAGCCCGCCTTCGGCCAGTACCGAGGTGACCAGACTGGTGGTGGTGGTCTTGCCGTGGGTACCGGCCACCGCAATGCCCTGGCGGAAACGCATCAGCTCGGCCAGCATCTCGGCACGGCGCACCACCGGAATGCGCTGCGCACGGGCGGCGACGATTTCCGGATTGGTCTCGTCGATGGCGGTGGACACCACCACCACATGGGCATCGCCGATGTGCTCCTCGGCGTGGCCGATCTTCACTTCGATGCCGATGCCGCGCAGGTGCTGCACCATCGCCGATTCATTGATGTCCGATCCATGCACCCGGTAGCCGAGATTGTGGAACACCTCTGCGATGCCGCTCATGCCGGCGCCGCCGATGCCAACGAAATGGATGTTGCGGATGCGCCGCATCAGTTGTCTTGGGCTGCGGGTCATGCCTGTGCCTCCTCGATCAGAGCCTGAGCCACCCGCCGGTCGGCATCGATGATCGCGCAGGCACGCGCCTTGCCCGCGCGGATCTTCAGGCTTTCACGATCACCGTGATGCTGCAGGTATTCGGCCAGCCACTGTGGCGTCAGCGCCGCATCGCGGCAAACCTCGGCCGCGCCGGCCTCGGCCAGGAAACGGGCGTTGTGGAACTGGTGATCGTCCACCGCATGGGGGTAGGGCACCAGCAGGGAGGCCACGCCCGCGGCGGCGATTTCTGAGACCGTCAGCGCCCCGGAACGGCAGATCACCAAGTCGGCCCAGGCATAGGCGGCCGCCATGTCATCGATGAACGGCAGGATCTCCGCCTCGACACCGTGGCGCGCATAGTCTTCCCGGCACTCGGCTTCCAGCCGTGGGCCGCATTGATGACGCAGCTGAGGGCGCCGCTCCGCATCGATCAGGGCCAACGCCGCCGGCAGTACCTGGTTGAGCCGACGGGCGCCCAGGCTGCCGCCGACCACCAGCACCCGCAGCGGCGCGTCACCCCGGGCGGAATAGCGGGTTTCCGGATCGGGCAGCGCGGCGATCGCCGCGCGCACCGGATTGCCGACCACTTCGGCGCTTGGCCAGGTCGCGCGGGCCTGGGGAAAGGCACAGAAGACGCGCCGTGCAAGGCGCGCCAGCAGGCGGTTGGTCAACCCTGGAATCGCATTCTGCTCATGGATCACCAGCGGGATGCGCAGCACCCGCGCCATCAGCCCGCCGGGCCCGGAGGCAAAACCGCCCATGCCCAGCACCGCCACCGGGCGCCGCCGGCGCAGGATCATCAGCGCCTGGCCGCAGGCGCGCAGCAGGCGCAGCGGCGCCAGCAGCAGGGTCAGGCGGCCCTTGCCGCGCAGACCCTGAACACTGAGCCAGTCGATGCCGATGCCGGCATCCGGCACCACCCGGGCCTCGATACCGTTGCGGGTACCCATCCAGCGCACCTCGTGGCCCATGCCGCGCAATCGCTCGGCCACCGCCAGCGCCGGAAAGACATGGCCGCCGGTGCCGCCCGCCATGATCAGGATCGGCCCGTTCATCGCCGCACCCCCTGTTGCTTGCGCCGCTTGCGGCGGACTGGTGCCTGTTCCGGCTGCTGGATCTCCCAGGCCACGCGCAGCACCAGGCCGATGGCGAAGGACATCACCAGGATACTGTTGCCGCCATAGCTGATGAACGGCAGGGTCAATCCCTTGGTGGGCAAGGCACCCAGATTGACACTGATGTTGATCAGCGCCTGCAGCGTGATCAGCAACCCGACGCCGTAGACCAGGTAGGCACCGAAGGCCTGCCCGCGGGTCAGTGCCTCGCGGCCGATCTGGAAGCAACGCAGCAGGAACCACAGGTAGAGGGCAATCAGCGCGACCACCCCGACCAGCCCGAACTCCTCGGCATAGATGGCGAACAGGAAATCGGTATGCGCCTCGGGCAGATAGAAGAGTTTCTGGATGCTGCCCCCCAGACCGGCACCGAACCAGCCGCCACTGCCCACCGCAATCAGCGACTGGGTCAACTGGAAGCCGCTGTTGTAGGGGTCCGCCCAGGGATCGAGGAAAGAGGTGATGCGCGCCAGACGGTAGGGCGAGGCCAGAGCCATCACCACCATGATGATCAGCGTGCCCGCCAGGAACAGCATGAACTGACCGAAACGCACCCCACCCAGGAACATCATGCCCAGCCCGGTGGCCAGCAGGACCACGGCTGCGCCGAAATCCGGTTCCATCAGCAGCAACGCACTGGCCACCGCCAGGATCACCATGGAATTGATGAACCCGCGTGCGCCGTTGCGAATCTCGTCACTGCGGCGGATCAGGTACCCCGAGAGGTAGATGATCAAAAACAGCTTGGCGATTTCGGAAACCTGCACCGTGAACAGCCCCAGATCCAGCCAGCGTGTGGCGCCATTGACGGTGCGTCCGACGCCCGGAATCAGTACCAGCACCAGCATCGCCAGCGCACACATCATCAGCATCATGCCGTTGCGGATCCAGAATTGAGTGGGGATGCGCAGCGCCAGCAATACCAGCCCCATGCCGATCAGCATGCGCAGGAATTGCCGCTTGCCGTAATAGAAGGGATCGCCCAGTTGCGCGTCGGCGACACCGATCGATGCCGATACCACCATCAGCAGTCCGATGCCCAGCAACAGGCCATAGATCAACAGGATCTGCAGATCGATGCCGGCCCAGGGCAGCAGCGGTTCCGCTTCGCGGCACTGCAGTTCATCCTGCCGTATCGCCTGACCGCTCATGACAAGCCCTCCACCAGGCGTCGGAAATGCGCGCCGCGCTCGGCAAAATTCGGATACTGGTCGAAACTGGCGCAGGCCGGAGACAGCAGCACCGCATCACCGGGCCGGGCCAGACGCTGCGCCAGCGCCACCGCCTGCGGCAAGTCCTCCACCCGGTGGAGGGCGCAGGCACCGGCCCAGACCCGTTCCATCTGCGGCGCGTCTTCGCCGAACAGGATCGCCGCGCGCGCCCTTTGGCGCAGCGCCGGCACCAGCACCGTCATGTCCGCGCCCTTGCCCTGTCCGCCGGCGAGCAGGATCACCGGCCGTTCCAGGCCTTCCAGCGCGGCCCGTGTGGCGCCCGGATTGGTGCCCTTGGAATCGTTGATCCACAGCACGCCATCGATCTCCGCCAGCCATTCGCTGCGGTGCGGCAGACCGGCAAAGGCCGTAACGCCTTCGATCAGGGCGCGTTCATCGATCCGGCCACTGGCCTCTGCCAGCGCCATCGCCGCCAGTGCGTTGGACCAGTTGTGGTGTCCCTGAATCTTCAGTGCGGAAACCGGCAGCAGCGGCCGCCGTTCGTGACCCAGCCAGGTTTCGCCCTTGTGATCGATCAGGTGCCAGGCTGCGGTATCGTCGCTCAGGGAGAAAGCGTGTGCACGGTCCGTACAGGGCAGGTTGTCCGCATCCCGGTTGCAGACCCGGATACGGGCCGTTTCAAGCAGCGACAACTTGGTCCGCCGGTAGTCGGCCAGGTCCTCGTAGCGGTCCAGATGATCCTCGCTGATGTTGAGCACGGTGGCCGCCAGCGGCCGCAGACTGCGGGTGGTTTCCAGCTGGAAGCTGGACAGTTCCAGCACATACAGCGCATGCCCCTGGCCGAGCAGATCCAGCGCCGGCGTGCCGATGTTGCCGCCCACGCCGGCCGACACGCCCGCCGCCTCGAAGATGCTGCCGACCAGCCGGGTGACGGTGCTCTTGCCGTTGGAACCGGTAATCGCAATCACCGGCGCATCCGCGGCTTCGGCGAACAGTTCGATGTCGCCAATGATGCGCTTGCCCTGCTCCGCCAGCCGCCGCAGCGCCGGATGCCGCACCGACAGGCCGGGGCTGACCACCAGGCAATCGAACTCATCGGCGGCGATGGTATCCAGCGGTCCCTGCGTGAAGGACACCTCCGGAAAGGCTTCGCGCAGTGGCCGCAGGCCCGGCGGCTCGGGCCGGTCGTCACGCACCGTCACCGCATAGCCACGGGCCAGCAGGTAACGGGCTGCCGACAGGCCGCTCAGGCCCAGCCCCAGCACCAGGTAGCGCTCATCGGCATGCAACAGGGGTGTCTGTGTCGTCATCGCCTGCATCACCGTACCTTCAGACTCGCCAGCCCGATCAGCACCAGGATGACGGTGATGATCCAGAAGCGCACGATGATGCGCGGCTCGGGCCAGCCCTTGAGTTCGAAATGATGGTGCAGCGGCGCCATGCGGAAAATGCGCCGTCCGGTAAGCTTGTAGGAAGCCACCTGCAGCACCACCGATACCGTCTCCACCACGAAGATGCCGCCCATGATCGCCAACACCAGTTCCTGGCGCACGATCACCGCCACCACGCCCAGCGCGGCGCCCAGCGCCAGCGCGCCGACATCGCCCATGAACACCTGGGCCGGGTAGGTGTTGAACCACAGGAATCCCAGACCGGCGCCAACGATCGCGCCGCAGAATACGGCGATCTCACCCACGCCCGGCACATAGGGTATGCCGAGATAATTGGCAAAGTTGACATGGCCGGTGACATAGGCGAACACGCCCAGCGCACCGCCCACCAGCACCGTCGGCAGGATCGCCAGCCCGTCCAGCCCGTCGGTGAGGTTGACCGCGTTGCTGCTGCCGACGATCACCAGATAGGCCAGCAGGATGTAGCCGGGGCCGAGGTCGATGATGACATTCTTGATGAAGGGCAGGATCAGCTGCGTCTCGATCGGCACATGGGCCGTGGTGTAGAGAATACCGGCGGCGGTGAAACCGATCACCGACTGCCAGAAGTACTTGGCGCGCGCCGACAGGCCTTTGGAATTGCCCAGCGCCAGTTTCTTGTAGTCGTCGATCCAGCCGACCAGGCCGAACCCGACGGTCACGAACAGCGTCACCCAGACGAAACGCGAGCCCAGATCGCTCCACAACAGGGTACTGACCACGATGGCCACCAGGATCAGCGCGCCGCCCATGGTCGGTGTGCCTGCCTTGCTGAAATGAGAGGCCGGGCCGTCGTCCCGCACCTGCTGGCCGATGTTGTAGCGCGACAGATAGCGAATCATCTTCGGCCCCACCAGCAACGAAATCAGCAGCGCCGTCAGCACCCCGAGTATGGTGCGGAAGGTCAGGTACTGGAACAGGTTGAACCCGCTGTAAAACTGGGTCAGATAGATGGCCAGGCTATACAGCATGCGTGCCTCCCGGGTGGCTGGGGGTCGCGCTGAGCGCCTTGACCAGCTCGTCCATGCCGGCACTGCGCGAGCCCTTGATCAGCAGCGTCACATCCGGGTGCAGACGCTGAGCGAGAAATTCGGCCATCAGGCCCTTGTCGGAAAAACAGAAACCCTGCTTGCCGAAAACCTCGGCGGCCCTGCAGCAGTGCGGCCCAAAGGCATAGAACTCCTCGACGCCGAGTTGGCGAGCCAGTTCCACCGTTTCTCGGTGCAATGCATCCGCGCGCTCGCCCAGTTCGGCCATGTCGCCGAGCGCCAGCCAGCGCACGCCACCCTGGACATGCAGCACACGCAGCGCGGCGGCCACGGAGTCCGGGTTGGCGTTGTAGCTGTCGTCAATGATCCGGCTGCGGTTGAGTCCGGGCACGATCTGCTGCCGCCCCGGTACGCCGCTGAACCCCTCCAGCGCACGGCCGGCATCGATCAGCGGCATGCCCGCGGCGACGGCCAGCGAAACCGCCGCCAGCGCATTGTAGACATTGTGTTCGCCCTGCATTGCCAGCAGGAAGGCACCGTCCTCGATGCCGTCGGTGTAGCGCACGCTGAGTCCGTCCGGATGCTGGCGATAGCCGCCGGTAATGTCGGCATCGTGGCGGATCGAGAAGTCCAGTTTCTGCTCCGGCACCGCAATCGCACGCCAGTAGTCCACCGCATCCTCGTCGTCGTTGAACACGGCGATGGCATCGGGGCGCGCGCATTCGTACATCTCGCCCTTGGAGCGAATCACGCCCTGCAACGAACCGAAGCCCTCCATGTGCGCGCTGCGCGCGTTATTGACCAGTACGATATCCGGGTCGGCAATGGCCACCAGTTTCTCGATTTCGTGACGGTGGTTGGCCCCCATCTCGATCACCGCATAACGGTGTGACGAGGACAACTCGAGCAGCGTCAGCGGCACACCGATGTGATTGTTCAGGTTGCCCCGGGTGGCCAGCACCTGTTCCGGCGCGCGGCAGCGGGAAAGAATCCGCCGAGTCATTTCCTTGACCGTGGTCTTGCCGTTGCTGCCGGTGATGGCAATCACCGTCGGCTGCATCTGTTCGCGCCAGTGCCAGGCCAGGGCACCCAACGCGGCCAGGCTGCTGTCGACGACCAGTTGCGGTACATCGACCGCCAGTTCCCGTTCCACCAGCAACGCCACCGCGCCGCGTTCGATGGCGTCGGTCGCGTAGTCATGTCCGTCGAAACGCTCACCGTTGAGCGCCACGAACAGCCGGCCCGCACATTCGGAACGGCTGTCGCTCTGTACGCCACGAAAGGCAGTGGTGACATCACCGATCACCCGGGCATCGAGCCATTCGGCCGCGCGCTGCAGGTCCAGCTCGATCATGCCCCGCCCTCCAGCCAGTGGGTGACCACGCGGCGGTCGGAGAACGGAAGACGGCGATCGCCGACGATCTGTACCTGCTCATGACCCTTGCCGGCAATCAGCACCAGGTCGCGTTCCGTGGCCTGTTCCAGAGCGGTCTCGATGGCATTCTGGCGATCATGGATCACACGAACCCGCTGTGGGTCGGCAAAGCCTTCGAGGATGTCCTGCATGATCTGTTGCGGCGGCTCGTTGCGCGGATTGTCGTCGGTGACGATGACCTCGTCGGCCAGCCGCTCGGCCACTGCCGCCATGCGCGGCCGCTTGCCGCGGTCGCGATCTCCGCCGCAGCCAAAGACGCAGAACAGCCGGCCTCCACAAAACGCGCGCAGCGATTCCAGACAGGCTTCCAGCGCCTGCTCGGTATGAGCGAAGTCGATGACCACCGCCGGCTGTCCCCGACGGGCAGGAAAGAACTCCATGCGCCCGGGCACCGGTTGCACCTCCTGCAGAGCGGCCTCGATCGCACGCGGCGGCAGATCCAGCGCACGCAACACGGCGATGACCGCCAGCAGGTTCTCCACGTTGAACAGCCCCACCAGAGCGCTCTGGATGTCCAGCACTTCGCCGTCGCAGTCGACAGTGATGCGCAATCCGCGTACTTCCATGGCGCTGTCGGCCAGTCGCACCCGGGCTGCGGCATCGCCACGGCGGCTGTAGCCAATCACCGTTTCCGCTGACCGCCTTGCGGCCAGTTCACGGCCCAGCGCATCGTCGAGATTGAGAACCTGCTGTCGTGGCTCGCAGCAATCGAAGAGTTTCGCCTTGGCGGCGGCGTAGCGCGCGCGGTCTCCGTGGTAGTCGAGATGATCCTGACCAAGATTGGTCAACACCGCAATATCGAAAGCGCAACCGGCCACACGATGCTGGTCCAGCGCGTGGGACGATACCTCCATCACCACCACATCACTGCCCTGGTGACGCAGTTCGGCCAACTGGGCCTGCAACTGCAGGGCATCGGGCGTCGTGAAGCCGGTCGGCACCAGCCGTCCGGGCTGGCCGTAACCCAGGGTGCCGATGCTGCCGGGGTGACGCCCGAGCTTCGACAGGGCCTGCACCAGCAGGTGGGTGACGCTGGTCTTGCCATCGGTGCCGGTAACGCCGATCAACGCATAAGCCCGAGACGGATGCTGATGGAAACGGCTGGCGATCTCACCGACCCGGGCCTGCAAGCCGGTCACACCGATCCAGACTCCCGGATATTGACGCTGCAGCAGAGCAACGCGATCCCGGGCATAGCCGTCGGCGGCATCATAGAGCACCGCCAGAGCGCCGGCGTCCAGGGCCGCGGCGGCGAAATCCACGCCGGGCCGCCCCAGACCGCTTTCGGCAATGAACAGATCGCCAGGGCGCACGCGCCGGCTGTCGCTGCTCAGCCCGCTGACCGGCTGCTGCCGTTGCGCGGCGGACAAGGGCGCCGACAAGGGCAGCCCGTGCAACAGACTGCCCAGGCTGTGTCCGGCGCTGGAGACGGGTTGCGTCATCATTGCCGCCCTCCCGGGTACTCCGACTGCAGAGGCCCCAGCGCCAGCTGCCCCCCCGCCTCCACGGCATCCGGGGAGACATTGAGCAGACGCAGCGCCTGGGTCATCACCTCGCGGAACACCGGGGCTGCCACCGCACCGCCATAATAGCCCTTGTCCTTGTCGGGGTCGTCGATCATCACCGCCATCACCAGCCTTGGGTCGCTGGCCGGCGCGATGCCGGCAAATACCGAAAGATAGCGGTCATCGAGGTAGCCGCCACCGGGGGCGGTCTTCTTCACGGTACCGGTCTTGCCGGCCACACGGTAACCGGATATTGCTGCCTTGCGGGCCGTACCCTCAGGCCCGACGACCTGTTCCAGCATGGTGCGGATCTGGCGCGCGGTCTCCGGTTTCATCACCTGCCGGGCAGGCACCGGTGTTCCGGGTTCACGGCGCAGCAGCGTCAGATCGACCAGCTTGCCGTCATTGGCGAAGATGCTGTAGGCCCGCGCCAGCTGCAGCACCGATACCGACAGGCCGTAACCGAAGGCCATGGTAGCCTGATCCAGCGGACGCCAGTTGCTGTAGTGACTGAAATAGCCGCTGGAGGCGGCCGGAAACTCGACTCCCGTGTCCTCGCCAAAGCCGTAGTCGCGGAAGGCCTGCCACAGGGCTTCGGCCGGCATCGACTGGGCCACCTTGGCCGCCCCCACATTGCTGGACTTGCGCAGTATGCCGGCCAGATCGAGAACACCGTAATTGCGGAAATCCCGGATCGGGTAGCCGGTGACGCGCATGTAGCCGGGACGGGTATCGATACGGCTGCTGGCAGTGAACAAGCCCTGATCCATGGCCGCGGCCAGGGTGAAAGGCTTCATCGTCGATCCAGGCTCGAAGACATCGGTGATGGCACGGTTTCGCCGGGCAGCGGCAGAACTCTTGCGCCGCTGATTGGGGTTGTAGGAGGGCAGATTGGCGATCGCCAGTACCTCGCCACTGTGCGCATCCAGCAGCACGGCGCTGCCCGAGCGCGCATTGAAGCGGCGCAGGGTGGCCGCCAGGCTGCGGTAGGTCAGGTACTGCAGGCGCATGTCGATACTGGTGATCACATCCTCGCCATTGCGCGCCGCCTGCAACTGGGCGATGTTTTCCACCACCTCGCCCTTGCGGTTGCGGATGACCTTGCGTTTGCCGGGCACGGCTTTCAGCTGCTGTTGGTACACCCGCTCCAGCCCTTCCTGCCCGACACCGTCGATGTTGGTGAAGCCGACCACATGGGCCACCACCTCGCCGGCCGGATAAAAGCGGTCGTATTCACGCTGCAGGTACACACCCTCGGCCGCGGTGGCTGCCTGCTTCGCCAGTTCCGGCTCGACCCGGCGCTTGATGTAGACGAACTCCTTGCGCGCCCGCTGCTGCAGGCGCTTGAGCAGCTCGGAATAGTCGAGCTTGAGCAGGCGCGCGGTCTTGCGCAGACCATCGCGATCCAGCAGCGCCTGGCGCGGATTGGCCCATACCGAATCCACCGGCGTACTGATCGCCAGCGGATTTCCCTCGCGGTCGAGAATGCTGCCGCGGTAGGCCGGCGTGGTCAGCACCCTCAACTGACGCTGGCTGCCCTCGTCGAGCAGGAAATCCTGCTGCACCACCTGCAACCAGGCCGCACGGCCGACCAGGCCGACGAACAGCAACGCCAGCACCGCCAGCACCAGGTAGTGCCGCAGTGCAAAAAAGCCGTGTTGCCGGTTCTCGCTCATCGTCCGCTTGCCGCTCCGTTCATGCCGCCTGCCTGCTGCAGGCGGATCATGCGTATGTCTTCGGGCATTTCCATGCCCAGTTTTCTGCGCGCCATGCTCTCCACATTGGCCTGGGTCAACAGGGTGCCGATCTGCAACTGCAGGCGGCTCCACTGGATCATCTCCCTGTCTTGCCGCCGCTGCACCTCGCGCAATTCGGAGAACAGCACCCGGCTCTGGTGTTTCACATAGATCACGCTCATCCCGCTGCCGATGACCAGCGTCACCAGCAGCAACAACAGGTAGCCCCGGTGCATCAGGCGATGCGCTCGGCGACCCGCAGCACCGCGCTGCGCGCGCGCGGATTCTCCGCCAGTTCGGCGTCGGACGCCTTGACTGCCCTGCCGATCAGCCGCAGACGCTGGCGCATATCCCGCTCCGACTCCCGCAACGGCAGACCACGCGGCAGCGCCGGGGCCGTGGACTCCTTGCGGAAGAAACGCTTGACCAAGCGGTCTTCCAGCGAATGAAAACTGATGATCGCCACCCGCCCCCCGATGCGCAGCACATCGAACAGATCGTCAAGGAGGTGCTGCAATTGCTCCAGTTCACGGTTGACGCGGATGCGGATGGCCTGAAAACTGCGCGTGGCCGGGTGCTTTTTCTCGCGCCCCGCGGGTACGCATTCGCGGATCAGCTCGGCCAGCTGACGGGTGTCGCGTAACGGTTCTTCCGCCCTGCGCTCGACGATGCGACGGGCAATGCGCCGCGCATGGCGTTCCTCGCCGAGCCGCCTCAACACATCGCTGATCTCCTGCTCGTCGGCGCTCATCAGCCAGTCGGCGGCGGAGAGGCTCTGCTCAGGGTTCATGCGCATGTCCAGCGGACCGCTGGCCTGAAAGCTGAAGCCACGCGCGGCATCGTCCAGTTGCGGCGAGGAAACGCCCAGATCGAGCAGCAAGCCGTCCACCTGCTCAAGCAGGCCCAGCACTTCGAGATGGCGGCGCAGTTGCGCGTAGTCGTCATGAATAATGGTCACCCGCTCGTCCTCACCGTGTTCCTGCTCGGCGGCGGCTATGGCTTCCGGATCACGGTCCATTACCAGCAGACGCCCGGCAGGACCAAGCCGGCCAAGGATCTGCCGGGCATGTCCGCCGCGACCATAGGTGCCGTCCACATACAGCCCGTCGGGCCGGATTGCCAGGGCGTCGATGACTTCCCCGGGCAACACCGGCCGGTGCTCGCCGCCTGTCACAGCGACAGCTCCATCAATGCCGGCGGGATCTCCTCATCGTCATAGTCCTCCTGACACAGCTTCTCCCAGCGTTCCTGATCCCAGAGTTCGAACTTGTTGCCCTGGCCGATCAGCACCACCTTGCGGCCGAGGTGCGCATAGTCGCGCAGCGGCTGCGACAGCATGATGCGGCCGTTGGCATCCACTTCCACATCGGTGGCGTAACCGATCAGCTTGCGCTGGATACGGCGCACCGCCTTGTTGAATCCGGGCAGGGCATTGATCTTTTCCTCGACGATCTCCCACTCGTTGAGCGGATAGATCAGCAGGCAGGGCTGATCGGTGTCGATGGTCACCACCAGCTGGCCGCTGCAGATTTCGGACAGGCGCTCACGATAACGCGCAGGGAGCACCATGCGCCCCTTCGCATCGATCGTCAGATTGGAAGCTCCCCGAAATTTCAGCACCGTGTTGTTGTCCTGTTATTCCACTAAATGACACTTTCCCCCACCAATGTGCACAGTATGGCCGTCAAGACCCACAAGTCAAGTAAAAACAGGATGAATGGCGTCGCATTTCTTCAATGGCAACAAGGACTTAGCTAATGTTTCGCCGACTGAAGAACAATCATCGGATTTATCAACAACTAACGCACAGAAGTTAAAGTAAAGTCTCAAGATTCCATGAAAAACACGGGTTCAGGCGAACAAAAGAGAACATTTTGAGAACGCAAGGGCGTCGGACCGGACCTTGGCCAAACGAGGGTGAGCGCGAAACCGATTGCTGCAGAAAAAAGCCGCCGCTGCCCGAGGGGCAACGGCGGCTGAATCAAGGCAAGCCAGCCTGTAAGCCGGGTTCTGTCGAGGATGACCATTCATCTGGACCCCATGTCACCACGGGGCCTCAAGCGACCAACCCGAAAGCGGCGCGGGCCACGCCATGGCTTTCCTATTTGGTCTTGCTCCGGGCGGGGTTTACCCTGCCACTGCCGTTACCGGCAGCGCGGTGCGCTCTTACCGCACCTTTTCACCCTTGCCGGCAGCCGAGGCTGCTTGGGCGGTCTGTTTTCTGTGGCACTTTCCGTAGGCTTTCGCCCCCCAGGCGTTACCTGGCGCCCTGCCCTGCGGAGCCCGGACTTTCCTCCAGCGTCTTGCGACGCCAGCGGTCATCCGGCTGGCTTGCCGGTCCATTATACCCGAAAACGGCCATTTCAGGCGCTGTATTGACCGGCGAAACGCCGCATCAGCTCCTGCTCCGGCATGGCCTTGCCAAACAGCCAGCCCTGAGCCTGATCGCAGCCCAATTCGCGCAGGATGGCACGCTGAGTCTCCTGTTCGACCCCTTCGGCCACCACCTTCAGGCCAAGACGCTGGGCCATTGCCAGGATGGCTTCGACCAGCGCCCGGTCAGCCGCACTGTCGGCAATACCACCGATGAAACTGCGGTCGATCTTGAGCACATCGAAGGGGTACTCGCGCAGGTAGCTCAGCGACGAATAGCCGGTGCCGAAATCGTCCATCGCCAGGGATATGCCCAGCTCCGAAAACGCCTGCAGTTGCCGGTCCACGCCATCGTGACCGCTGAGCAGCACACCCTCGGTGATTTCCAGCTCCAGTGCGCTTGGGGGCAATGCGCGTTGGCGCAGTGCGTTGTCGATGGTTTCGGTCAGATGCTCCTGGCGGAACTGTCTGGGCGACAGGTTCACTGCAACCGACAGCGGTTCGCCATGGCGCCGACGCCAACCGGCCACGAAATCCAGCGACTGTTCCAGCACGAATGCGCCGATGGCAAGGATCTGTCCGTTGCTTTCGGCCATGGGAATGAATTCCACCGGCGACACTTCGCCCAGCTGCGGGCTGTTCCAGCGCAGCAGGGCTTCGACCCCGACCAGGCGGCCGCTGTCGAGCGCCAGCTTGGGCTGGTAGAGCACACGGAATTCCCCTCGCTCCAGCGCCGACATCATGCATTCCTCGATGGCCAGCCGCCGTTCCACCGAGCGATTCAGCTCTTCGGTGAAAAACGCATAGCCGTTGCGCCCATCGGCCTTGGCCTGATACATGGCGGCATCGGCCTTGCGCAGCAGCTCGCTGCCGTTGTCG
This sequence comes from Gammaproteobacteria bacterium, assembly GCA_026989015.1. Lineage (GTDB taxonomy): Bacteria > Pseudomonadota > Gammaproteobacteria > S144-22. The sequence continues at coordinate 104,859 of JALSKD010000179.1, forward strand.
CCGTTCTGAGGACTGAGGGCGATGCCGATGCTGGCCGAGATGCGCAGATCCCGCCCCTGTACACGGTAGGGCCGGGACAGGGTCTGCAACAGCTTCTCGGCCACGCCTGCGGCATTGGCCGGCGACGACAGTTGGGGCAGCAGCACGATGAATTCATCGCCGCCGAGGCGGCCCACCGTGTCTCCACTGCGCAGGCAACGGCCGAGCCGCCCTGCGACCTCGATCAGCAGGTGGTCGCCGGTGTCATGGCCCAGGCTGTCGTTGATCTTCTTGAAATCGTCCAGATCGAGGAACAGCACGGCCACCTCGCTGCCGCTGCGCTCGGCCTGGAGAATGTCCTGCCGCAGACGGTCCAGCACCAGGCTGCGGTTCGGCAGATCGGTCAGGTGGTCGTACAGCGCCTGGTGACGAATGCGTTCCTCGGCCAGTTTCTGATCCGTGATGTCGCGGCTGACGCCGCGGTAACCGAGGAAACGCCCGTCATCATCGAACATCGGCTTGCCGCTGACGCTGACATACCGCACCGTCCCATCGTCCCATCGCCAGCTGGCAATGAAATCGTTGAACGGCTTTCGCTCGCGGATCAGCTTCAGGTGCGCCTCGAATTCCGGCGTGCGTTCCACCGGCTGGCCGGCGTAGAGCTCCTCGCGCGTCTTGCCGAGCACGAATTCCGGTTCATGCCCCATCAGGAAACGCACCTTTCCGGAGACCCGGGAGAAGCGCAACTGCGCGTCCATCTCCCAGTACAGGTCGGCCGCGGTATCGGCAAAATCCTGGAAACGGGCTTCACTTTCCCGCAACGCACACAACAGTGCATGGTCCTCGCTGATGTCACGGAAGGCGTAGAGACGGCCGATCACCCGGCCCTGCGCATCCTTCAGCTGGGAGCGGCTCTCCGACACCTGAATCGAACGCCCCGCCCCCTGATGCAGCACCCGATGCGACCGCTGTGCCCCCGGGTGCTGGGTCAGTGCCGGTTCATCGGAAGGGCTGCAACGGTAGACGGCTTCGAGCGGCTGTCCCAGGGCCGTGGCGCGTTCGCAGCCGGTGAGCCGTTCGGCCAGCGGGTTGAGGTAGAGAATGCGTTGCTGCCGGTCGGTGGCGATCACCGCATCGCCCAGCGATTCGAGCATCTGGGCCTGCAGCGGATCGGATGTGGCCCGCGGTACCCGGCGCCAGAACAGGGCGGACAACAGCAGCCCGAGCAGCAACCCGAACAGGCCGCTCACCACCGGATCAGCCCACGGCTCAGCCACCGAAACGGTCCTCGTCACAGGGTTTGCCGAACAGATAACCCTGAGCACAGTCACAACGCAGGCTGCGCAGAAAGGCGCGCTGCTCCTCGGTTTCCACGCCCTCGGCCACCACTTCCAGCCCCAGTCCGTGGGCCATGGCAATGGCGGCGGCGATCAATTCGCGGTCAGCGGCATCGTTGCCGATGTCATGGATGAAACTGCGGTCGATCTTGAGTACATCGAAGGGGTATTCGCGCAGATAGCTCAGTGACGAATAGCCGGTACCGAAATCGTCCATGGCGATGCGCACGCCGAGGGCGGTCAGGTCATCAAGGGCGTGCTCGATATGGGCATGCCCGCTCATCAGCACGCCCTCGGTGATCTCCAGTTCCAGGGCCGCCGCCGGCAGGCGATGGCGCTGCAGTGCGGCTCCGATCTCGGCCACCAGGTTGGGATCGCGGAACTGGCGCGGCGAGAGGTTGACCGCGACATGGAAATCGTCGAACCGGTCCCGCTGGCGGCTGACCATGGCCAGGGCTTCCTGCAGCACGAACTGGCCCAGGGGCACGATCACTCCGGTCTGCTCGGCCACCGGAATGAATTCGTCCGGGGTCACCGGACCGAGGCGCGGATTGGTCCAGCGCAGCAGGGCCTCGGCACCGATGATGGCGCCGGTGGCCACATTCACCTTGGGCTGGTAGACGACGCGGAATTCGTTGCGGTCCAGGGCGCCGTGAATCTGCTCCTCCAGCGACAGGCGGTAGCTGACTTCCCGGTTCATCTCCTCGGTGAAGAAGGAGAAGGTGTTGCGCCCCTGTCCCTTGGCGTGGTACATGGCCGAGTCGGCCTTGCGCAACAGATCGGATCCATCCTGCCCGTCCTGGGGATAGGCGGCGATACCGATGCTGACACTCATCACCAGTTCCCGGCCATCCAGCCGGTAGGGTTCGCGCAGGCGCGTCATCAGGCTCTCCACCACCGGCAGCGCATCAGAAGGTGCCCTGAGGCCGCCGAGCAGCACCACGAATTCATCACCGCCGAGGCGGCCCACGGTGTCGCCGCTGCGCACCGAGGCACGCAGGCGTCCGGCGGCCTCGACCAGTACCCGGTCGCCGACCTCATGGCCCAGACTGTCGTTGATCTTCTTGAAGTCGTCGAGATCGAGGAACAGCAGGGCGACGCATTCGCCGCTGCGGCGGGCCTCGCGGATCGCGTGGTCGAGCCGATCCAGCGACAGAAAACGGTTCGGCAGATCGGTCAGCGCATCGAAGTGGGCCTGATGCAGGATCTGCACCTGCTGTTTCTTGCGCAGCGTGATGTCCTCGCTGACGGCCAGGTAATGGCGTATTCCGCCGCTCTCGTCCATGACCGGCGCATAATAGGCGTATTCCCAGTAGCGCTCGCCATTCTTGCGCCGGCTCTCCAGTTCGCCCTTCCAGGAATGCCCTTCGCGCAGCAGCCGCCACAGTTCCGCATAGCGCTCCGGCGGCGTGGCCGGCGATTCGAGTATCGACGGGTCGTGACCGATCACATCGTCCGAACGGTAGCCGGTGATCTCCTCGAAGGCGCTGTTGACGTATTCGATACAGCGGCGGGTATCGGTGATCATGACCGCCACCGGACTCTGCTCCACCGCCTGGGACAGGGTGCGCACCTGACGCTCGATGCGTTTGGATTCCCCCAGATCGATGTCGATGCAGTACATCTCGCGCTCCCCATTGGCCTTTTCCAGCATCACATGAGACACGAACACCGGCACCGGATCACCGCGAAAATTGATCAGCTCGCGTTCACCGGAGGGCAGCGGCTCGCCCGCCTCCAGCCAGCGTTGCACGCCTTCGACAAAACGCTGACCCAGCTCCCCGGGCAGGATCAGTTCTTCCAGGCGGCGGCCCAGGGCCTGGTCACGGCGGTAGCCGAACAGTTTTTCGCTGGCCGGGTTCCAGTAGACCACCCGGCGCTGAGCGTCATAGCCCTGTACCGGAATCGCGTCGGTGTGCTCGAACAGATTGCGGAAGCGTTGTTCACTCTCGCGCAGCGCCTGCTCCGCGGCCCGGCGGTCGGTCACATCGTTGAGGAAATTGAGCGTCGCGGGACGCCCCTCCCAGTCGATGCGTACCGCCTTGATTTCGAGGTGACGCAGACTGCCGTCCCGGTGCACCACACGGAAGGAATACACCGGAAAGTCCGTCTCACCGCGCAAGCGGGCGGCGTGCCGCTCCCCTACCAGCCGGCGGTCTTCTTCGTACACGAACTGCAAGAAGGGTTGATCCTGCAATTCCTGCATCGGGTAACCCAGCACTTCTTCGATTTTCGGATTGACGAAACGGATGCAGCCGTCCTGGGCCACCAGGATGATCTCGGTGGCGTTCTCCACCAGCTGGCGGTATTTCTCCTCGCTGGCCAACAGCGCCTCCTCCACCCGTCGCCGCTTGCGGACGGTCTCTGTCAGGTCCCGGCTGATGCGGATTTGCATGGTGATGTCGAGCAGGGTCTGCACCATGCCCATCGATGGATCGTCTTCCGACAGCGGAGCCAACGACAGCTGATACCAGCTGTCCTCGGGCTCCAGGTAGAGTATGTAACCCTGCATCGAACGCTGACTGGCGATGGCGCGGCACAGCTCGCAATCCTCCGGGTCCAGATCCGCCGCATGGAAGCGCTGGTGTACCGGCTGGCCGAGCAGCGCGTCGGCCTCGGCGCCGGCCATTTCGGCGGCAGCGCGGTTGACCTGCAGGATGCGCCCCCCGGCATCGACCATCAAGGCCGGATGGGGGATGGCATCGTAGCTGCGCGAGGCGCGCGACAGCAGGGCGAAGGGCTTTTTCAGCGTGGTTTCGACGATCGCGCGGTAGATCATCCAGAAGGACAGGAACTTGAGCAGGTGGCCGACCAGAAAGGCCGGACTGCCGAAGTCCGAATAGAGAGTGAAACTGAGCTCGGCCACCAGTGTGAACAGCACCGAGGCCAGCAACGGATGCAGCACCGCGGCCTGCATCCTCTCGCGCTGCCGATAAAGGCGCAGCAACACCCCCAGCAGCAAGCCCATGATCAGGACCTCTGCACTGATCTTGTAGCCGGTAAGACCCTGGCTGTCGAGCATCGGCGGCCAGCGAAAGGCAATGGCCGCGAACGCGACCAGCAGGCTCAGCACCCCGCCCGCAATCAGCGCCTTGCGCGGGTCGAGGGGGTAATCGAGAAACTGGAAGGCCGAGAACAGCAGCAGGGCTTCGCACAGGCGGGTATAGATCCACAGGTGCAGGGTGATTTCGGCATCATGGACCGGAAACGGGCCTGCTCCGGGGACGGTGAGCAGATGCACCCCATCGAGCAAGGCCACCCACAGGTAGCCTATGCCCAGCCACAGCAGAAAATCGTTGCGCACCAGGTCGCGCGTATGCCAGGCGACGACAAACATCATCACCCCGACCACCACAGAAAACAGCTCGGCAAGGCTGTGAAAGGCCAGCCGGCCCAGGGTCACATCCACCAGCAACAGCGCCAGCAGCAGCACCACCGGCAACAGCGGCGACGAGGTGAGGATGCGGCTCGGGCCGGCAGCGGCAGAGAAGGCAGGCAATAACGGCATCCACCGAGTATAGACAGGCCCTGCCGGCTTGCACGGCGGACCGGCCCGTCCCTAGACGACGGTGAACTGCCCCATCATTCCGCCATCCTCGTGTTCGAGGATATGGCAGTGGAACATGTAGGGATGCCGGGCATCGGCATAGGGCCCGGTAGGCACCCGGATTCGCAGCTTCTCGCCTGGATGCACGATCACCGTGTCCTTGTAGCCCCGCTCCCAGGCCGCGGGGGGCCGCCCATTGCGCGTCAGCAGGCGAAACTGGGTGTTGTGCACATGGAAGGGGTGTGCCATCGGCGAATCATTGCCCAGCAGCCAGACTTCCTCACTGTTGGCCGGCACGGTGAAGTCCACCCGCTGCATGTCGAAGGTACGGCCGTTGATGCGCATCATCCCGCCCATCATGCCACCGGGATCCCCCATCATGCCGCGTCGCATTCCGCCCATCATGCCGCCGCCGCGCATCATGCCGCGCCCCATCATGCCCATCTCAAGAACCAGTGCGCGCGCGTCCGCAGAGGCTTCGACGCGGGCCGGATCCGGACCGCCGAGGCGTTGCTTCGGCCGCCGCGGACTGCGCCCGGCCGCCGAGGGATCGATATGCAGCACATCGAAGCCGCCATCGAGACCCATCATGCCCATCGGACCAAAACCGGCATTGCCCGCGCCGCCGAGATCACGCAGGACCACCGGTTTGCGGTCCGAAAGATCCACGAGGATCTCATAACGCTCCGCGGGTGCCATCACCAGCTCGCTCACCGCGGCCGCTTCGGGCAGCAAGCCGCCATCGGAAGCGATGACCCGGAACCGGCGCCCGTCGCTGAACGCCAGCCGGTAGAACCGGGCATTGGAGGCATTGACCAGCCGCAGCCGCAGCAGATCGCTGCGTGCCTGCAGGCCGGGGGACAAGGCGCCATTGACCAACAGGCTGCGGCCGTGCTTGCCGGTCATGCGTTCCGGCATGAATTCCAGATAGCGGAAACGGCCGTCATCGGTGAAATCCCGGTCCTGGATCACCAGCGGGATATCGTCCACCCCGTAATCCGACGGCAGATCCAGCGCCGCGCTTTCCGCGTCATCGATGTACAGCAGGCCGGCCAGACCCCGATACACCTGGGGGCCGGTGAGCCCGTGGGTGTGCGCATGGTAGAACAGCGTCGCCGCCGGCTGGATTACCCGGTATTCGGAACGCCAGCGCGCTCCGGGAGCGATAGGCTGATGCGGCCCGCCGTCCATGCGCGCCGGCAGAATCATCCCGTGCCAGTGCACGGTGGTGGTCTCCGGCAGGCGATTGAGCACCTCGATCGAAACCGTATCGCCGCGCTGCATGCGCAGTGTCGGTCCCAGGTAATCGCCATTGAACCCCCAGGTCGGGGTCGCCTTGCCCGGCATGAACTCCCGTTCGCCGGCTTGCGCGTTGAGGCGGAAGTGACGCTTGCCGTCACGCCATTCGCCTTCCAGCAGCGGCGGTATCGGCAACGGAGTCAGGCCTTTTCGGACCGCGGCCGGAAGCACCCGGGGCCGCACTGAGGCACCCAGGCCCAGGGCCAGGGCGGAGTACAGAAAGCGTCGTCGCGGCAGGTCCATGTCACCCGCCCTGCTTCTGGTACTGCTGTTTCTGCAACCAGCGCACATAGGGCACGATGCGGTCCAGCTTGCGGCGGGTGATGCCTTCCACCGGGGGCATGTCGCCAAAATTCCAGTGATGGGCGCGTACACCGTTCATCGCCGCGCGGTAGAAGGCTTCGTCGGCATGATGGTTAGGCAGGTAGAAACGGTGGGTCAGGGCCGGTCCCTTGTCGGTGCCGTTGGCCCACTGGCCATGACAGGCGGCACAATTGTCCTCGAACAACTGTTTGCCCAGCGCCAGCTGGAACGGGGGTTTGGGGGCATCCCCGGCAGAGAGGACGGCGGTCGGGGTCAGCAGCAGCGCAGCCAGCGCTGCGGACAGTGTAGGTTTCATCGGGTTATCTCCGGATTGTGTTGCGGTAAAAACACGGGCCTCATGCGGCGCCGTGGCAAACGACAGGCACAATCAGGAAATGGGAGGGCGCATCAGCAGCCCCGGGAGATGCGATCGGTAAAAGGCGGCCGGCGGCGCCGCCGGCCGCAGACCTTCGGACATCGCCAGCGGCGCTGGCCGGGCCAGCGGCACGAAGAGCGCGCAATGGGCCATCACACAGGCCGCATGGACACAACCGGAAGCACAGGCAACCTGATCATCCATCAGTGCTTCATCGCAGGCATCACAGGGCATGCCGGCAACGGCCTGGGGCGCGGTGCCGTCCGCTGGCGCCAGCACGCCCGTAGCGGCAGGCGTCAGCACCGGCAACACCAGCAGGCACAGGGCCAGCCACAGGCTCAGCAGTCGTTCCAGTCGATTCCGGTTGTGCACGGTATCCAGTCTAGCAGGTGTATCATTCTCCGTCCCGCCCCCTGTTCAGTTCCAGCGCCCTGCGGTAGAGCGTGTTGCGGTTGCGTCCGCTGATGCGGGCAGCCAGGGCCACGGCTTTTTTCAGAGTCAGTTCCTCGAGCAAAAGTTCCAGCAGGCGGTCGGTCTCCTCATCCGGCTGCGCGCCGGAATCGCGGACGGGCTGATGCAACAACACCACGAATTCGCCTTTCATCAGCAGCGGTTCTTCCCTCAGTCGGAGCAGCACCTCGGCGGGAACGCCTTGCAGAAAGGTTTCATGCCGCTTGGTCAGTTCCTTGGCCAGCACCAGTTCGGCCTCCGGCATCAGCTCGTCGAGCTGTTGCAGCAAGCGCTCGATGCGGTGAGTGGATTCCAGCAGTACCAGGGTTTCGCCACGGTCACGCAACGCTTCCAGCCATCGGCGGCATTCGGCATTCCGGTGCGGCGGAAAACCGACGAAGCAGAAACGGTCGGTAGGCAACCCCGCCGCCGACAGCGCGGCGATGATGCTGCTCGGACCGGGCACTGGCGAGACCCGGTAGCCGGCCTCGCGCAGCGCGCGCACCAGCGGGTAGCCGGGATCGGAGATCAGCGGCGTGCCCGCATCCGAAATCAGGGCCACCGATTTGCCCTGTTCCAGGGCCTTGCGGATACGCTCGATACGCGACCGTTCATTGTGTTCATGCAGCGAGACCATCGGCTTGTTCAGCCCGAGATGCGCAAGCAACTGCTGGCTGGTACGGGTATCCTCGGCCGCGACCAGGTCAACCTCGCGCAGGGTATCGATCGCGCGCAGCGTGATATCACCGAGATTTCCGATCGGCGTGGCAACGACATACAGGGTGCCGGTCATGCGGTTTCCTATGAAATTGACGGTCAAAGCATTAGACTTGGCCCTCGATTGTAACAGACCCCAGACCGGGCCCACGGACCCTTTGCCCATGCGCCACAGCCTTCGCCTGACCCTCCTGCTGCCCCTGCTCGCCCTGCTGCTTGCGGCCTGCCAGACCACCACCGTCATGCGCCAACCGGGCGCTGCGGATCACAGCACGCCGGAACAACAGCTGCTCGCCGACGACTATGCCCGGAATGGCGACTGGGATCTTGCCCAGGCACTCTACCGGCAGCTCGCCGAGCAGGTGCCCCCGGCGCAGCAGCCGCGCTACCTGAACCGGGCCGCGGAAATGCTCTACCGCGCGGGTCGCCATGACGAAATCGAGCCCCTCTATGCCGACCGGGACGATACCGACTGGCCACCGGCGGAACGCCAGGCCCGGCAGATCCTGCTCGCCGGAGCCATGATCCAGCGCGGCAAGACCTACCGTGCACTGTCTGCCCTGCCAGCGGTCGATGCCATCGAGGACCGTCACTACCGGGCGCTGGCGCTGGCGATACGGGCCGATGGCCTGCTCGCCATCGGCAAGCCTCTGGAAGCGGCCGAACTGCGAATCCAGCGTGGACAGTTGCTCGACGATCCGCAACAGCGCCTCGACAACCAGCAGGCCCTGTGGGACACCCTCAACCGCATGGGTGAGCCGGCCGTGATCAAGGCCTTGGCGCGCCCTCTGACCCCTCAGTTGCGCGGCTGGCTGGAACTCAACCTGATCGCCCGCCGATCCGACATGCTGCCGCAGAAGCTCGAACCCTGGATCGCCAAGTGGCGACAGCTCTACCCCGGTCACGAAGCGGATGGCGACTTCGTCCAGTCGCTGCTGGAAAACAGCCGCCTGATCTATACCCGTCCCCGGCAGATCGCATTGATGCTGCCGCTGGTCGGCAAGCTGCGCGGCGTGGCGGAAGCGATACAGGACGGTTTCCTCTACGCCTGGTACGCGGATCCGGGCAACCGGGATGACCCGAAAGCGCCGCCCAAACCGGTCATCGACCTAATCGACGCCAGCAGCGACCCGCTGGATTTCTACCTGCAGTACGGCCAGGCCGTGGAGGACGGCGCGGATTTCATCGTCGGCCCCCTCTCCAAGCCGCTGGTCAACTCCCTGCTTGCCGAGGGCAAGCCGGCAGTACCGACGCTGACACTGAACTATGCTGACGACGCAAATCGCGGTGCCGAAAACCTTTACCAGTTCGGGCTGTCTCCCGAAGACGAGGCCGAACAGGTCGCCGACTATGCGTTGGTCGATGGCCGCTACCATGCTCTGACCCTGACCCCCGACACGCGCCTGGGCGAACGCCTGCGCACCGCCTTCACGCGCCGCTTCGAGGCACTCGGCGGCCAGGTGGTCGGCGGAGCCGACTATGCCGCCCGCAAGAGCGACTATTCGGTACCGATCAAACAGATGCTGAACCTGACCAGCAGCTACCGCCGCCACGACATCCTGCAGACGGTGATCGGCCGCAAGATCGAGTTCATACCGCGGCGGCGCCAGGATGTGGACATGATCTTCATCGTCGGCAACCCGCGTCAGGCTCGGCTGATCAAGCCCCAACTCAAGTTCCACCGCGCCAAGGATCTGCCGGTCTATGCCACTTCCAGCGTCTCCTCGGGATCTCCGGATCCCGATGCCGACCGTGACCTCAACGGGCTGCTGTTCGTCGACACGCCCTGGTCTCTGCAGAACGCCAGCAATCCGGACTACCAGGAAGTGGCCCGGCGGTGGCCCAAGTCGGTCAAGCGCTATGGCCGTTTCTTTGCGCTGGGCATCGACGCCTACCGACTGATACCCGCGCTGCGCCGCCTGTTGATCAATCCCGATGAGAAGGTCGCGATGAATTCCGGCATCCTCAGTGTGGACCGCAACGGCCGCGTTCACCGCGAACTGATTCTGGCCACCTTCGAAAAGGGCCTCGCGCGGGTGCTCAAGGAACGCGTCGATGAAGCGCCGATCGAAGGCGGGAAAAGCACAGCACGCTGAAGCGCGATGAACAGGGAAGGACGCGCGCAAGGAAGCCACTACGAGAGCCTGGCCGCCGACTGGTTGCAGGCCCGCGGCCTGACCCTGCTAGAACGCAACTACCACTGCCGCAGGGGCGAGATCGATCTGATTCTGCTGGACGGCGACTGCATCTGCTTCGTCGAGGTCAAGTACCGCTCAGGAAGTGCCTTCGGCGGCGCACGCTACAGCATCACACGCGCCAAGCAGCAGCGGCTGCTGCTGGCCATCGAGCACTACCTTGAGCGGCATCCACGCCATCGCCAGCGTCCGCAGCGTATCGACGCCCTGCTGTTGCAACAGCGCGGCAATGACATCGACTGTGACTGGATCAGGGATGCGATTCAGGCCTCTGGATTCTGAGAGCCCCCGGTTTCCGAAGACCTACTTCACCACCCGCAGGCCCGGGCGATTGCCGCCATCATCACCGCCATCGCCCGGACCGTCGTCATCGGGGCCTCCTTCCGGCGGAGGCTCTTCCTCGGCGAACATCATCCCTTCATTGTCGTCGGCGCTGTAGATGGCGAGGATCGTCGCCATCGGCAGATAGATATCGAAGGCACGGCCGCCGAAACGGGCGGAAAAGGCGATGTAGTCATTCGCCATGTCCAGACCGTCGATGGCCACTGGGGAGATGTTGAGCACCACCCGCCCGTCCTTGTCGATGTTCGGCGGAATGCGCAGGTCGCGGTGGCGGGTATCCACCAGCAGGTAAGGGGTGGCATTGTTGTCCAGCAACCACTCATAGAGTGCGCGGATCAGATAGGGCTTGTTCGAACTCAGGGGCATCGGCTCATTCTCTCGCCTGCCACTGCGGTTGGCAAGCGCAAAAGCGCCGGCGCGTGGCCGGCGGCAAGTGATCGTGGAGGGCAATGTTCTGCCTTCATTCCACCATATCGCGTTCCTGATCCGACAGGCTCTTCTGGAACGACGGACGGGCGAAGATGCGTTTCATGTAGTCCTTGATCGGACGCGCCGAAGCCGGCAATTCGATGCCATAGTACGGCAGCCGCCACAGGATGGGGGCGATGCTGCAGTCCAGCAGGCTGAATTCCTCGGACAGGAAGAAAGGCATCGCGGCAAACACTTCACTGGAGTTGACCAGGCTTTCGGTCAGCGCCTTGCGCGCCTGGGCCTTCTTCTTCTCGGTGCCGTGCTCGAGGTCCGGCAACAGGCTGTACCAGTCGCTCTCGATTCGGAACAGCCCCAGCCGGGCCTTGGCGCGGGAAACCGGATCCACCGGCATCAGCGGGGGGTGGGGAAAACGCTCATCCAGATACTCGATCAGCACACGGGCGTCGTAGAGCACCAGGTCGCGGTCGACCATGGTCGGCACTGTGGCATAGGGGTTCAGATCCAGCAAATCCTCCGGCAGGTCGTCCATGTCCACATCGTAGATTTCAACGGTGATGTCCTTTTCCGCAAGCACGATGCGGCTGCGGTGGCACTGAGGATCGGTCGGAGACGAAAAGCAGGTCATGACCGAGCGTCTGTTAGCAACTGCTGACATAGTATCTGTTACCTGTAGTGAGAATGGGGTGTATGACCGGTGCCGGGCGCAAACAGTTCGCGTACGTGACGGTTTCCAAAAGCAAACTGCCGACACAATGCCGGCAGTGCTCCGGTGGCGCGTCCCTGCGCCCCGGTCATTGTGGAGGAACCCGGTCCCTCAGTGTACATCCTTCCAGTATTCCTTTTTCAGCAGGATCGCCAGAATCAGGAAGATGAACAGGAACACCAGAACGCCGATACCGACATTCTTGCGCTTCTGCTTGATCGGCTCGCCGACATAATCGAGGAAGGATACCAGATCCTTGACCGCCTGGTTGTATTCGGCTTCGCTCATGCTGCCATCACTGATCTTCTCGAAACCGACGATGACTGCCTTTTCGTTGCCTTCATCGTCCTTGTGGGTTTCGACGACGGCTTTCTTCAGCCCTTCCAGGCCCATCAGTACATGCGGCATGCCGACATTCGGGAACACGCTGTTGTTGACGCCCAGGGGACGCGAATCGTCCACATAGAAGCCGCGCAGGTAGTTGTACAGCCAGTGGGTGCCGCGGGAGCGGGCAATCAGGGTCAGATCCGGAGGCGCGGTGCCGAAGGCGGTTTCCGCGTATTCCTTGTCCATGTTGATGCGCATCTGCTCACCGACCTTGGTCTGCTCACCGTTCTTGTTGGTGGTGAAGATCAGGTTCTCGCGCAGCAGCTCATCGGAAATGCCGAGGTCCTTGCCCATGCGGTTGTAGCGCATGTATTCCAGCGAGTGGCAACCCATGCAGTAGTTGACGAACAGCTTGGCGCCACGCTGCATGGCCGCCTTGTCGCCCCAGTCGACATCGATTTCGTCGTTGGGGTACATGGCACCGCCGGAAGCCCAGCCGAGTACAGGCAGCAACAGCCCTGCAATGATCCAAACTGACTTCTTCATGATGTAACCCTCTCTGGAACCGGCTTGGTGTTCTCGTTTTTGCTGATGAACCACAAGGCGAAGAAATAACCGAAATAACCCAAGGTGAACAGGCGTGCCGCCCAAGTGCGGCCGACGGTCGGCGGCAGCGCGCCCAGATAGCCGAGGCCGATGAAGCTGATCACGAAGATCACCAGAATCAGCTTGAAGGCACCGGAGCGGTAGCGGATCGAACGCACCTTGCCACGATCGAACCAGGGCAGCAGGAACAGCATCACGATGGCCGCAAACATGGCGATGACCCCCAGCAGCTTGTCCGGTACCGCGCGCAGGATCGCGTAGAAGGGCGTGAAATACCACACCGGTGCGATGTGTTCAGGCGTCTTGAAGGGGTTGGCCGGCACGAAGTTGGCGTGCTCCAGGAAGTAGCCGTGCATCTCCGGGAAGAAGAACACCACCAGGCTGAAGATGATCAGGAATCCGGCCACGCCGACGATGTCCTTGACCGAGTAGTAGGGGTGGAAGGGAATGCCGTCCAGCGGAACGCCGTTTTCGTCCTTCAGTTTCTTGATGTCGACGCCGTCGGGGTTGTTGGAGCCGACCTCGTGCAGGGCGATGATGTGCATCACCACCAGCGCCAGCAGGATGATCGGCACGGCGATGACATGCAGCGCAAAGAAGCGGTTCAGGGTGGCGTCGGAGATGACATAGTCACCGCGAATGAACAGGGTGATGTCATCGCCGATCACCGGAATCGCGCCGAACAGCGAGATGATGACCTGGGCGCCCCAGTAGGACATCTGACCCCAGGGCAGCAGGTAGCCCATGAAGGCTTCCGCCATCAGCGCCAGGAAGATGAACATGCCGAACAGCCAGACCAGTTCGCGCGGCTTCTGGTAGGAACCGTACATCATGCCGCGGAACATGTGCAGATAGACGACGATGAAGAAGAAGGATGCGCCGGTGGAGTGCAGGTAGCGGATCAGCCAGCCCCAGTCCACATCGCGCATGATGTATTCGACCGAGCCGAAGGCCAGCGCGCCGTACGGCTTGTACTGCATGGTCAGGAAGATGCCGGTGACGATCTGCAACACCAGTACCAGCAGCGCCAGCGAACCGAAGTAGTACCAGAAGTTGAAATTCTTCGGCGCGTAATACTGCGCCAGATGCTCGTTCCACATCTTGGTCAGTGGGAAGCGGGCATCGATCCACGCCAGCAGGTTGTTTTGATTGCTCATGCCTTATGCCTCCCCGTCGTCTTCGCCAATCAGAACCGTCGCATCACTGAGGTACTTGTGCGGCGGGATCACCAGGTTGGTCGGTGCCGGCACGCCCTTGAAGACACGCGCAGCCAGGTCGAACTTGGAACCGTGGCAGGGGCAGAAGAAACCGCCCTGCCAATCAGGGCCCAGATCGGCCGGAGCCAGTTCCGGGCGGTAGGTCGGGGAGCAGCCCAGATGCGTGCAGATACCGATGGCGATCAGGTATTCGGGCTTGATCGAGCGATGCTCGTTCTTGCAGTAGTCCGGCTGGATGCTCTCGTCGGACATCGGATCACGCAACACATCCAGTTCCTCGTTCTTCTTCAGGCCGGACAGCATCTGCTCGTCGCGGCGCACGATCCATACCGGCTTGCCGCGCCATTTCACCACCAGTTGCTGCCCTGGTTCCATCTTGCCGATGCCGGCTTCCACCGGCGCGCCGGCAGACTGGGCCTTGGCACTGGGCATCCAGGTTGCCAGGAACGGATAGGCGGCAAAGGCAACGCCGACGCCTCCCACCACGCTGGTCGCGGCAGTCAGGAACCGCCGACGGGACTTGTCTACACCTTCAGATGACATCTGAACTCTCCAACTTTATCAATCGTAAAGCCATCCAGCGCCTGGAACCCGCACCGGCGGCAATGAAAAAAACGGGCGCAAGAATATCCTAATTTTCTTATTTCGTCGAGATGCCCTGACGAAAAAAACGGTTGCTCTTAAGGCAGATCAAGTGAAGCCGACAGCCGTCGGAAGGAGGATCGACTCAAACCGGATTCTCGATATCGATGAACTCGTGTTCCAGACCGAAGCGCCCGGCCAGCAGCTCACCCAGTGCCTGCACGCCAAAACGCTCGGTGGCATGGTGGCCGGCGGCAATGTAGTGCAGCCCCAGCTCCCGCGCCAGGTGTACCGTCTGCTCCGAGATCTCGCCGGAGACGAAGGCATCGACGCCCTGCTCCGCCGCCTGCCCGATCATCGACTGGGCAGCGCCGCTACACCAGGCGATGCGCCGCACCGGGTGATCCCCGCCTCCGATCAGCAACGGACTGGCGTCGAGGCGCTCACCGAGCTGTTCCATCAACCCGGTGGCCGTTTGCGGCCGTTCCAGTTCGCCGAGCCAGATCAGCCCCTGCTGCCCGGTGGTCAGCCAACCCATCACCCGGCCCAGTTCGGCGTTGTTGCCCACGGTCGGGTGAGCGTCCAGCGGCAGATGATAGGCGAGCAGACTGACTCCGGCCCGCATCAGGCGGCGAATGCGCCGCCCCTTGATGCCGGTCAGCGTCTGTGGCTCTCCCTTCCAGAAATAGCCGTGGTGTACCAGCAGCGCATCCGCGCCCTCCTCCACCGCGGCATCGATCAGCGCCTGACAGGCGGTGACCCCTGTGACCAGCTTGCGCACCGGTCGCGTACCCTCCACCTGCAGGCCGTTGGGGCAGTAGTCCTCGAAGTCGTCGACTCCCAGGAAATCGTCACAAAAATGACTGAGTTCATCGATTTGCATTATCATCCCCGCTTCGGGCCCCGAATATTCCATCATAACAAAATGAAACCCATGCGCTTGCTTCTGTTCCTGCTGCAGTCGGTGATCCTCGGGCTGCTGCTGGCCTTCGCCTGGCTGTGGTGGCAGTCCGGCTTCAATCCGCAACGGCTGCTGGCCCGTCTCGAAACGCCAGCGCAACCGCTGGAAGTGACCCGCGAGCCCCCGCTCGACCGCCGCAGCGGCCCGGTGTCCTATGCCGAGGCGGTGCGCAGATCCTCCCCTTCGGTGGTCACCATCTACACCCGCAAGCACATCGACCAGATCGCCCCGCCGGGCACCGAGACACCGATGGTACCGCGCCAGCGGCGCTTCAAGCGCGAGCGCAACGAGACCAATCTCGGTTCCGGAGTCATCGTATCCCGTTCCGGCTACATACTTACCAACCAGCATGTCATCGACGGCGCCGACGAAATCCTGGTGTCACTCCCGGACGGCCGTGGCAGCGAGGCACGACTGATCGGACAGGACCGGGAGACCGACATCGCGGTATTGCAGATCGATCTGCCCGACCTGCAGCCGATCCCCATCGTCGGCAAGGGCGACGACATCGAGGTCGGCGATGTGGTGCTGGCCATCGGCAACCCGCTGAATGTCGGTCAGACGGTGACCATGGGCATCATCAGCGCGACCGGGCGCAACCGGATCGGGCTCAATACCTTCGAAAACTTCATCCAGACCGACGCGGCGATCAACCCGGGGAACTCGGGGGGTGCACTGGTCAACGCCAAGGGCGACCTGATCGGCATCAACAGCGCCATTTTCACCCAGTCCGGCGGTTCACAGGGCATCGGTTTCGCGATTCCTGCCAGCCTGGCGCTGGACATCATGCGTCAGCTGATCGAGAACGGAAAGGTCACCCGCGGCTGGCTCGGCATCGAGGGCACAGAAATCAGCGTGCGCACCACCAACGGCGGCATGGAACAGGTACGCGGCGTGCTGGTGCTGGGCGTGTTCGTGGACAGCCCCGCCGATCTCGCCGGAGTGGAGCCCGGAGACATCATCATCGCCGTCAATGGCAAACCGGTACACCAGGTGCGCAATGTGCTGGAGATGATCGCCAGTCACAAGCCAGGCGATCGGATCACCCTGACACTGCTGCGGGGCAAGGAGAAACTGACGCTGAGCCTGACCACCATCGAACGCCCTTCCTGAGGCGGCGGCGCAGGGTCTCGGCTCATTCCTCAAGAATACGGTATTCCGCCGAACGGGCGTGGGCCGTCAGCCCCTCGCCGTGGGCCAGCGTGGAGGCCACCTTGCCCAGCGCCGATGCGCCCCGGGCGGAGCAACCGATCAGGCTGGAGCGTTTCTGGAAATCATAGACCCCGAGCGGCGAAGAAAAGCGTGCGGTGCGCGAGGTCGGCAGCACATGGTTGGGACCGGCGCAGTAGTCGCCCAGCGCCTCGGCGGTATAGCGCCCCATGAAGATGGCGCCGGCATGGCGGATCGAGCGGGCCATCTCGCGCGCGTCCTGCACCGACAGTTCCAGGTGCTCCGGAGCGATGTGATTGGCGACCTCGATGGCCTGATTCCGGTCCGCCACGCGGATCAGCGCGCCGCGTGCGGACAGTGAGCTGTGGATGATGGCCTTGCGCGGCATGTCTTCGATCTGGCGTTCGATGCTCTGCTGAACCCGGTCAAGGAAATCGCCATCCCAGGAAACCAGTATCGCCTGCGCGTCCTCGTCGTGCTCGGCCTGGGAGAACAGGTCCATGGCGATCCAGTCGGGATCGGTCTTGCCGTCGCAGACGACGAGGATCTCCGACGGTCCGGCAATCATGTCGATGCCGCAGGTGCCATAGACCAGCCGCTTGGCGGTGGCCACGAAGATGTTGCCGGGCCCGACGATCTTGTCCACCGGAGGAACCGTCTCGGTGCCGTAGGCCAGGGCGGCCACGGCCTGGGCGCCACCGATGTTGAACACCCGGTCCACACCGGCCAGATGGGCCGCCGCCAGCACCAGTTCATTGACCACGCCGTTGGGCGTCGGCGCCACCATGATCAGCTCGCCGACACCGGCGACTTTGGCCGGAATCGCATTCATCAGCACCGAAGACGGATAGGCCGCCTTGCCGCCGGGCACATACAGCCCGGCGCGGTCCAGCGGACTGACCTGCTGCCCCAGCAGGGTGCCGTCTTCCTCGGTGTATTCCCAGGATTCCAGCCCCTGATGTTCGGCATAGCGGCGAATGCGTTCGGCGGCGACACGCAGGGCCTCGCGCTGATTTTCGGGCAAACCTTCGTAGGCCGCCTGCAGTGTGGCCAGGGACATTTCCAGTTCGGCCAGACTGTCGGCGTCGAGACCGTCGAAGCGCCGGGTCAGCTCCAGTACCGCCGCGTCGCCTTCGCGCCGCACACGGTTGAGGATCTCCGACACGGTAGCGAAGATCTCGGCATCGGAGTCACTGTCCCAGGCCAGCAGTGCGTCGAGGCCTTGACGGAAATCCGCGTCTGCGGCATCGAGTCGGGTGAGTTCCACGGTCATGCGGCGTCTCCTGCAGAAGAAGGTTCGATAGCGGATTCGATGCGCTGGATGACCTGCTTGACGGCCCGGTTCTTGACCTTCAGCGAGGCTCGATTGACGATCAGCCGCGAGCTGATGTCCATGATGAACTCCAGCGGGGTGAGGCCATTGGCCTTGAGGGTGTTGCCGGTATCGACCAGGTCCACGATCAGGTCGGAGAGGCCGACGATGGGTGCCAGTTCCATGGAGCCATAGAGCTTGATCAGTTCCACCTGCCGGCCCTGTTCGAGGAAATAGCGGCGGGTGATGCCGGTGTACTTGGTGGCAACGCGCAGGCGGCCCGGCGGCAGCGGACGGTCCGCGAAACCGGCGGTCATCAGCTTGCAGGGCGCGATCTTCAGATCCAGCCACTCATAGAGCCCCTCGCCGCCGTGCTCGAGCAGCACATCCTTGCCGGCGATGCCCATGTCGGCGGCACCGTACTGCACATAGGTGGGCACATCGGCGCTGCGGATCAGTACCAGCTGGATCTGCGGATGATTGGTGTCGAAGATCAGCTTGCGGCTGGTATCGAGGTCGTCCAGCGGCTCGATGCCGGCACGCGCCAGCAGCGGCAGGGTTTCCTTGAGTATGCGTCCCTTGGCGAGGGCGATGGTGATGCGGTCGGGCATGATCTGCGTTTGCTGTGGCCGGGTTCAGTCGGTGGTACGGCGGATGCGCGCGCCCAGGCAGGCGAGCTTCTCCTCGATGTGGTCGTAGCCACGGTCGATATGATAGATGCGCTCGACCACGGTTTCACCCTTCGCCACCAGGCCGGCGAGGATCAGGCTGGCCGAAGCACGCAGGTCGGTGGCCATCACCGGCGCGCCATTCAGGTTGTCGACCCCGGTGATGATCGCGGTATTGCCCTCGAGGTGGATGTTCGCGCCCATGCGCACCAGCTCCTGGATGTGCATGAAGCGGTTCTCGAACACTGTCTCGGTCACCGTGCCGGAACCCTCGGCGATGGCATTGAGGGCACAGAACTGGGCCTGCATGTCGGTCGGAAAGGCCGGATAGGGCGCGGTGCGGATGTTCACCGCCCGTGGCTTGCGGCCTTCCATGTCCAGTTCGATCCAGTCATCGCCGGTATCCATGACCGCCCCGGCCTCTTCCAGCTTGACCAGTACCGCGTCGAGCAGGCCCGGATCGGTATCCTTGACCAGCACCTTGCCACCGGTGATGGCCGCGGCCACCAGGTAGGTGCCGGTTTCGATGCGGTCGGGCAATACGCGGTAATCACAGCCCTGGAGCGATTCGACGCCCTCGATGGTCAGCGTATCGCTGCCGGCGCCCTCGATGCGGCCGCCCATGGCATTGATGAAGTCGGCCAGGTCGGTGACTTCCGGCTCGCGCGCGGCATTCTCTATCACGGTGACGCCATCGGCCAGCGCCGCCGCCATCATCAGATTCTCGGTGCCGGTCACGGTGACCTGATCCATCACGATGCGCGCCCCCTTGAGGCGTTCGCAACGGGCGCGGATATAGCCTTCCTCGACGCGGATGTCGGCACCCATCGCCTGCAGCCCCTTGATGTGCAGGTCCACCGGCCGCGCGCCGATGGCACAGCCGCCGGGCAGGCTCACCTCGGCACTGCCGAAACGGGCCAAAAGCGGCCCCAGCACCAGGATCGAGGCGCGCATGGTCTTGACCAGTTCATAGGGGGCGAAGGTGTTCTCCAGGGTCGAGGCATCGGCCTCGATGCTCATGCGTTCGCCGACGGTGATCTGCACACCCATGCGCCCCAGCAGTTCCATTGTAGTGGTGACATCGTGCAGATGCGGGATATTGCGCACCACTACCGGGCCTTCGGCGAGCAGGGTTCCGGCCAGGATCGGCAGCACGGCATTCTTGGAGCCTGAGGCACGGATGCTGCCGGAAACCGGCACGCCGCCGTGGATGATGAGCTTGTTCATACGACCGGAACTCGCTGTGGGCGCGGAAGGGGAAAACGCGGCATTGTACCCGCCTCAGGAGCGCGGTGCGAGCAGGTCCTCGACCTGGCTCATGCGGGCGATGCTGAGCACGGCCGGTGGCAGGGATTCGAAGCGCAGCGGACGCTCCAGCCGACGCGCGCGTTTCTGCAATTCGATCAGCCAGGCCACGGCGGCGCTGTCCACCGGATCGCAGCCGCTGCAATCGAGGGTCCATTGAGGAAGATCACGCGCCAGCTCATTGAAGCGGCGGTCGGCCTGCATGGCGGTGAAGCGGGTCAGCTCGCCCTCGACCCGTACCCGCCCGTCGCCGTCCACCTGTATCTGCAGTGGCGCGTTCTCAGCCATTCTTCTGCTGCTCGTTGCGCGCCCTGAGGGTCTTGATCAATCCCTCCACCCCCTTGCTCTTGATCTCGCGTGCGAAACTGCTGCGGTAGTTGGTGACCATGCTGATGTTGTCGATGACGACATCATAGACCTTCCACTGCCCGTCCTTGAGGTAGAGGGAATAGTTGATGGGTATGGGGAACCCGCCGGGCTGGTCGATCTCGGTGCGCACCGTGACATCGCCCTGCTCCACGCTGCCGCGCATCGGCAGAAACACCACCTTCTGGTCGTTGTACTCGAGCAGCGCCTTGCTGTAGGTACGCACCAGCAGGTTGCGGAACTCCTGAACCAGGCGTTCCTTCTGGTCGCCATGCACCTTGCGCTTGTAACGCCCCAGCGCCAGCGCGGTCATGCGGTCGAAATCGAAATGGGGCAGCACCAGTTCATCGACCATCGCATAGAGGCGGGCCGGCTCCTTCTTGTAGGCGTCCAGGTTCTGCTTGATGTTGGCCAGCACCTTGTCGGTGGTCTCGCGCACGATGCGTTCGGGTTCGGCGATCTCGGCCCGCGCCGGCAGCGCCAGCAACACGGCCAGCATCAGCACCAGCGCCTGCAGGGTACGGCTGTAACGGGTGATGGTCTTCATTCGTAGACTCCGCTTACGGTATTGAGTTGAATCAGGTGATTGTTGTATTCATTCACCAGCTTGAGGTAATCCCCGTAGGCCAGCACATAGGCCTGCATCGCGGTGAGGATCTTTTCGGCCTTTTCCAGGCCGGCCTCGAAGTCGCTGTAGGCGGCGATCATCCAGCGGCGCGCCGCCAGAGCGCTCTCGCGCATCTGTTGCTGGGCCTGGTACTTGGAGCGCACCAGATGGTATTGCTCGGCCACCTGGAACGGGATGCCCTGCCGCGCGAAGGAGGCCTTGGACACCAGCGCGTCCAGATCGGCTTGCGCCTGGGCCACGCGCGCCGGCTGCGCGTCGGCCTCCCATTGCCAGCGCAGACCCACCAGCGGCGAGGCGGCGGCATGGTTGAACGGGTCGTAGACAAAGGGGTTGTCGAGGCGGTCCCGTTGCGGCGACCAGGCCAGCGAGCCGGCCACGCCGGCAAACACGATGGGTTTGGCGCTGGCCTTCTTCGCCTCGACCAGCGCGCGCCGCGCCGCCAGCCCCGCTTCCAGCTGTTTCATCTCGGCACGCTGCGCCAGCGCGGTATCGACCCATTCCTCGAGCGGCCGGTCCGGCAGGGGCTGCGGCGACAGGCGCCGGTCTTCCAGCTCCAGCGGCTCGTCACGGCCGATGCCGGTCAGCATGCGCAATCCTTCCAGGGCGATCGCTTCCAGACCTTCGGCCTCGGCACGGTAGCGCTGCACCACGGCCAGTCCGGCCTGCAAGGCATACTGGTCGGAGAGCTTGGCCTGACCGTTGTCCTCTTCCAGCCACTGTTGCACCAGATCCAGCGCCGATTGCAGACGCTTCTCGGTGTCTTCCATCAGCAACCGGGCGTCACGGGCGGCCAGGTAGCCGTAATAGGCCTTGGCCACATCGCGCCGGGTGGTGTCGCGTTGCAAACGCACCTGCTGCTGCTTGACGACGATGTTCTGCTCGGCGGCCTTCTGATAATTCTCCAGCATGCCGAAGGTGGTCAGCGGACGGACGATGCTGAAGGTCAGACCGGTCCACAGCGACACGCCGTTGTCCAGGTCGTAGGCATCGTCCCGTGGCGTGCAGTTGCCGCTGCAGGATTCGGCGCCGCCGTCATAGAAGCCGCCCTCCACTGCCGTGGTCAGCGCACCGAAGGCGGTCACATCGAAACGCCAGCCGGCGCTGCCCTCTGCCTCCTGCAACAGGGCCTCGGCCTTGCGCCGGTAGGCGCGCTGTTCATCGATCCGGGGGTCCGTGTTCAAAGCCAGTTCGGTGGCCTTGCCCAGGTCGAGGGTGATCGCCCGGGCCGCGGGCGACAGCAGCAGCGCGATCAGCGCGCAAACACTAAAAGCCTTCATTGCCGCCATTGTCCTGTGACTTGCTGAACAGGAACTGACCGATGATCTGTTCCAGTACCATCGCCGACTGGGTGTGGCGGATCTCGCCCTGGTCGGCCAGCACCTGATCATCACCGCCCGGTTCGAGTCCGATGTACTGCTCGCCGAGCAGCCCGGAGGTGAAGATGCTGGCGATGGTGTCCTTTGGAAACTTGTCGTAACGCTCGTCGATGCGCATCGTCACCACTGCTTCGAAGGTCTCCATGTCGTAGTCGATGGCGCTGACCTGACCGACCTTGACGCCGGAGACCTTGACCGCCGACTTGACCTTCAGCCCGCCGATGTTGTCGAAACGGGCGGTCAGCGCATACTGCCCGTCGCTGGTAAAGCTGCTCAGGTTGCTGGCCTGCATCGCCAGCATGAACAGGGCCGCCAGGCCGATGCCGACAAAGGCGCCCACGGTCAATTCGATGCTACGAAACATGCTTGTTGCTCCTTCAGTTGTACATGATCGCGGTGAGCACGAAATCCAGTGCCAGCACCGCCAGGGATGAATGAACCACGGTACGGGTGGTCGCGCGGGCAACCCCCTCCGAGGTGGGAATGCAGTCGTGGCCCTCGAACAGGGCAATCCAGGTGACCACGAAGCCGAACACGAAACTCTTGATGACGCCGTTGAGCACATCTTCGCTGAAATCGACCTTGGCCTGGATCTGCGACCAGAAGGCACCGGCATCGACCCGGAGCAGATCGACACCGACCGCATAGCCGCCAAGTATGCCCACCGCGCTGAAGATGGCGGCCAGCAGCGGCATGGCGATGAAACCGGCCAGAAACCGCGGCGCGATGATGCGTTCGACCGGGTCCACGGCCATCATCTCCAGTCCTGAGAGCTGTTCGGTCGCCTTCATCAGTCCGATCTCGGCGGTCAGTGCCGAGCCGGCGCGGCCGGCAAACAGCAACGCCGCCACCACCGGCCCCAGCTCGCGCACCAGCGAAAGATCCACCAGCATGCCCAGGGTGTCCTCGGCGCCGAAGGTGGAGAGGGTGTAATAGAGTTGCAACGCCAGCACCATGCCAACGAACAGGCCGGCGACGACGATGATCAACAGCGTCTGCACACCCACCGAATGCAGCTGGTGGATGACCAGGCCGAAACGCGGCAACAGTTTCGGCAGCACCCGCAGCGTCTTGGCCAGAAAGATCGAGCCGCGACCGAGGCGTTCGACCGCGTTCAGCAGGGGTTTCATCCGGCATCCTCCAGCAGCAGCCGCTCCAGCGGTTCGCCCGGGTAATGGAAGGGCACCGGCCCGTCGGCCAGGCCGTCGATGAACTGGCGCACCCAGGGCGAATCGGAGCGCTGGATGTCCTCCTTGCTGCCGTCGGCGATGACCTTGCCACCGGAAATGATCTTGACATCGTCGGCAATGGACAGGGTCTCGGCCACATCGTGGGACACAAGAATGGAGGTCAACCCGAGCGTTGCGTTGGTGTCGCGGATCAGTTTCACCAGCACGCCGAGGGAGATCGGGTCCTGCCCGGTAAAGGGTTCGTCGTACATGATCATCATCGGGTCCAGCGCCAACGCCCGTGCCAGCGCAACGCGCCGCGCCATGCCGCCGGACAGTTCCGAAGGCATCAGCCGGTGGGCACCGGCCAGCCCCACCGCCGCCAATTTCATCAGCACCAGGGTGCGGATCATCGAATCCGACAGATCGGTGTGCTCGCGCAACGGAAAGGCGATATTGTCGAAGACGCTCAGATCGGTGAGCAGTGCGCCGGACTGGAACAGCATGCCCATCTTCTTGCGCAGCTGATAGAGACGGGCACGCGGCAGCGCGTGAACATTCTCGCCATCGACCCGGATCTCGCCGGCATCGGGCTTCAGCTGGCCACCGATCAGCTTGAGCAGCGTGGTCTTGCCGGTACCGCTGGGGCCCATCACGGCAGTGATGCGACCGACGGTGATGTCCATATCGATACCGTCAAAGATCTTCTTGTCGCCGCGTGAGAAGTGCAGGCCGCGGATCTGTACCAGTGCTTGGGTCATCGCTTGAGTCAGATGAAAGTTGGGCGCGAGTCTATCAACAAGCCGCCAGCGGCGCCACGACCGCCGGTCACAGGCCCATCAACTCGACCAGCTGGCGCAGCGCCTCCAGCTGCTGCGGGGTCGTGGTGGCCGCTTCCACCCACAGATCGGTAGCCGCTGCCGATTCATCGGACAGCGCCAGCCAGGATTCGATCCATTCGCGGCATTGGCGCAGCGAATCCGCCCGTGGCAACAGCGCCACTGGACGGAACACCGCGTCGTCAGGGCGCCACAGCAGGTCTTCGCCACGCCGCAGCGTCCAGCCCGGCGGCACACTGACGCCCTCGCCGATCAGCCAGCCCGATCGTGCCGCGCCCAACGCCTCCGCCGGCGGCACTTCCGCGCCCGTGCTGTCGACCCGCACACTGAGGCGGAAGCCCTGGGGCAGGCTGTCCAGCCACTCCGCGCGCAGCTCACTGTCGATCGGCAAGGCAGACAGCGGCAGGCAGGCGCTCTCGAAC
>JALSKD010000180.1 GCA_026989015.1 Gammaproteobacteria bacterium
GCCGATGTGCGGGTGGTGGAGCAGCCGGTGGCGCCGTCACTGGATTTTACCTCCAGCGACAGTGATGTGATGCAGGGCGACAGTGTGGTTCTCAGCTGGAGCGCCCAGAATGCCGACAGCTGTAGCGCCAGTGGTGACTGGTTCGGTGGCAAGGCCACCTCAGGCAGTCAGACGATGTCCAACCTGCAACAGGACAGCCTGTTCATCCTCGAATGCAGCGGCAATGGCGAAACGGTGCGGCAGACGGTAACCGTGAATGTGCAGTTACCCGATCCGGTAGCGCCCACGCTGAGTTTCAATGCCTCGCAGACCAGCATTCCCTGGAACGGTTCGGTCACCCTGAGCTGGAGCAGCAGCGATGCCGACAGTTGCGTGGCCTCCGGTGACTGGAGCGGCTCCCGCAGCGTGACCGGCAACGAGGTCCTGAGCAGCCTGACGGCCGACGGTCACTATGTACTGGAATGCAGCGGTCCCGGCGGCAATGTGAGCCGTCAGCTCGATGTGACGGTGGCGGCCCAGCAGAGCAATGGCACGGCACGGCTGTCCTGGACACCGCCCACCGAGAACACCGACAACACCCCGCTGGATGACCTGAGCGGCTACAAGATCTACTACGGAACCGCTGCCGGCAGTTACAGCACCACGGTGGATGTGAACAATGCGGGCGTGACCGAATACCTGATCGAGAACCTGTCGTCAGGCACCTGGTATTTCGTGGTCACCGCCTACAATTCACTGGGGATCGAAAGCGCGCCTTCCGAGGAAGTGAGCAAGACCATCAACTGAAGCTCCGATCGGAACACGGCATTGCGGCACCGCCTGCGGGCGGCGCTGCCGTGTGTGGCGATCAGCGCAACAGGCTGTTGAGCCGATCCACCACCTCGGCCCAGTCGGCGTCCTCGATGACCGCCTGTTGCAGAAATTCGGCCTGTGCCGGGTTCCAGAACCCCGCCTCCCAGATGCGTTGCTGCGCCGGTATCGGCCGGTGTTCGGCGATGAAGGCGTCGATGGCCGCCTCGTCGTTGGGCAGGCCCAGCTGTTCGAACAGTTCCGGCAGATCGTGGATGGGCGGTTGCATGGCGTTTCTCCTTGCTGGAAAGGGATATGGCGCTTGCGGGCGGGATTTCAAGTTATTAACCCGGCAAGTATCTACATCGTATTCAGGGCTTCAAGAATGGGCCAGATCAAGGCGCGGCGCGCAGGCAAGGGTCATTCCCTTGGCAAGCGCCGCAACGCTGAACCGGTTCATTCTTGAAGCCCCTAACCTGTTGAAAACACAAGAGTGAGGCCCGCACGCGCTTGCCCGCGGACGGCGTTATCGGCACTTGCTGCAGAATGACTGCAGCGGCGCACCGATGCCTTGTCGCGAACAAGCGCGAGCGGGCTGAACACGATGTAGATACTTGCCGGGTTAATAGGACCCATCCAGATCGATGCAGTTGAAATGGGGATTGTCTTCGACCGCCTCGAGGCGTCTCACCCCTGCCAGATCCAGTTCCCTGAGTCCGTCTCCGGTTTCCAGTTGCAGCCATTCGCGGCCCTGCCGGCTGCCGGTGTCCCGTGCCACGCCCTCGACAGAGCCGCCGTCGGCCAGAGTGACCCGCAGGCGCAACCGGTACAGGCAGGCAACTTCGATGTAATCATGCTGGTGGCAACTGATCATTGCTGAATCTCTCCATAGAGTTGACGGTAAAGGCCGTTGCGTTGTACCAGTTCCTGGTGGCTGCCCTGGTCGATGATGCGGCCGCCGTCAAACACGAAGGCGCGGTCGGCCTGGCGGATGGCGCTCAAGCGATGCGCGATGATCAGCGTGGTGCGGCCTTCCAGAAATTCGCCCAGCGCCCGGTGCAGCCGTTCCTCGGTACGGGTGTCCAGCGCCGAGGTGGCTTCGTCGAGCATCACCACCTTCGGGTCGGTGAGGATCATCCGTGCGATGGCCAGGCGCTGGCGCTGTCCCCCGGAAAGGCGGATGCCGTTTCGGCCGACGATGGTGTCGAGCTGCTGCGGCAGGCGCTGGATGTCGGTCTTGAGCTGGGCGATCTCCAGCGCCTGCCACAGCTCCGTGTCGTTGCGCGGGATGCCCAGGGTCAGGTTCTCGCGGACGCTGTCGTTGAACAGCGCCGGCTGCTGCAGCACGGTGGCTACATGCTCGCGCACCACCGGCAGGCCGATCTCGGTGATCGGCACCCGTTCGAAGCAGATGCGCCCCCGGCTCGGCGGATAGAGACCCAGAATCACCTGGATCAGTGTCGATTTGCCGCCGCCGCTGGCACCGACCAGCGCCACCTTCTCGCCGGCGGCGATGTCGAGGGTGACGCCATTGAGCACCGGTTCGCCATCACCATAGGCGAAACAGACATCCTCGATCTGCAAGGACACCGTGTTGCGGCCCTCGAAGGGGTTGATCCGTGGCGGGTAGACCGGCTCCTGTTTCAGCTCCAGCAGCCGGTTGAGCCGTTTCAGTGCGGCATTGGCGGCATGGTAGCTGTACTGGATCGACAGCACTTCCTGCACCGGTGTCATCATGAACCACAGGTAGGCATAGACCGCGAACATCTCGCCGATGCTCAGGCTGGAGAACACCACCATCAGCATGCTCACCGCGCGGAACATCTCGAAGCCGGCGAGAAAGATGAAAAAGGACAGGCGGTTGGCGGCGTCGCTCTTCCAGCTGTAGGCGGCGGAGCTTTCCTTGACCCCGCGTGCACGGTCGATGACCCGCAGGATGAAATGGCGTTCGCGGTTGGCGGCGCGGATCTGCTGGATCGCATCGAGGGTTTCGGTCAGGCTCTGCTGGAACACCTCGATGGCGCGGTTCTCGCGCTGCTTGAGCTGCTTGACCTTGTGCCCGAGCACGGTGGTGAAATAGACCACCACCGGGTTCATCACCAGGATGAACAGCGCCAGCTGCCAGTGGATCCACAGCAGGGTGGCGGAAACGCCGATGATGATCAGTACCGCGACCAGAAACTTGGACAGTGCGGTGCCGATGAATTCATCGAGGGTGTCGATGTCGGTAGCCAGGTGCGAGGCCACGGCGCCGCTGCCCAGCACTTCGTATTCGGCCATGGAGATCCGTTCCAGGCGTTGCAACAGCTGCTGCCGCAGGCGGTAGGTGATGTCCTTGGCGATCAGCGTGAATTCGCGGGTCTGCCAGACCGACAGCAGGGTGCCGGTGAAGCGCAGCAGCAGGGTGAGCAGCATCATGCCAAGGATTACAAGCGCCGGTCCCTGCCAGTCGGCCGGGAACAGACGGTCGAAGAAGGCCACGATGGGCCCTGGCTGCTTGAGCAGTACCTCATCCACCAGCAAGGGCATCAGCATCGGGATCGGTACCAGGATTACCGCTGCAAGGATGGCGATGATGTGGGCGCGCAGCAGCAGGCTGCGGTGCGGACGGCCGAGGTCGATGATGTGCTTCCAGTCGATGTGACGGATCTGCTGCATGGGCGGGGATGGTCGCAGCTTTGCCGGGGGCGGGCAAGGCGCTCTGTACTGTTGCCGCGGGTTTTGCATTAGAATGCCGGCTTCACACCAAAAACCACGAGGAGCGACATGAACATAGGCACACTGCTCGGCGCGCTGGCCGCGCTGACCCTGAGTCTGGGCGCGAGCGCCGCCCAGCCGGTCAAGATCGGCATGATCACCACGCTGACCACCAAGGCCGGCTATCTCGGCGAGGACATCCGCGACGGCTTCCGTCTGGCCATCGAGCAGGAAGGCGGCACGCTCGGCGGCGTGCCGGTGGAGCTGCTGGTGGAGGACGACGGCCGCAAGCCGGGCAAGGGGCGGCAGATCGCCGACCGCTTCATCAGGAAGGACGGCGTGCGCATCATGACCGGCATCGTGTTCTCCAATGTCGCGCTGGCGGTGGCACCCAAGGTGGTCCGGCAGGGCGTGTTCTACATCAGCCCCAATGCCGGTCCGTCGAAACTGGCGGGCAAGGGCTGCGATCCGAATTTCTTCAATGCCGCCTGGCAGAACGACAACCTGCACGAGGTGATGGGCCAGTATGTGCAGGATGCCGGCTACAAGAGCGCCTACATCCTGGCGCCGAACTATCCGGCGGGCAAGGATGCGCTGGCCGGCTTCAAGCGTTACTACAAGGGGCGGATTGTCGGTGAGGTCTATACCAAGCTGGGGCAGAGCGACTATGCGGCGGAGCTGGCCAACCTGCGCGCCGCGAAGCCGGAGGCGGTGTTCTTCTTCCTGCCTGGCGGCATGGGCATCAATTTCCTCAAGCAGTACCAGCAGGCGGGTCTGGCCGAGCGCATCCCGGTATTCGGCCCGGCGTTCTCCTTCGATGCGCGCATCCTCAAGGCAGTGGGTGATGCCGCGGTCGGGGTCAAGAACGGCTCACAGTGGAACTGGGATCTGGACAACCCGGCCAATCGCCGGTTCGTTGCTGCCTTCCGCGAGAAATACGGCCGCATGCCGACGCTCTACGCCAGCCAGGGCTATGACACTGCACGCCTGATCGGCAGCGCACTGAAGGCCACTGGCGGCAAGCCGGAGGATCAGGACGCGTTCCGCAAGGCGCTTGAGCAGGCCGATTTCGAGTCGGTGCGCGGTGCCTTCCGCTTCAACCGCAATCATTTCCCGATCCAGGATCTGTATGTGCGGGAAGTGGTCAAGGATGACGACGGCATCCGCAATGTGACGCTGAAGAAGGTGTTCAGCGATCACGGCGACGCCTATGCGGACCAATGCCGGATGTGATCGCCGGGGATTGAGCAGGGCGGCCGGCTGTCGTGTGGTTACTGGTCGAACAGCTGCTCAATGGATTGCAGCTCGGGTTCATGCTGTTCCTGCTGTCCGCGGGGCTGACGCTGGTGTTCGGCGTCATGAACCTGATCAACCTCGCGCACGGTTCCTTCTACATGGTCGGCGCCTATGTCGCCGCCACGCTGTCGGGTGCCGGAATGGGTTATGGCGTGGCGTTGCTCGGTGCGCTGGCCGCCGCCGGCCTCTGCGGCCTGCTGGTGGAACTCATCGTGCTGCGCCATCTGTACCGGCGCGATCATCTGGACCAGGTGCTGGCCACCTTCGGGCTGATCCTGTTCTTCAACGAGGGGGTGCGTATGATCTGGGGGCGTCAGCCGCTGTTCATGCAGACCCCTGCCTGGCTCGGCGGCAGCGTCGAACTGCTGCCTGGGGTGCCCTACCCGCTGTACCGCCTGGCAATCATCGGCATCGGTCTGCTGGTGGCCCTGGGGCTTTATCTGCTGATCGCCCGCACCCGGCTGGGCATGCGCATCCGCGCGGGGGCCAGCGACCGGCAGATGATTGCGGCCCTGGGCGTCAATATCCGTTGGCTGTATACCCTGGTGTTCGCCCTGGGGGCCCTGATGGCCGGATTTGCCGGCGTGATTGCGGCCCCGGTGTTTGCCGTGGAGTCGGGCATGGGCGAGAGCATTCTGATCCTTACTTTCGTGGTCATCGTCATCGGCGGCATCGGCTCGGTGCGGGGCGCGCTGCTCGGCGCCCTGTTGGTGGGGCTGGTGGACAGTCTGGGTCGGGCCTATCTGCCACGGTTGCTGGGTCTGCTCTCCGACAGTGAAGCGGCCAATGCGCTGGCGGCCTCGCTGTCGTCCATGTCCATCTACCTGCTGATGGCGCTGGTGCTGGCGATCCGTCCGCGCGGGTTGTTTCCGGCGTGAGGATGCTGCGCGGGCCGTCAGCACTGCGCTTGCGGGTGTTGCTGGGCGGCGGCCTGTTGCTGCTGCTGGTCTGGCCCTGGATCAGCGCGCTGTTCGGAGGAGATTACCTGGTATCGGTGATGACGCGGGTGCTGATCTTCGCCATCGCCGCGATCAGTCTCGACCTGATCGTCGGCTATGGCGCACTGGTCAGTTTCGGCCATGCGGCCTTTCTGGGGCTGGGCGCCTATGTGGCGGCCATCTCGGCCTTTCACGCTTCCGAAGGGCTGCCGCTGGCCTTCGGCTTTTCGGGCAGTGAATCCCTGCTGGTGAACCTGCCGCTGGCGATGGCAGTGGCCGCGCTGGTGGCCTGTGTGACCGGGCTGATCTGCCTGCGTACCCAGGGCATACACTTCATCATGATCACGCTGGCCTTTGCGCAGATGCTGTATTACCTGTTCGTGTCGCTGGACGCCTACGGCGGAGAGGACGGCCTGGTCCTTCCGGCGCGGAACAGCCTGCCGTTGCTGGATACCGCCGATGATCGCCAGTTCTATTTTCTCTGTCTGGGATTGCTTCTGCTCTACCTCTATCTGGCACACCGGCTGGTGAATTCCCGCTTTGGCCGGGTATTGCGCGGATCGCGCGCCAACGAGACGCGCATGCGGGCGCTGGGCTACAACACCTATGGCTACCGTCTGGCGGCCTATGTGATCGCCGCTACCGGCGCCCCGCTGGCCGGCGTGCTGTTGGCCAGCAAGACCGAATTCGTCGATCCCGGGCTGTTTTCCTGGCAGCTCTCG
Organism: Gammaproteobacteria bacterium; assembly: GCA_026989015.1. Lineage (GTDB taxonomy): Bacteria > Pseudomonadota > Gammaproteobacteria > S144-22. The sequence goes on from JALSKD010000180.1 coordinate 6,443, forward strand.
GGGGAGTTGCTGGTGATGGTGATACTCGGTGGCATGGGCAGCCTCTATGGCGCGGTGATCGGGGCAGCGGCCTTTCTGCTGCTGGAACAATGGCTGGCGGCCTGGACCGAGCACTGGATGTTCTTCCTCGGTCCCTTCCTGGTACTGGTGGTGGTGCGGGCGCGTCACGGGTTGTGGGGCGTGCTGACCGGGAACGGGCAATGAGCGGAGAGATCCTGCTGCAGGCCCGGGGCATCACCAAGCGCTATCGCGGCCTGCTGGCCAACAACAACATCGATCTGGACCTGCGCCGGGGCGAAATCCATGCGCTGATCGGTCCCAACGGTGCCGGCAAGTCGACGCTGATCGCCCAGTTGTCCGGTGAGCTGGAACCCAGCGCCGGGCAAGTCCTGTTCCGCGGGCGGGAGGTGACGGCCCTGCCGGTGCACCGCCGCGCCCGGCTGGGAATATCCCGTTCCTTCCAGATGACCTCGGTGTTCGAGGAGATGACAGTGATGGACAATCTGGCGTTGGCGGTACAGGCCCACCATGGGCACAGTTTCCGTTTCTGGCGGGCCGCCCACCGTTGCCAGGCCCTCAACCGTGAAGCCGAGACCCTGGCGCGCCGCTTCGGTCTGGAAGAACGGCTGCATCAGCCGGCCTCGGCACTGGCCCATGGCGAACAGCGTCAGCTGGAAGTGGCGCTGGCGCTGGCCGGCGATCCTCCGGTGCTGTTGCTGGACGAACCCATGGCCGGCATCGGGCCGGGCGGCACCCATGAATTGACGCGGCTGCTTGGTGGGCTCCGCGAGCGCCATGCGGTGCTGCTGGTGGAACACGACATGCAGGCGGTGTTCGCGCTGGCCGACCGCATCACGGTGCTGGTCTATGGCGAAGTCATCGCCAGCGGCAGCGTGGAAGCGATACGGGCCAACCCCGAGGTTCGCCGTGCCTACCTCGGCGACGATTCGCTGCAGGAGGCGGCATGCTGACGGTGACCGGCCTGCAGGCCGGCTACGGCGACAGCGAGGTGTTGCACGGAGTCGATCTGGAGTTGCGCGAGGGCGAGGTGGCGGCGCTGCTCGGGCGCAACGGCATGGGCAAGACCACGACCCTGCATTGCATTTGCGGTCTGGTCAGGCCACGCGCGGGGATCATCGACTTTGACGGCCAGTCCCTGCAACATCTTCCCGAATGGAGAATTGCCCGTCTGGGCGTCGGTCTGGTGCCGGAGGGACGACGCATCTTCCCCAATCTGAGCGTGGAGGAGAACCTGAGGGTGGCCGCCGCCCATCACTCTGAGCAGGCACAACCCTGGACATTGGAGCGTGTGCATGCGTTGTTTCCCCGTCTGCGGGAGCGCAGACGCCATGCCGGCAACCAGCTGTCCGGTGGCGAGCAGCAGATGCTGGCCATCGGCCGGGCGCTGATGACCAACCCCCGCCTGCTGGTGCTCGATGAAGCCACCGAGGGCCTGGCGCCGCTGATTCGCGACGAGATCTGGGCGGTGATCGAAGGCCTCAAGGCCCAGGGCCAGTCGATACTGATCGTCGACAAGAACCTGGGACGGCTGTTGCCGCTGGCAGACCGCTATGTGCTGATGGAGAAGGGCTGCGTGGTTTCCGCAGGCGCGGCCGACGATCTGCTTCGTGATCATGAACTGCAGGCGCGTTACCTGGGGGTGTAGGGAATGGATCGGGATGCGCAACTGGAACGGCAATATATTAACCCGGCAAGTATCTACATCGTATTCAGGGCTTCAAGAATGGGCCAGATCAAGGCGCGGTGCGCAGGCAAGGGTCATTCCCTTGGTAAGCGCCGCAACGCCGAGCTGGCTCTTTCTTGAAGCCCCTAACCTATTGAAAACACAAGAGCGAGGCCCGCACGCGCTTGCCCACGGACGGCGTTATCGGCGCTTGCTGCAGAATGACTGCAGCGGCGCACCGATGCCTTGCCGCGAACAAGCGCGAGCGGGCTGAACACGATGTAGATACTTGCCGGGTTAATAATAACCGCGCCGCGGTGCCGGAGCATCCCCGTTTCCTGGAGGATTGGGCGCGGCGCAGCGCGTCCTGGCGCGAGCGTCACCCGCCGCTGACGCTCTTCTACGCCGACAGCGAACGGGCCTGGGTGGATGTGTTTCCGGCTGCTGACGGAGCGCCTTTGCATGTGTTCCTGCACGGCGGCTACTGGCAGGCGCTGGATGCGCGGCAGTTCAGCTTCATGGCCGAGGCGTTCAATGCGTGCGGGGAGTGTGCGGTCATCGTCAACTATGACCTGTGCCCGGACACCCCGCTGGCCGCGATCGTGGATCAGCTGCGTCAGGCCTGGCGCTGGATCGTCCGTGAAGCCGCCGGCTTTGGCGCTGACGCCCGGCAGGTCCAGGTCACCGGTCATTCGGCCGGAGCCCACCTGCTGGCCTGCCTGCTGACAGATGGCGGTGCGCCGACCCTGTGCCGCGCCAATGCACTGAGCGGCATCTACGACCTGCGGCCACTGTTGTCTACCCAGATCAACGATGCCCTGGGGCTGGATGACGCTTCGGCCCGGGCGCTGAGTCCGCTATTGATGTCACCCGACTGTCCGGATACCCGGCTCGATCTTTGGGTCGGATCCCTGGAGAGCGAGGCCTATCACGCCCAGTCTCGGGATCTGGCCGAGGCCTGGAAGGACAAGGTGAATATCCAGAGCGGCGTCTTTGACGGGGTGCACCA
>JALSKD010000181.1 GCA_026989015.1 Gammaproteobacteria bacterium
GGCCGATGATGGGGTTGTACGCGCCGGGGTTCACCCAGCTCATGATCACCTGCACGATGATCGCGAACAGGAACAGGTTGATGAAGGTGGCGATGATCTCTGCCACAGCAACGAACAGCAACCCGACAATCCCGACCTGTCCGATCGGTACTCGGGCGTTGCCGACATCGATGACCCCGGCGCCGAGAGCCATCAGCAGCAGGTATTTCACCAGCAACAGCAGCAATGCCAGCACCAGCGCGGCGATGTCCTGGCGGCCGAAGCCGGGAATGATGCGGCGCAGCGGTTTCAGCGGCGGTGTGGTCGCGCGCACGATGAACTGCGAGGCCGGGTTGTAGAAATCGGCGCGCAGGGCCTGCAGCAGAAAGCGCGCCAGCACCAGAAACAGATACAGGTCGAACAGGGTGCCGATGATCAGTATCAGCGGTGATGTCAGGTAGCCGGAGCCCATGGATTGTCCTCAATGATCAGGCGTTCAGTCTTTGCCGAGTTCGGCGGCCAGTTCGGCGGCGCGGTCACGGGCGGCGCGCACCGCCCGTTCCACCGTTTGCGGCAGGCCGTCCTCGAGAAAACGCTGGATGGCGCGCTCGGTGGTGCCGCCGGGCGATGTCACCTGTTGGCGAAGGGCGGCGATATCGTCCTCTTCCTGCGCCATGCGTGCTGCGCCCAGCGCCGTCTGACGCGCCAGCCGGGCAGCGGTCGGCGCATCCAGACCTATGGCCTCGCCGGCGTTTTGCAAGGCCTCGATGAACAAAAAGAAATAGGCCGGACCGCTGCCGGAAACCGCGGTGACCGCATCCAGCTGGGTTTCGTCGTCGACCCAGACGGTCATGCCCACCGCCTGCAGTATCGCCTCGGCCTGCTGCCGCTGCGCCACGCTGACGCGCGGATTGGCGTGCAGCCCGCTGGCGCCGAGCCCGACCAGGGCCGGCGTGTTGGGCATGCAGCGCACCAGCGCCTTGCCGCCGCCAAGCCAGCGGTCGATCGCGTCCTCGCGCAGGCCGGCGGCGATGCTGATGAACAGCGGCGCGGGCAGCAGCGGAGCCAGCGCGGTGCAGACGGGTTTCATCACCTGCGGTTTGACCGCCAGCAGTACCGCATCGGCACCGGTGGCCGCGCTGAGGTTGTCACCTTCGGTGCGGATGCCGAAGTCCCGGTGCAGGCGCTCCAGCTTGCCGGCATCCGGATCGCTGGCGGTGATGCGTTCGGGTGGGTGACCGCGCTGGATCAGGCCGCCGATGAGGGCGGAGGCCATGTTTCCGGCGCCGATGAAACACAGTTGTGGATGGGTGTCTTGGGTCATGCGTCGGTCTCGGGTGATGGTTTCGCGGGGCGTGCGCCGAACAGGGCGGTACCGATGCGCAGCAGTGTGCTGCCTTCGGCAACGGCGGCTTCAAGGTCGCCACTCATGCCCATCGACAGGGTATCGCAATCGGGACAGTCGGCGCGCAGTGAGTCGAAGATGCGGCGCATCGCTGCCAGCGGCTGGCGCTGCGCCTCGAATCCCTGGCGCGGGGCCGGAATCGCCATCAGCCCGCGCAGGCGGATGCCCGACAGATCGCGCAGCTGATGGGCCATTTCCTCAACGGCGTCGGCGGAGATGCCTGCCTTTTGCGGTTCTTCATCGATATTGACCTGCAACAGGATGTTGAGCGGCGGACGGCCGGGTGGCCGCTGCTCGCCCAGGCGCCGCGCGATCTTGAGCCGGTCGACACTGTGCACCCAGTCGAAGTCGCGGCTGATCAGGCGGGTCTTGTTGGACTGGATTGGACCGATGAAATGCCATACCGGCGTTGGCTGCAGGTTGCGACGGGTCAGCGTCGCGATCTTGCCCTCGGCTTCCTGCAGGTAGTTCTCGCCGAACTCGTGCAGGCCGCGGCGGTGGGCCTCCTCGATATCGTCCGCCGGCTTGGTCTTGCTGACCGCCAGCAGGCGGATCTCATTCGGGTCACGACCATGGCGTTCGGCGGCGGCGCGGATGCGCGCGCGCAGCGCGGCGACATTTTCTTCGATGAAGCTCATGGCATTTGCTATAGTCAGTGATGCGGCGCCGCGGGTGCCGCCACAAGAACAATTCAAGCCCGGAATATAACACCCATCACCCAGCAGGATCGACCATGGATATAGCCCAACTCCTTGCCTTCGGCGTCAAGCAAGGCGCCTCGGATCTGCATCTGTCGGCCGGTCTGCCGCCGATGATCCGTGTCGATGGCGATATCCGACGCATCAATGTGCCGGAAATGGACCACAAGCAGGTCCATGACATGCTCTACGACATCATGTCGGACAAGCAGCGCAAGGACTACGAGGAATTCCTGGAGACCGATTTCTCCTTCGAGATTCCGGGTCTGGCCCGTTTCCGCGTCAACGCCTTCAATCACAACCGGGGCGCGGGCGGCGTGTTCCGGACCATCCCGTCGAAGATCCTGACGCTGGAGGATCTGGACGCGCCGGCGATCTTCCGTGACATCTCGGAATACCCGCGCGGCATCGTGCTGGTCACCGGCCCCACCGGATCGGGCAAGTCCACCACGCTGGCGGCGATGATCGACTACAAGAACGAAAACGAGTACGGCCATATCCTGACCGTCGAGGACCCGATCGAATTCGTGCACCAGAGCAAGAAATGCCTGGTCAACCAGCGCGAGGTGCACCGCGACACGCTGGGGTTCAACGAGGCGCTGCGTTCGGCGTTGCGCGAGGATCCGGACACCATCCTGGTCGGCGAGCTGCGCGATCTGGAAACCATTCGCCTGGCGCTGACCGCGGCCGAAACCGGGCACCTGGTATTCGGCACCCTGCACACCAGTTCGGCGGCCAAGACCATCGATCGCATCGTCGATGTGTTTCCGGCGGCGGAGAAGGCGATGGTGCGTTCGATGCTTTCGGAATCCCTGCGTGCGGTCATCTCGCAGACACTGCTGAAGAAGATCGGCGGCGGGCGCATCGCGGCGCACGAGATCATGATCGGCACCCCGGCGATCCGCAACCTGATCCGTGAGGACAAGATCGCGCAGATGTATTCCGCGATACAGACCGGCCAGGGCCTCGGCATGCAGACCCTGGACCAGAACCTCAAGGCCCTGTTGGCCAAGGGCGTGGTCAGCAAGGAAGAAGCGAAGCGCAAGGCGGTCAGCCCGGACGCGCTCTAACCCTCAGCCAGTCAGCGGAGAAACGAGATGGATCGGAACAAGGCGATCAACTACATGCACGAGCTGCTGCGGATGATGGTCAGCAAGGGCGGCTCGGATCTGTTCATCACCACCGGTTCGCCGCCGGCGATCAAGGTGGATGGCAAGATCAACACAGTCTCGAAGCAGGTGCTGGCGCCCAGCCACACGCAGATGCTGGCGCGTTCGATCATGAACGACAAACAGGTCTCCCAGTTCGAGGAAACCCAGGAGTGCAATTTCTCCATCGCGCTGCCCGGCGTGGCGCGCTTCCGCGTCAATGCCTTCATCCAGCGCGGCAGCACCGGGCTGGTACTGCGGATCATCAATTCCGACATTCCCAGTTTCGAGGAGCTGGGGCTGCCGGAGATCCTCAAGGAACTGTCGATGACCAAGCGCGGGCTGATCATCTTCGTCGGCGGCACCGGGTCGGGCAAATCCACCTCGCTGGCGGCGATGGTGGATTACCGCAACCGTCACAGTCACGGCCACATCATCACCATCGAGGATCCGGTCGAATTCGTGCACGAGCACAAGAACTGCATCGTTACCCAGCGCGAGGTGGGGGTGGATACCGAGAGCTATGAGATCGCGCTGAAGAACACGCTGCGTCAGGCGCCGGATGTCATCCTGATCGGCGAGATTCGTGACCGCGAAACCATGGAACACGCCATCGCCTTCGCCGAAACCGGCCACCTGTGCCTGAGCACGCTGCACGCCAACAGCACCAACCAGGCGCTGGACCGGATCATCAACTTCTTCCCCGAGGAACGGCGCCAGCAACTGCTGATGGACCTGTCGCTGAACCTCAAGGCGCTGATCTCGCAACGGCTGATTCCAAAGATCGACGGCAATGGCCGGGTGCCCGCGGTGGAGGTCATGATCAATACGCCGCTGATGTCCGACATGATCTTCAAGGGCGAGGTGCACGAGATCAAGGAACTGATCAAGAAGTCCAATGAGCAGGGCATGAAGACCTTCGATCAGGCGTTGTTCGATCTCTACGAGACCCGCGTCGTCAAGTACGAGGACGCGCTGCGCAATGCCGATTCGGTCAACGACCTGCGCTTGCGCATTCAGCTGGAGAGCAATACCGCGCGCAAGACCGGCCTGGTTGCCGATTACCGCGACGACTTCGAGCTGGAAGAGGCCGAAGAGGACCGCCCCGGCGGCATGATCTGATCTCCGACTGTCGAGCAGGCACCCGATGAGCAAGCAACCGACCACCAAGCTGCTGGAACCCTACCTCAAGATCATGGCCGAAAAGCAGGCCTCCGATCTGTTTTTCATCACCGGTGCGCCGCCCAACATGAAGCTGGAGGGCAAGACCAACCCCATCGCCAAGAAACCCTTCGAGCCGGGGCAGGTGCAGAAACTGGCCTACAGCCTGCTCACCGAGGAGCAGGTGATGGATTTCGAGATCAACCGCGAACTCAATCTCGGTTTTACGCTGGAAGGGGTCGGGCGCTTCCGTGTCAATATCTTCATCCAGCGTTCCGAGGTGTCGATGGTCATCCGTTACATCAAGTGGGACATCCCCACCATCGACGAGCTGGGCCTGCCGGCGATCCTCAAGGACATCGTCATGGAGCGCACCGGCCTGGTGCTGGTGGTCGGCTCCACCGGGTCGGGCAAGTCCACCACGCTGGCGGCGATGCTCAACCACCGCAACCATCTGGAAGGCGGGCACATCCTGACCATCGAGGATCCGATCGAGTTCGTGTTCCGCCACGACCGGGCCATCGTGTCGCAGCGCGAGGTGGGTATCGATACCCTGTCCTACGAAAATGCGCTGCGCGAGGCCCTGCGCGAGGCACCGGAAGTCATCATGATCGGCGAGGCGCGGGACCGCGAAACCATGCAGGCGGCCATCAACTACGCCGATACCGGCCATCTGTGCCTGACCACGCTGCACGCGGTCAACTCCAACCAGGCGATGGACCGGATGATGAACATGTTCCCCACCGACATGCGTGATCAGCTGCTGATGGATCTGTCGCTGAACCTGAAGGCGATCATTTCGCAGCGTCTGGTACCGGCAATGGACGGCAAGCAGGCCTGCGCGGTGGAAGTGCTGCGCAACACCCCCTATATCGCAGAGCTGATCCGCGACGGCCAGTTCAACGAGATCAAGGAGATCATGGAAAAGGGCGATACGGTGGGCATGCAGACCTTCGATCAGTCGCTCTACAACCTGTACAAGGCCGACCGCATCACCATCAAGAGCGCGCTGGCCCACGCCGATTCGAGCACCAACCTGGAGTGGAAGATCAACTTCGGCAGCGAGCAGCACCGCAATCAGCGGCACAACCTCGAGGACAACCCCTTCCCCGACGAGCTCGAGCTGCCTTCCTCCTCCGGCTGAACCGCGACCGTCATGCACAGAAACCAGGCTTACCTGATGTTGGCCGGTTCCGCCCTGTTCTGGTCGGGCAATTTCGTCATCGGACGCGCCTTTGCCAGTGATATCGCGCCACTGACCCTGTCCTACCTGCGCTGGCAGACGGCGCTGCTGATCCTGTTGCCGTTCACGCTGCGACCGCTGATCGAACAATGGGGGCTGATCATGCGCTACCGCTGGCGCATGCTGTTTCTCGGCGTGCTCGGCGTCGCCGGCTTCAATACCTTCGCCTATCTGGGGCTGCATGAAACCACCGCCACCAATGCACTGCTGATCAACAGCTTCATCCCGATCCTGATCATTCTGCTGTCGCGCATCTACCCCGGTCAGCCGATCCGTTGGAACCAGTTGCTGGGCATACTCATTTCCACCTGTGGGGTGGCGGTGCTGATCGCCCAGGGGCGTCTGGAACGGTTGCTGGCACTGGACATCAACCGTGGTGATCTGTGGGTGCTGGGTGCGGCCTTGATCTGGGCGGTCTATTCGATCGGGCTCCGCTTCCGTCCGCCACAGCTTGCGCCGTCGAGTTTTCTGGCCTTCACGGTGCTGGTCGGCGTGCTGACACTGGCTCCCATCTATTGGTTCGACCTGCTCGCCGAGCCCCCGTTCGAGCCGACCGCCGCCAACCTCACGGCGGTGGGCTATGTGGCCGTATTCGCTTCGGTGGGCGCTTATCTGTTCTGGAATCAGGGAGTGAAGGTCGTGGGGGCCGGCGCGGCCGGGCAGTTCATTCACCTGATGCCGGTGTTCGGCACCCTGATGGCGGTGCTGTTTCTCGGAGAGCGCCTGCACGGCTACCATCTGGCCGGTGCCGCGGCGATCGCCGCCGGTATCTACCTGTCGCTGGCCCGGCGCTTCAATTCCGCCGCCTGAGGGCCGGAGGAAGGCTTGCCGGCGAGCAGGGTTTCCACCGCGCGCGCCGAAAAATCCCAGCCGCCAAAGGGGCTGTTCTTGCCGGCCGACAGGAAACCCGCCGGATCGCAGACATCGAGCCGACCGGTCTCGACGATGACCGCATCGGCGATCTCGCCCGGTGCCAGGCGCCCTGCGGGCAGGCCAAATATGCGGGCTGGCGCGGTACTGAGCCGGTCCACCAGTTGCGGCAGATCGATGACACCCTCGTCGATGAGGCGGAAGCCCAGCGGCAGCAGGGTCTCCAGCGCGCTGATGCCGGGGCTGGCAGAGGGAAAGGGCGCCAGCTTGGAATCCTGGTCCTGGGGCTGGTGATCGGAACAGATGCAGTCGATGGTGCCGTCGGCCAGGCCTTCGCGCAGCGCATCGCGGTCGCGCATCGAGCGCAGCGGCGGCAGCGTCAGCTTGTGGGTGTCGAAGTCTTCGATGTCTCGGTCGACGAGGAACAGCTGGTGCATCGCCACATCACAGCTCACCGGCAAGCCATCGCGCTTGGCCTGGCGGATCATTTCTACCGAGCGGGCACAGGAGAGCTGGCCGAAATGGGTGCGTGCGCCGGTTTGTGCGACCAGTTCGATGTCCTTGGCCAGGGCCGCGGTTTCGGCGGCTTCCGGCACCGGTGGCAGCCCGAGACGGGTGGCCAGCTCGCCCTCGTGGGCGCAGCCGTTGGCGTACAGCGAAAGGTCACGGGGTTGAATCACCACCAGCATGCCAAGGCCGGCGGCATATTCCATGGCGCGGCGCTGCACCAGGGTGTTGGCGAAGGCGGCAAAGGCGTTGGACAGGGCGACACATCCGGTATCGCGCAATGCGGCCATGTTGCTCAGTTGCTCGCCCTCGAGCCCCTTGGTCAGCGCGCCGATCGGGTAGAGATGACACAGGTTGCCGGCCTTCAGATTGCTGTGATGGATCAGTTCGATGACCGCCGAATTGTCGATCGGCGGCAGGGTGTCGGGGGGAATGCACAGGCTGGTGATGCCGGCGGCGCGGGCGGCTCGGGTCTCGCTGGCGATACGGGCCTTGCGGGTCTGGCCCGGCTCACGCATCCGGCACTGAATGTCGACCAGCCCCGGCAGCAGCAGCCGACCGTCGGCGCTGATTTCCCGATCGGCAACAAAGCCCTCGGGAGCCTCGCCGATGGCGGCGATGAGTGTGGAATCGATATACAGGTCTGTGATGCGGTCGAGGCCGCTGGCCGGGTCGATCAGGCGGCCGCCCTGGATGCGGATCTTCATGCGTCCTCCGCCGGCTGCGCGGCGATCATCGACATCACCGCCATGCGCACCGCGATGCCGTAGGTCACCTGGTTGAGGATCACCGATTGCGGACCGTCCATGACGGCCGATTCGATCTCGATGCCACGGTTGGCCGGCCCGGGATGCATGACGATGGCGTCCGGTCTGGCCCGGCGCAGGCGCTCGGTGGTCAGGCCATAGAGCCGGTAGTATTCCGATTCACTGGGCAGCAACGCACCGCTCATGCGCTCTTTCTGCAGGCGCAGCATGATCACCACATCCACATCGCTCAGACCCGCGTCGAGGTCGTGGAAAACGCGCACGCCCAGGCTTTCCGCCGCCTTGGGCAGCAGTGTCGGTGGTGCGATCACGCGTACCTCTCCGGTGTGCAGAATATTCAATGCGTGGATCTGCGAACGCGCCACCCGCGAATGCAGGATGTCGCCCACGATGGCCACCCGCAGGCGGGTGAAATCCTCCTTGTAGCGGCGGATGGTGAACATGTCGAGCATCGCCTGGGTCGGGTGGGCGTGCTGGCCGTCACCGGCATTGAGCACGCTGACCCCCGGACCCACATGCTGGGCGAAGAAATGGGCACTGCCGCTGTCGCGGTGGCGGATGACAAACATGTCGATCTGCATCGCCTCCAGGTTGCGCAGGGTGTCGAGCAGGGATTCGCCCTTGACCGTGGCCGACGTCTTGATGTCGAGACTGAGGATGTCGGCGGACAGCCGCTGCGCCGCCAGTTCGAAGGTGGAGCGGGTGCGCGTGCTGGCCTCGAAGAACAGGTTGGCGACCGTCTTGCCGCGCAGCAGGGGAACCTTCTTGATGCTGCGGTCGCTGACCGCGATGAAGGATTCGGCGGTGTCGAGGATTTCGGTCAGCAACTCGCGCGACAGGCCTTCGATATCGAGGAAATGGCGCAGACGCCCCTGTGCGGTGAGTTGCAGCTCAGTCCTGCTCATGCCGTTCGATGCGCTGCCGCTGCAGGGCCAGGGGCTGTGGACCGCTCAACTTGATCTGTTCGCCATCATCGAGTTCGATGCCCCCGCCGGTAAAATCGGGCTGGATCGGCAGTTCGCGCCCGCCGCGGTCGATGAGCACGGCAAGACGAATCGCCTGCGGACGGCCATAGTCGAACAGCTCATTCATCGCGGCGCGGATGGTGCGACCGGAATGGATCACATCGTCCACCAGCAGCAGGGTTTCCCCGTCGATGTCGAAGGGCAGGTGCGATGGCTTGACCGTGGGGTGCAGCCCGATCTTGGTGAAATCGTCACGGTAGAAGGTGATGTTCAGCTTGCCCA
>JALSKD010000182.1 GCA_026989015.1 Gammaproteobacteria bacterium
CCCAGCGCATTGAGTGCGGCGGCGTCATCGGGGTTGGCCTCGAGGATGCGGCGCATGTCGGACTCGAGCATCTCCAGGTCGTTGATACGGGCGGCGGTCAGTCCCCGCGCGTACAGCAGGTCTCTGTTGTTGGGAGCGATCTTGAGCCCCTTGTTGTAGGCGCGAATGGCGTCGCGGTAGCGGCCGGCCTGATTGTAGATTTCGCCTTCGGCGAGATAGATACGGACCAGGGAACCGTCGGACTGGCTGCCGGCGGCCATGTTTTCGAGGGCGGCGATGGCCTCGTCCAGCTTGCCGTCGCGGGCCATCAGAAAGGCGCTGCGCAGTCGGGCGTCGAAGCGGTATTCGCCGTTGCGTACCTGCCGGTAATACTCGATGGCCTTGCCGTGCTTGCCCTGGCTTTCCTCGATGCGGCCGAGGTAATAGAGGGCCTCGCCACGGCGCTTGCCAAGTTTCAGCAGCTGGTTGAGGTAGCGTCGCGCATCGTCGAATCGCTGGGCTTCCAGCGCCAGCAGGCCGAGGGTGTAGAGCAGATCGGCGTCCTGCGGCGAGCGCTGGAGCAGTTTTTCGAATTCGATGCGCGCCTTGTCGTACTGCTTCATGTCCACCAGCAGGCGTGCATAGGCCAGCCGCAGCTGTTGATCGCCCGGCTTGCCGAGCACGGCCTTGCGCAGGCTTTGCAGCGCTTCCTGGCGGCGGTTGAGCTTGATCAGCAGTTTGGCGCGCAATGCATGGACATCGGGCAGGTCGCGGATTCGGAGGGCCCGGTCAACGGCTTCCAGAGCCTGGTCGTTTTTGCCCGACTGGGCGGCAAGCACGGCATACAGGTATTGGGCCTGGGCATGGCCGCTGAAGCGGTCGCGAATGCGGCGGGCGACTTCCAGCACGGTGTCGCGATTCTGCTCGCGGAGCAGTATGCCGAGCAGTGCGCGGAATTCCTCGTCGCCGAGGCTGGGTTGTGCCTCGAGCACCTGGATCAGGTAATTGGCGGCCTGTTCGGGCCGGTTCTGGCGGATGTAGATGACGGCGCCGATCTGGCGGGCTTCCAGCTTGTCCGGCTGCAGCTGGATCCAGCGCTCGGCGGCCTTGCGGGCGGCCTCCAGATCCTGGGCGTAGATGGCAACACGCACCGCGCGCTCGGCAATTCGCGGATCGTCCAGTTCGTTGGCCAGTTGCAGGTAGTTGCTGACCGCGATGTCGGCACGGCCACGGCTGATGGCGGTTTCGGCCAGCAACATCTTGTATACCGCATCCTTCTCGGGCGCCGGCTGGGCATCGTCGAGCGGGCGGATTTGTGCACGCTCGGCCTCCAGCATCGGCTCGCCGGGGGCGCTGTCGATACCGGGCAGGCTGGCGCAGCCGCCCAGCCACAAGGCCAGCATGGGGAGCAGGAGGAGGTGAAAGAGGGTCCCTGAATACGTGAACGGATGCAGCATGATTTTCCCGGTGGAGTAAACGGCGTGTCCCGTCGTGTGCAGCTGATGAGTGTAGCACCCGCCCGCACGGTCGAGAAGATGCGGTGCTTAGGATCGGGAAGAACGGCCAAGGTTCCCTTGCTATTGGCGGGTCAATGCCGGAAAATTCCCCGTTTGTTTCCGCCGTCTCCGCGTCCATGCCCCTACTTGCCCTGGGAATCAACCACCAGACCGCTCCGGTCGAGATCCGCGAGAAGGTGACCTTCACGCCGCCCCAGGTGGACGAGGCCCTGCGCCAGGCGCGGTCGCTGCCAGGAGTCGATGAGGCGGTGATCGTGTCCACCTGCAACCGTACCGAGCTGTATTGCTCGGTCAGCGAGGATTACCCGGACAGCCTGCCGGCCTGGCTGGCCGATTTCCATGGACTGACCGATGCGGATCTGACACCTTATCTATATCAGCACCGTGACCAGGAGGCGGTGCAGCATCTGTTCCGTGTCGCCAGTGGGCTGGACTCGATGGTGCTCGGCGAGCCACAGATTCTCGGCCAGCTGAAGTCGGCCTTCGACACGGCCTGCTCCGGAGAGAGCGTCAAGACCGTGCTCGGACGCCTGTTCCAGCACGGCTTCACGGTGGCGAAGAAGGTGCGGACGGATACCGAGATCGGCTCCAATCCGGTATCGGTGGCCTTCGCCGCGGTGTCCCTTTCGAAGCAGATCTTCGGCGACCTGCAACCCCTGCACGCCTTGATGATCGGCGCAGGCGAGACCATCGAGCTGGCGGCGCGGCATCTGAAGAGCCAGCAGATCGGCGGCATTACCATTGCCAACCGCACGGTGGAGCGGGCCGAGGCGCTGGCCGCCGAGCTGGGCGGAGAGGCGATCTCCATCGGTCAGATTCCCGAACATCTGCCCCGCGCCGACATCGTGATCTCTTCCACCGCCAGCCAGTTGCCCATACTCGGCAAGGGCGCCACCGAGACCGCGCTCAAGCAGCGCCGACATCGCCCCATCTTCATGGTCGATCTGGCGGTGCCGCGGGATATCGAACCCCAGGTCAGCGAGCTGGACGATGTCTATCTCTACACGGTGGACGACCTGAAGGAGGTCATCGACGAGAACCGCCGATCCCGTGAACAGGCGGCGCGGGAGGCGATGGAGATCATCGAGGTCGAGGTGCGCCAGTTCGAGCACTGGCTGCGTACCCACCAGTCGGCGGACCGCATCCGTGACCTGCGCCAGAGTGCCGAAGCCTTGAAACAAGAGTGCCTGGACCGCGCACTGGCACGGCTGAACAAAGGCGAAGATCCGCGTCAGGTGCTGGAATCGCTGGCCGGCAATCTCGGCAACAAGTTCCTGCACGGCCCGACCCTGCGCATGCGGCAGGCGATCAAGGAAGACGACAACGCCACCGCCGAGCTGCTCCTCGAACTGTTCCGCGGCAAATGAAACCCTCGATACAGAACAAGCTGGAGGCCCTGAGTGCGCGCCACGAGGAGATCGCCGGCTTGCTTGCCGAGCCCGAGGTCATCAGCGATCAGAACCGTTTTCGCCAACTGTCGATGGAATACGCCCAGCTGGAGGATGTGGTGCGCGCCTACGATGCCTATCGAGAGGCGGAGGCGGATCTGGAATCGGCGCGCGAGATGCTGGCCGAGGACGATGCCGAGATGCGCGCCCTGGCAGAGGATGAAATCGCCGATGCCGGACAGCGCATGGAGGCCCTGGAGCGCGAATTGCAAAAGCTGTTGTTGCCCCGCGATCCCAACGACAACAGCAATGTGTTTCTGGAAATACGCGCCGGTACCGGCGGTGACGAGGCGGCGATCTTCGCCGGTGACCTGTTCCGCATGTATTCCCGCTATGCGGAGCGCAAGGGCTGGCGCATCGAGGTGATGAGCGCCAGCGAGGGCGAGCATGGCGGCTACAAGGAGATCATCGCCCGCGTCATCGGCCAGGGCGTCTATTCCCAGCTCAAGTTCGAGTCCGGTGCCCACCGCGTGCAGCGGGTGCCGGAAACCGAGTCCCAGGGTCGCGTCCACACCTCGGCGGCGACGGTGGCGATCATTCCCGAGGCCGACGAGGTCGAGCGCATCGAGATCAACCCGGCGGAGCTGCGCATCGATACCTTTCGCGCCTCCGGGGCGGGCGGCCAGCATGTCAACAAGACCGATTCGGCGATCCGCATTACCCACCTGCCCACGGGTCTGGTGGTGGAATGCCAGGACGAACGCTCGCAGCACAAGAACAAGGCCCGGGCGCTGTCCCTGCTGCAGGCGCGGCTCTACGATGCCGAGAAGCAGAAACAGCAGCAGGAGCAGGCTGCCGAGCGCAAATCCCTGGTGGGCAGCGGCGACCGCTCCGAACGCATCCGCACCTACAATTTCCCGCAGGGACGGATCACCGATCACCGCATCAACCTGACACTCTACAAGCTCGACGATGTCATGCAGGGCGACCTCGATCCGGTGATCGAGCCGCTGATCCAGGAATACCAGGCCGAGCAGCTCGCCAGCCTGTCACAAGACTGAGCCGGCGTGACTGCCGAAGCGCGCAGTATCCGTCACTGGCTCGAACAGGCCACCCGGCGGCTGGACGCGCACAGCGAATCCCCCCGTCTCGATGCCGAACTGTTGCTGGCCCACTGCCTGCAACGCGACCGCAGCTGGCTGATGGCCTGGCCGGAGCACCCGCTCGAGCCCGAGATGGTGGACTGTTTCCAGGCCTTGCTGCGGCAACGCCTGGAAGGTCAGCCGGTGGCCTACCTGCTGGGAGAACGCGAGTTCTGGTCGCTGTCGCTGGCGGTCACGCCGGCAACCCTGGTGCCGCGCCCGGAAACCGAGCTGCTGGTGGAAACCGCCCTTGAGTGGCTTGCCGACCGGCCGGCGCCACGCCTCCTCGAACTGGGCACCGGCAGCGGTGCCATCGCGCTGGCACTGAAAAAGGAACGGGCGGATGCCGACATCACCGCCACCGACATCAGCCCCCGGGCGCTGGCCGTTGCCGCCGGCAATGCCCGCCGTCACCGCCTCGACATCCGCTTTCTGGTCTCCGACTGGTATGCCGCCATCGACGGCGGCGCGGTCTTCGATCTGATCCTGTCCAATCCGCCCTATATCGCCGCCGGAGACCCCTTTCTGCAACGCGGAGACCTGCCGGCCGAGCCGCAACAGGCCCTGTGCAGCGGCCCCGAAGGGCTGGAGGCCCTGCGCCGCATCATTGCCGGTGCCCCCGGCAGGCTGAAGTCTGGCGGCGGGTTGATGCTGGAGCACGGTTATCGGCAGGGCGATGCGGTCCGTGGGCTGCTGCAAGCCGAGGGTTTTGAGCGGGTGCACAGCCTTGAAGACTTCAGTGGCCTGCCCCGGGTCAGTCTCGGAACAAAACCCGGCCCGGTGCAGGGCGAAGTTGAAATTCACCGCCCACCGTCGTAGTCTGGGACGATGGAGGAGACCTGCATAAGAACACGAAGGGTCTGCCTGGCGCGCAACGAGGATCGACAACAGGCCGCCCGTGCCTGTGCCAGTCTCAACGGCATTCAGGGGGTGATCTCGGCTCGTCCGCTCAACGACCGCCAGCTGATGCTCAGCTATTCGCTGGAATACCTCAGTTTCGAACTGATCGAAGCGCTGCTGCGCGAACTCGGCTTCTATCTCGACAACTCCCTGCCCGCCATCATCCGACGCACCGTTTATCAATACCTCGAGGACAATGCCCGTGAGCGCCTGCGCCTGCAACGCGAGGAGCAGCGGCTGGCCTGCTCGGTGGATCCCGATCGTCATTCGGCCAGCGAGCAGCCCGAGAAGTACTGGAGCGACTACCACTGAGTGGCGTTTCCGGCTGTTGCTGGTGCTGTTGCCGCTGCTTGCATCCTGTTCCAGGGTGCTGGTCAGCGTGCCTGATCAGCCGCAGCGGCTTGTACTGGCACGGGATGCGGTGATACAGCCCTGCCGCGTGAGTGACACCACGCTGAGCACATGGTTCACCGCCAATACGGCCCTGTGCCTGAGATTCGGGCCGTGGCCGACCGGTGGGGCGGTGTGGCTGCGCCTGCCTGCGGGAAGCCGGTTGCGGGTAGTGGAACGGCGCGATCTGCGGCTGATCGATGGCGAGGATGTGCTGTACCGACTGCAGCTGCCGAAGGGATATCCACGGCCGCAGCGGCCCGTCTATGTCAACGAGAATCTGATGAAGCTGAACCGGGTGCTGCAACAGAAGCCGGCTCCATCCGGGTAATCGTCCAGCCCCGCTGTTTGAGGGCAGCGATCAGCCCGTCCGGACCCGCCAGGTGGGCGCTGCCCACGATGATCAACTCCAGTGGCGCGTCGCGCAGCAGGTCCTCGATCTGTGGCAGCCAGAGGCGATTGCGTTCGACGATCAGGCTGCGGTAGAGCCCCGGCGCCTGCTGGCGCATTGGCTTCAGCATCAACTGCTCCAGGGCTGTCAGATCGCCTTCCCGCCAGGCCGTCACCATGCGTTGGTATTCGCGTTCCAGACTGTTCAGTTCGTCCAGGGTCTGCCGGATCAGCGCGTCTTCCTCGCCTTCCCCCATCCGCGCGATGAATTCGATCTGCTGTTGTGGCGTCTCCAGCCAGCCGATTGGCTTGCCGTCTCGGCGGGCGCGCTGGAACAGGGTCTCGTCCACGCCCGGAGCGTCGACGCCCAGCCGTTGTAGTTCCATCAGGCTCAGGCTCAGCGCCAGCAGCGCCGGGCGGAAGCCCTCGAAAGCGGCCATGCTGCCACCCATCTGGCGCAGCCGCTGTCGGACACGCTCCAGGGTGTCGGCGGACAGCCGGTCGGCAAGGTGCCTGCCCTCGGGCAGGCGCAGTGCCCGCTGCATGGCCGAGGCAAATTCTGCTGTGCGGGTGGCAGCGATGTCGGTTTCGAAGATCAGCCGGTCGGCGGCGCGGTAGGCTCGGTCGAAGGCCTCGGGCAGTGGGTAATCCTCCTCCCGCAACAGATGAATGCTGCCAGTCAGGAACAGCCTGTGACCCTCTCCTTCCACCTGCCACAGCGGTTGGGCATCGGCCGCCGGCCATGCCAGGGCCAGCAGCAGAAACAGCAGTCCGCATGTGACGCCCTGTTTCATCGCCGCAGGTCCGCGATGTATTGCTTCAGCTCGGCCCAGGCCGGCATCGGGTCGCTCCATCGGTTGACCTCATGGCGCGTGGAAAAGGGGTGGGGTGTGAAAAAGGCGAGCAGCCGCCGCAGCTTGTCGCCGATTCCGTAGCGGCGGTCACGCAACACCAGGTAGAGGCTGTCCAGGTCACCGAGCAGCCAGCGCAGCCGCCGCCCGGTGCGGTAGCCGCTCATCTCGGGCAGGGGTTCTCCGCGGGTCGCTCGGTACAGCAGTTGCGGAAAATCCACGCCGGCGTCGATGGCCAGCTGCAGCGAGCCCCAGAAGCGGGTGTTTACCTCCATCAGCCAGGCCTTGCCCGATTCATCGATGCGAAATTCCACCATCGCCACCCCGTGCCAGCCGGCATCATCCAGCAGTTCACGGGCGGCCTGTTGCATCCGGGGATCCGGTACAACGCTCTCGCTGAGCACGCTGACGCCCCCCTGGGGCGGTTTCTCGCGCAAGCGCCGGTGAGCGAAAAAGCAGACCGCCTGCCCGCGGTTGTAGAGCGCGAACACCCCTCCGCCATGGCCGGGGATGAAGCGCTGAAGCATGAATTCATGATCCTGCAGCCAGGGGCTGGTGGCGAGGCAGGCTTCCAGTTCCGCGCGGTCGCGCGCGATCTGCACCGAGGTGGTCAGCCAGCGATCGCCGAGCCACAGGTGCGAACGGCAAGGCTTGATCACCACCGGATAGTCACCGATGGAGGCGGTATCGACCTCAGCTGCCCGCGCGAAAAGCTGCGATTCCGGCACCGCGATCCCCAGGCGGCCTGCCCGCTCCACCAGGCGGCCCTTGTCGCCCAGCGACAACAGCCGTTCGGCATCGGCGAAGGGCAGGGACAGGGCGGCCTCAGGATGCCGCTGGTTGTGCATCAGGATCAGCTGGCTGGTGAATTCGGTCATCGGAAACAGCAGATCGATGCCCTCCCGCTGCTGGCAGTCGGCCAACCAGTCGATGAACGCATCCGGCGCCTCACGAACCGAGGGATGCTGCGCGTAAGCGCGGCAAAAGCGCGAATGGCCGGCCAGTGCCCACGGCAGACTGTCGGCCGCCAGCAGCTCCAGCCCGTCCATGCGCCCCAGAGAGCGCATGCAGGCCAGCGCGCTGCGCTGGTTGGCATCGAGGATGAGGATACGCGGCATGATTCCCTGCGCTGTTTAGCAAACCGGGCGAATATGACGCAAAAGAGGCTCCGTGTCTCGCGCCACGGGCGTATAGCGCCGATTGTTTCACAAAGGGCTATCCTTTCGGGCGATCTATTGATTCTGCCGCCAGTAACCGAGTAAAATGCCCGGTTACTTTTCATCGAGCAGAATCATGGACTCTTCGCGTCGTTTTGATGTCATCGTGATCGGTGGCGGCCATGCGGGCACCGAGGCCGCACTGGCCAGCGCGCGCATGGGTGCGCGGACGCTGCTGCTTACCCACAATATCGAGACCCTGGGCCAGATGAGCTGCAACCCGGCCATCGGCGGTATCGGCAAGGGGCATCTGGTGAAAGAGATCGACGCCCTGGGCGGGGCGATGGCGCTGGCGGCGGATCGCGCCGGCATCCAGTTCCGGGTGCTCAACCGGCGCAAGGGGCCGGCGGTGCGCGCCACCCGTGCTCAGGCGGATCGCCAGCTCTACCGCATGGCGATACGCGAAACGCTGGAAAACCAGCCCAACCTCTCGCTGTTCCAGCAGCCGGTGACCGACCTGATCGAGCACCAGGGCCGGGTCGAGGGTGTGGTCACCGAGATGGGCCTGAAGTTCCATGCCCCGAAGGTGGTGCTGACCGTCGGCACCTTCCTTGCCGGCAAGATCCACATTGGCCCGGCGAACTACAGCGGCGGCCGTGCCGGCGATCCGGCCTCCGGCGCGCTGGCGGCCCGCCTGCGTGAACGGCCCTTCCGTATCGGCCGGCTGAAAACCGGCACTCCGGCGCGCCTGGACCGCAAGACACTGGATTATTCGAAGATGCAGGAACAGCCGGGCGACGACCCGCTGCCGGTGTTCTCCTACATGGGATCGCGTGATCTGCATCCGCGCCAGGTCAGCTGCCACATCACCTGGACCACCGAGGAAACCCACGACATCATCCGTTCCGGCCTGGATCGCTCGCCGCTGTTCGGCGGACAGATCGAGGGCACCGGCCCGCGCTACTGTCCGTCGATCGAGGACAAGGTGGTGCGCTTCGCCGACAAGACATCGCATCAGATCTTTGTCGAGCCGGAAGGCCTGAACCTGACCGAAGTCTATCCCAACGGCATCTCCACCAGCCTGCCCTTCGATATACAGGAACGGCTGATCCACAGCATTCCCGGCTTCGAGCGGGCGCACATCATCCGTCCCGGCTATGCCATCGAATACGATTATTTCGACCCGCGCGATCTGCGTCCCGACCTGCAGACCCGTTTTTTCGAAGGGCTGTACCTGGCCGGACAGATCAATGGCACCACCGGCTACGAGGAAGCGGCCGCCCAGGGCCTGCTGGCGGGTGCCAATGCGGCGGCCGCGGTGCTCGGACGCGAACCGCTGACGCTGCGCCGCGACCAGGCCTACATCGGGGTGTTGATCGATGACCTGATCACCCGCGGCACCTCCGAGCCCTACCGCATGTTCACCAGCCGCGCCGAATACCGTCTGATGCTGCGGGAAGACAATGCCGACCGTCGGCTGACCGCAATCGGCCGTGATCTGGGGCTGGTGGACGACGCCCGCTGGTCGGCGTTCAACGACTATCAGGAACGGCTGGAGCGGCTCGAACAGGCGTTGCGCGACCAGTGGCTGCGGCCGGGCATGGCCGGTGTCGAGGCCATCAATGCACGCCTGGATCGCCCGATCGGCCATGAATACCGCCTCGCCGAGCTGCTGCGCCGCCCGCAGCTGGGCACCGACGATCTGATGCCCTTTGTTCCCGGTGCCGAAGACTACCCGGAGCGGGTGCGTGAGCAGGCGGAGATCGACGGCAAGTACGCCGGCTATCTGTCGCGTCAGCAGGAAGAGATCGAAAAGGCGCGCCGTCACGAGGAAACCGAGCTGCCCGACGACCTGGACTACGACCGGGTCAAGGGCCTGTCCAACGAGGTGCGGCAGAAGCTGGCCGACATACGGCCGGCCACACTGGGACAGGCGGCGCGCATCTCCGGTGTAACCCCGGCCGCCATCTCGCTGCTGCTGGTGCACCTCAAGCGGTTGCAGGCGCCGATCCGCAAGAGCGCCTGATGCGGGACGCCATCGCGCGCGGCCTGAGCCGAATGGGCATCGACGCCACGGACGGCCAGCGGGAGGCGCTGGAAGGCTTTCTGCATTTGCTGCAGAAATGGAACCGGGTCTACAACCTGACGGCCATCACCGAGCCTGAGGCGATGGTCAGCCGGCACCTTCTCGACAGCCTGGCGGTATTGCCCCACCTGCCGCCCGCCGGGCGTTTTCTCGATGTCGGTACCGGTGCCGGCCTGCCTGGCATCCCGCTGGCCATCATGATGCCGGATTGCGACTGGGTGCTGCTCGACAGCAACGGCAAGAAGACCCGCTTCGTGCAGCAGGCCATTGCCGAGCTGGGTCTTGCGCGGGCCAAAGTTGTGCGGGCCCGGGTTCAGGATTATCATGCCGAGGCATTTTTCGATGTGGTGCTGAGCCGGGCCTATGCCTCGCTCGCGGATTTCGTCCAATCGGTCGAGCACCTGCGGGGGCCGTCGACCCGCCTGATGACCCTCAAGACCGAGCCGGAAGCGGGGGATCTGCGCGCACTGCGCGAACAGGGCCATCACATCGACATCATCCGACTGCGGGTGCCCGGCATCGACGCGCCGCGCAGCCTGGTCCTACTCGAGCGAACGGATACATGACCAAGACCATCACCATCGCCAACCAGAAGGGCGGTGTCGGCAAGACCACCACCTGCGTCAACCTCGCCGCCTCGCTGGCCGCGACAAAGCGCCGGGTGCTGCTCATCGACATGGATCCGCAGGGCAACGCGACCATGGGCAGCGGTATCGACAAGAACGCGCTGGAAGCCAGTGTCTGCGACCTGTTGCTCGGCGACCGGACCGCGGAGCAGGTGATCCAGCCGTCCCCGGCCGGTTACGACATCATGCCGGCCAACGCCGATCTGACCGCCGCCGAGGTCCAGCTGATGAACAAGATCGGGCGCGAGCACCAGCTGCAGCTGGCGCTCAAGCCGGTGGCCGGCAATTACGACTACATCCTCATCGATTGCCCGCCTTCGCTGAACATGCTTACCGTCAACGCGCTGGTGGCGGCCAACGGCGTGGTGATCCCGATGCAGTGCGAATACTACGCACTGGAAGGGCTCAGCGCGCTGCTCGACACCATCGAGCAGATCCGCATCAGCGTCAATCCGGAGATCCAGCTCGAAGGCCTGTTGCGCACCATGTACGACCCGCGCAACAATCTGGCCAACGATGTGTCCAGCGAACTGATCGAGCATTTCGGCGACCGCGTCTACCGTACCGTGATTCCACGCAACATCCGGCTTGCCGAAGCGCCGAGCTATGGCCAGCCGATCCTCCAGTACGACAAGAACTCCCGCGGCTCCATGGCCTACCTGGCCCTGGCCGGCGAGGTGTTGCGTCGCGACGCCAAGCAGAACCACTACGCAAACGGATAGACATGGCAGCGAAGAAGAAACGGCTGGGCCGCGGGCTTGGTTCCCTGATCGGCAATGTACAGGAAGTCACCGAACCCAGCGCCCAGGAGCTGGCCAACGGCCTGCAGGAGCTGCCGGTGGACCGAATCCAGCGCGGCGAATACCAGCCACGCAAGCACTTCGACGAGGCATCCCTCAACGAGCTGGCCGAATCGATCCGTGCCCAGGGCGTGGTGCAGCCCATCGTGGTGCGCCGCGAGGGAGAGCACTATGAACTGATCGCCGGCGAGCGCCGCTGGCGTGCCGCACAAATCGCCGGACTGCAGTCGATACCGGCGGTCATCAAGGACATCGACAGCCAGGCCGCCGCCGCCATCGCTCTGATCGAGAACATCCAGCGTGAAGACCTCAATCCTCTGGAAGAAGCCATGGCCCTGCAACGGCTGATCGACGAGTTCGGCCTCACCCACATGCAGGTCGCCGAATCGGTGGGCCGCTCCCGGGTGGCGGTCACCAATCTGCTGCGGCTGCTGGAGCTGGCGGAGCCGGTCAAGGAGATGGTCAACAAGGGGCTGCTGAGCATGGGGCATGCGCGGGCGCTGCTGGCTCTGCCGAAAGAGGATCAGCCGGAGCTGGCACGGGTGGTCGTGCACCGCGGTCTGTCGGTGCGCGAAACCGAGGCGCTGGTGAAGAAGACGCTGGCGCCCAAGCCGCCTGCTGCCGACAAGGCCGTCGATCCGGACATCCAGCGCCTGGAGCAGCGCATCAGCGAAAGCCTGTGTGCCCAGGTGCGCATCAAGCCGGGCAAGAAAGGCTCGGGCCAGCTGGTCATCCATTTTCACAACAACGATGAACTGGACGGCATACTGCAGCACCTGATGGGCGATTCCTGAGCGTTGCCCCGTCCTGGCGGTACCGTTCGTCGGCAGGTTGAACACATAAAAATAGCTTGTCGGGTCAATACTAATCGAGGCATAAATTTTATGATTGCTCGATTGATTCTGATTTAGAGAACTCTTATACTCTGCCGCGCATCGAGTCAGGGCGAGGTTTTCGACGTGAGCGGCCATGAAACCGCGCTGAAGGCCCGGATTCTGTGGATACCGGCGCTGCAGGTCGCAGTGCTGGCGGTCTATCTGACGCTGGTCTGGCTGATGCGGTGGGGTGATGCGTTCTCTGCGCTGACGGGCTGCCTGATCGGCCTTGTCCCACAGCTTTACTTCGGTTTCAGGATGTATCGGCAGGCGGACAACAACGACGCCGCCAACTGGCTTGGCCATGCCTACCGCGCAAGCTTCGGCAAGTGGCTGATGACGGGGCTGATGTTCTTCATCGCTTTCGCCTCCGACTATTCCTGGGACGCGGTTGTACTGTTCATCGGCTACCTGCTCATGCAGGTGACCGTTTTTTTTGCACACGTGATAGTGAAAAGGTAGTCAGCGCCCATGTCCTACGAATCGTCCGGCGAGTACATCAAGCACCACCTGACCAACCTCACCTTTGGGCAAAAGGCCGATGGCAGCTGGGGCATTGCGCACAGCGCCCAGGATCTTCAGGAAATGGGCTTCTGGGCCATCAACCTGGATACCATGGGCTTTTCCATCCTGCTCGGCGTGCTGTTCCTGTGGGGCTTTCGTCGGGTGGCGAAAAAGGCCTCCACCGATGTGCCCAGCGGCTGGCAGAATTTCGTCGAGATGATCATCGAGTTCATCGACGAGTCCGTGCGCGGCTCCTACTCCGGCACCAGCAAGCTGGTGGCACCGCTGGCGCTGACCATCTTCGTCTGGGTATTCCTGATGAACGCGATGGACCTCATTGCCGTCGATCTTGTACCCTGGCTGGCCTCGCCGATTGCGCCCTATCTCAAGATTGTGCCGTCCACCGATCCCAACATTACCTTTGGCCTGTCGCTGACCGTGTTTGCGCTGGTCCTCTATTACAGCTTCAAATTCAAGGGTCCCGGCGGCTTCTTTGCCGAGCTGGCCTTTCATCCCTTCCCCAAGTGGATGTTCCCGATCAACCTCGTGCTCGAGGGCGTGACCCTGATCGCCAAGCCGGTCTCCCTCGCGCTGCGACTGTTCGGCAACATGTACGCCGGTGAAATGATCTTCATCCTGATCGCTCTGATGTACAGCGGCGGATGGGCGCTGGGGCTGTTCGGCGGCTTCCTGCAACTCGGCTGGGCCATCTTCCATATCCTGATCATCACGCTGCAGGCGTTCATCTTCATGACGCTGACCATCGTGTATCTGGACATGGCGTCCCAGGAAACACACTAATTCCCTAAACAACCAACTCACTAGGAGATTTTCATGGAATCTGCACTGCTTTACATCGCTGGCGCACTGATGATGGGCCTGGGCGCTCTCGGCGCGGCCGTCGGTATCGGCATCCTCGGTGGTCGCTTTCTCGAAGGCGCTGCCCGTCAGCCCGAGCTGATCCCGATGCTGCGCACCCAGTTCTTCATCGTCATGGGTCTGGTGGACGCGGTTCCGATGATCGCGGTCGGTCTGGCCATGTATGTCATGTTCGCTGTCGTAGGCGGATAAGCACCGCGAGTCACCTACTCAACTCGAGGACAGCATTATGAATTTCAATGCAACCCTGATCGGGCAGATGATCACCTTCGCGGTGTTCGTCTGGTTCTGCATGAAATACGTCTGGCCGCCGCTGATGGCCGCGCTCGAGGAGCGCAAGACCCGCATCGCCGACGGGCTCGCCGCCGCCGAGCGGGGCAAGAAGGATCTGGAGCTGGCCAAGTCCCGCGCCAGCGAGGATCTGAAGGAAGCCAAGCAGCAGGCTCAGGAGATCATTGCCCAAGCGCAGAAGCGTGCCAGCGAGATTGTCGACGATGCCAAGGGCAAGGCCGAGCAGGAGGCAGAGAAGATCAAGACCGCCGCCAGCGCCGATATCGAGCAGGAGATCAACGCCGCGCGCGAGCAGTTGCGCAAGCAGGTGGCGGCCATTGCCGTTGCCGGTGCCGAAAAGATCATCGAGCGCGAAATCGATGCCGAGGCGCACAGCAAGGTGCTCGAAGAGCTGGCCACGCAGATCTAGGAATGACCCATGTCTGATTTTGAAACCGTGGCCCGCCCCTACGCGCGTGCGCTGTTCGACCTGGCCCGCGAGGAAGACCGCATGGGCTGGTGGTCGGATCTGCTGGGCGCCGCCGCACAGGTGGTGGCCAATGACGATCTGCAGCAGCTGATTGCCTCGCCGGCCATGGAAGAGCGCGAGATCGCCGATCTGCTGGTTACCCTGCTCGGCGCGCTGGACGGCGTGCCCGAGCCGACCCAGGAGCTGCGCAACCTGTTTGCGCTGATGGCCGAGAACGGCCGTCTGGCCGTGCTGCCCGCGGTGGCCGAACGCTTCGAGCAGCTCAAGCACGAAGCGGAGGGGGTCGTCGATGTGCAGGTGCGCAGCGCGCGCAAGCTGACCGCCAAGCAGAAGAAGGAGCTGGAGCAGAAGCTGGAGCAGCGCTTCGGCAAGGCGGTGGAGCTCAGCGTCGAGATCGACAAGTCACTGCTCGCCGGAGTGGTCATCAAGGCCGGTGATCTGGTCATCGACGGCTCCACCCGCGGACGCCTCGACAAGCTGACCTCTCTGTTGAACAAATAACTGAATTACTTTTTACGGGATACCGACATGCAACTCAATCCGTCAGAAATTAGCGAACTGATCAAAGAGCGCATCAAGAACTTCGAGAGCGCGGCCGAAGCACGGACCGAAGGCACCATCGTCAGCCTGACCGACGGCATCGCGCGCATTCACGGTCTGGCGGATGTCATGTCCGGCGAGATGATCGAGTTCCCCGGCGACACCTACGGCATGGCGCTGAACCTGGAACGCGACTCGGTCGGTGCGGTGATCCTCGGTGCCTACGAGCACCTGTCCGAGGGCGATACCGTCAAGTGTACCGGACGCATCCTCGAGGTGCCGGTGGGCGAGGCCCTGCTCGGCCGAGTGGTGAACTCGCTGGGCGAGCCGATCGACGGCAAGGGCCCGATCGAGACCCAGGTGTTCTCTCCGATCGAAAAGGTCGCTCCGGGCGTCATTGAACGCAAATCCGTCGATCAGCCGGTCCAGAGCGGCCTCAAGGCGATCGACGCCATGGTTCCGGTTGGCCGTGGACAGCGCGAACTGATCATCGGTGACCGCCAGACCGGCAAGTCCGCGGTCGCCATCGATGCCATCATCAATCAGAAGGGTACAGGCATCAAGTGCATCTATGTCGCCGTGGGCCAGAAGGCGTCCACCGTGGCCAATGTGGTGCGCAAGCTGGAAGAACATGGCGCCATGGAACACACCATCGTGGTTGCCGCCACCGCATCCGATTCCGCCGCCATGCAGTACATCGCGCCCTACGCCGGCTGCTCCATGGGCGAGTATTTCCGCGATCGCGGTGAAGACGCCCTGATCGTCTACGATGACCTCACCAAGCAGGCCTGGGCCTACCGCCAGGTGTCGCTGCTGCTGCGCCGTCCGCCGGGACGCGAGGCCTATCCCGGTGATGTGTTCTACCTGCACTCGCGCCTGCTGGAGCGCGCCGCGCGCGTCAACGAGGCCTTTGTCGAGAAACACACCAACGGCGAGGTCAAGGGCAAGACCGGCTCGCTCACCGCACTGCCGATCATCGAAACCCAGGGTGGCGACGTCTCGGCCTTCGTACCGACCAATGTCATCTCCATCACCGATGGCCAGATCTTCCTCGAGTCGGACCTGTTCAACGCCGGCATCCGCCCGGCGATCAACGCCGGCCTGTCGGTCTCCCGCGTGGGCGGTGCCGCGCAGACCAAGATCATCAAGAAGCTGGGCGGCGGTGTGCGCCTGGCCCTGGCCCAGTACCGTGAGCTGGCGGCTTTCTCGCAGTTCGCTTCGGACCTCGACGAAGCCACCCGCAAGCAGCTGGAGCGCGGCCAGCGCGTCACCGAGCTGATGAAGCAGCCGCAGTACACGCCGCTGTCGGTGGCCGAGATGGCGATTTCCCTGTATGCCGCCAACGAAGGCTATCTGGACGATGTCGAGGTCAACAAGATCGTCGATTTCGAGGCCGCGCTGCACGATCATGTGAAATCCAGGTTCCCGCAGCTGCTCGACACGATCAATGCTACCGGCGACTACAACGACGAGATCGCTTCCGAGCTGAAAAAGGCCATCGAGGACTTCAAGTCCAACGGCGTTTACTGAGCAATGAACCGGACCAGCGGCGAGAGAAGAGACTATGGCAGGCGCTAAAGAGATACGCGGCAAGATCAAGAGTGTCCAGAACACGGCCAAGATCACCAAGGCGATGGAAATGGTCGCGGCCAGCAAGATGCGCCGTGCCCAGGACCGGATGGAAGCCGCACGCCCCTATGCCGACAAGATCAAGGCGGTGGTCGGGCATCTGGCCAATGCCCATCCGGAATACCGGCATCCGTTCCTGGTCGAGCGACCGGCGAAACGGGTTGGTCTGATCGTCATCACCACCGATCGCGGTCTATGCGGCGGGCTCAACATCAACCTGTTCAAGCGGGTGCTCAACCGCCTCTCCGACTGGCAGGACAACACCATCGCCTTCGATGTGGTCACCTTCGGCGGCAAGGGGCTGGGCTTTTTCAAGCGCCTCGGCGCCAACATCGTGGCCGAAGCGAGCCATCTGGGCGATCGGCCGGAGATCAACGACATCATCGGCCCGGTGCAGGTGCTGCTCAAGGCCTACGAGGCCGGCGAGATCGACGAGATCCACCTCGCCTACAACGACTTCGTCAATACCATGACCCAGCAGCCGGAGATCACCCGACTGGTACCGGTCGAGCCGGCCGAGGACGACGAGCTCAAGCACTACTGGGACTACATCTACGAGCCGGACGCGAAGGAGGTTCTCGATGGGCTGCTCAACCGTTACATCGAGTCACTGGTGTACAAGGCCGTGGTGGAGAATGTGGCCTGCGAGATGGCGGCACGGATGATCGCGATGAAGAGCGCCACCGACAATGCCGGCGAGCTCATCAAGGAACTCCAGTTGATCTACAACAAGGAGCGCCAGGCCGCGATCACCCAGGAGATCAGCGAAATCGTCAGTGGCGCGGCCGCGGTGTGACCGCCGGCGCGTCTTCAAGAATCCAAGCAAGACACTTTTAGTTTAAGAGGAATCGAACATGAGTACTGGAACCATCGTGGAAGTAATCGGCGCCGTCGTCGATGTGGAATTTCCTCGTGACTCTGTACCCAAGGTCCACGACGCACTGAAGATCACCGATGCCGATGATCTGACGCTTGAGGTACAGCAGCAACTGGGCGATGGCGTGGTACGCACCATCGCCATGGGTCCTTCCGAGGGCCTGCGCCGCGGCCTTTCCGTGGTCAATACCGGTACTCCGATTCAGGTGCCCGTGGGCCAGAAGACGCTGGGGCGCATCATGAATGTGCTGGGCGAGCCGGTGGATGAAGCCGGTCCGATCGGTGCCGACGAAACCTGGCCCATCCACCGCAAGCCGCCGGCCTACGACGAGCAGTCCACCCAGACCGAGATCCTCGAGACCGGCATCAAGGTCATCGACCTGATCATGCCCATCGCCAAGGGCGGCAAGGTCGGCCTGTTCGGCGGCGCCGGCGTGGGCAAGACGGTGACGCTGATGGAGCTGATCCGCAACATCGCGGTCGAGCACTCCGGTTTTTCGGTCTTCGCCGGTGTCGGTGAACGGACCCGGGAGGGCAACGACTTCTACCACGAGATGCAGGAAGGTGGCGTACTCGACAAGGTGGCCCTGGTCTATGGCCAGATGAACGAGCCGCCCGGCAACCGCCTGCGCGTGGCGCTGACCGGCCTCACCATGGCCGAATACTTCCGCGACGAGGGCCGTGATGTACTGATGTTCATCGACAACATCTACCGCTACACGCTGGCAGGCACCGAGGTGTCCGCGCTGCTCGGCCGCATGCCGTCGGCGGTGGGCTACCAGCCGACCCTGGCCGAGGAGATGGGCGCCCTGCAGGAGCGCATCACGTCCACCAAGACCGGTTCCATCACCTCCTTCCAGGCGGTCTATGTGCCGGCGGACGACCTCACCGACCCGTCCCCGGCGACGACCTTCGCTCACCTCGACGCGACCCTGGTGCTGTCCCGCCAGATCGCCGAACTGGGCATCTACCCGGCGGTGGACCCGCTGGATTCCACCTCGCGGATCCTCGACCCCAATGTGGTCGGCCACGAGCACTACGACACCGCACGGGCGGTTCAGGGCACGCTGCAGCGCTACAAGGAGCTGAAGGACATCATCGCCATTCTCGGCATGGATGAGCTGTCCGAGGAAGACAAGCAGGTGGTGGCCCGCGCGCGCAAGATCCAGCGCTATCTGTCACAGCCCTTCTTCGTGGCCGAGGTGTTCACCGGCGCTCCGGGCAAGTACGTCAGCCTCAAGGACACCATCGCCGGCTTCAAGGCCATCGTCGAGGGCGACATGGACGAGTACCCGGAACAGGCTTTCTACATGGTCGGCAGCATCGACGAAGTCGCCGAGCGCGCCAAGCAACTGTAAAGCGGAGAGCCTCTGATGGCCATGACCATTCATGTCGATATCGTCAGTGCGGAGGAAGCAATCTACTCCGGGCCGGCGGAAATGGTGTTTGCGCCGGCGGTGATGGGCGAGATCGGCATCGCGCCGCGGCACACGCCGCTGATCTCCCCGCTCAAGCCGGGTGAAGTGCGCCTCGACCTGGGCGGCGGCAAGGAAGAGTTCTTCTTCATCTCCGGCGGCATCATCGAGGTGCAGCCCCATGTGGTGACCGTGCTCTCCGATACCGCGATCCGCGCCAAGGATCTGGACGAGGCGGCCGCGATGGAGGCCAAGAAACGTGCCGAGGCGGCGCTGGAAGGCCAGCGCAGCGATCTGGAGATCGCCAAGGCCAAGGCCGAACTGGCGGCCGCCGCGGCGCAGCTGGCGGCGATCAAGAAGCTCAAGGTCAAGGGCTGACGCAAATCAGTTCACAATTCCTTCGATCAAGGGGAGCTTCGGCTCCCTTTTTTTGTATCATGCGGGCATCGACGGCGCGGGAAGCGCCGAAGCCACCAATGAGAGACCACAGATGCCCCTGAGTATCGTCATCCTCGCTGCCGGCAAGGGCAGCCGCATGAAGTCGCGCCGACCCAAGGTGATCCACCCGCTGGCCGGCAAGCCCCTGCTGCAGCATGTCATCGACACCACGCGCCAGCTCGCACCGCAACAGACGGTGATCGTGGTTGGCCACGAGGCCGATCAGGTACGGCAGGCGCTGGCCGGTCAGGACTGTGATTTCGTCGAACAGCTGGAGCAGCTGGGCACCGGGCATGCGGTGCAGCAGGCCCTGAAGGCGGTGACGCCGGGTAACGACCTGCTGGTGCTCTATGGCGATGTGCCGCTGATCCGCGCCGAAACCCTGCTGCACCTGCAGCAACAGTTCGAGGAGCACGGCAGCAGCGTCTGCCTGCTCAGCTTCGTCGCCGACGATCCGACCGGCTATGGCCGCATCGTCCGTGACGAGACCGGCAGCGTGATCGCCATCGTCGAAGAGAAGGATGCCGATGCCGAGACCCGCGCCATCCGCGAGTCCAATTCCGGTATCCTGATGCTGCGCGGTGGCGATGCCGCCGATCTGCTCGGTCGTCTCGACAACGACAACGCCCAGGGCGAGTACTATCTGACCGACACCGTCAAGCACGCGGTAGCGACCCAGCGTCCGGTGCATGCGGTGATCTGCGAAGACGAAGACGAGCTGCTCGGAGTCAACAATCAGCGACAGCTGGCAGGTCTGGAAGCGATACTGCGCGCGCGACGCGCCGAAGCGCTGATGGATCGAGGCGTCAAGCTGGTGGACCCGGGGCGGATCGACATCCGTGGGGAAGTGGCGGTTGGCAGCGATGTGGAAATCGACATCAACTGCGTGCTCGAAGGCGAGGTGGAACTGGGCGACGGCGTGCGTATCGGACCCGGCTGCGTGCTCAGCAACTGCCGCATCGGTGCCGGCACGACCCTGCTGGCCCATTGCGTGGTCGAGGAGGCTGAACTGGGTGCGTCCAATACCGTCGGGCCCTTCGCGCGCATTCGGCCGGGTACCGAAACGGCATCGGACGTCAAGGTGGGCAATTTCGTCGAGATCAAGAAATCGCACATCGGTGTCGGCAGCAAGATCAACCATCTGGCCTATGTCGGCGACACCGAGATGGGCGCGCGGGTCAATGTCGGTGCCGGCGCCATCACCTGCAATTACGATGGTGCCTACAAACACCGCACGGTGATTGGCGACGACGTGTTCGTCGGCTCCGATGTGCAGCTGGTGGCTCCGGTGGAGATCGGCGCCGGTGCCACCATCGGCGCCGGTGCCACCATCACCAGGGACGCGCCCGCCGGGGAACTGACCCTGTCGCGCGCGAAACAGATCACCATTCCCGGCTGGAAACGGCCGAGCAAGAACTGAGGATACAGCATCATGTGTGGAATCGTTGGCGCGGTCGCGCAACGGAATGTCAGCTCGATCCTGATCGAAGGACTGCGCCGCCTCGAATACCGCGGCTATGATTCGGCCGGACTGGCGGTCATCGACGGTGGCGAGCTGCAACGCTACCGCGCGCTGGGCAAGGTACAGCAGCTTGCCGACCGGGTGCCGGACGGGCAGGCGGGCTTTACCGGCATCGCCCACACCCGCTGGGCCACCCACGGCGAGCCTTCCGAGCGCAATGCCCACCCGCACCGCTCCAGCCGCATCGCGGTGGTGCACAACGGCATCATCGAAAACCATCAGCAGCTCCGTGAGGAACTGATTGCCGAAGGCTATGAATTCACCTCGCAGACCGATACCGAGGTGGTCGCGCATCTGGTGGAAAGTCTTTACCGTGACGACCTGTTCGCCGCCGTCCGTGAAGCGGTATCCCGGCTGGAAGGGGCCTATGCGCTGGCGATCATGGCGGTGGATCAGCCGGACACGCTGGTGACCTGCCGGCGCGGCAGCCCGCTGGTGCTGGGGCTGGGCTTCGAGGAGCATTTCGTGGCTTCCGATGTGTCGGCGCTGCTGCCGGTCACTTCGCGTTTCATCTTTCTGCAGGAAGGCGACTTTGCGGTACTGCGCGGCAAGGAGTACTTCCTCTACGACAGCGAGGGCGCGCCCAAGGAACTGGAGGTCACGGTTTCCGAACTGACCAGTGACTCCGTCAACAAGGGGACATTCCGTCATTTCATGCTCAAGGAAATCCACGAGCAGTCCAGCGCCATCGCCGATTGCCTGGAAGGCCGCATCACCGATCGTGATGTGCTGCCCGCCATCTTTGGCCCGGAAGCGGAGACCCTGTTCGAACAGGTCGAGCACATCCAGATCGTTGCCTGCGGCACCAGTTACCACGCCGGCCTGGTGGCCCGCTACTGGCTGGAGGATCTGGTCGGCATTCCCTGCCAGGTGGAAGTGGCCAGCGAATTTCGCTACCGCCGCGTGGCGACCCCGCCCAACACCCTGTTCGTAACCCTGTCGCAGTCGGGTGAAACCGCCGACACCCTGGCCGCGCTGCGCGACATCAAGGAGAAGGGATATGTCGGCAGCCTGGCCATCTGCAATGTGCCGGAAAGCTCACTGGTACGGGAGTCGGATCTGGTGCTGATGACCCGGGCCGGTCCCGAGATCGGCGTGGCCTCGACCAAGGCCTTCACCACTCAGCTGGTGGCGCTGATGCTGATGGTGCTGACCCTGGGCAAGAAAAAGGGCATGGACCCGGCGAAGATCGCCGCCATCGTCGAGGAACTCAACGAACTGCCGCGACGCGTCGAGAAACTGCTGAAACTGGACGCACGGATCGAAACCCTGGCGGAGGATTTCATCGACAAGCACGATGCGCTGTTCCTCGGCCGTGGCGAGCACTATCCGATCGCCATGGAAGGCGCGTTGAAGCTCAAGGAAATCTCCTACATCCATGCCGAAGCCTACCCGGCCGGCGAACTCAAGCACGGCCCGCTGGCACTGGTGGATGCGGACATGCCCATCGTCGTTGTCATGCCCAACGACGAATTGCTGGAAAAGCTGCATTCCAACATGGAAGAGGTCAAGGCCCGCGGCGGTCAGCTGTATGTCTTCGCCCACGAGGGCGTCGGTATCGCCGACAGCTACGGCGACAAGGTGGTGTCCATGCCCTGCAGCGCCGATCGCACCACGCCGATCCTCTCCACCATCCCGCTGCAACTGCTCAGCTACCATGTAGCGGTGCAGCGTGGCACCGATGTCGACCAGCCGCGCAACCTCGCCAAGTCGGTGACCGTTGAATGAAGCGGGCCGGGTTGCGGCCGGGTGCTTGATCAGGCCGCGTGAAACCCGGATCATCGCGGTTCGCTCAATGACAGGAATGCACTGATGTCTTCGGATACCCATTCAGGCCGTCAATGGCTGTGGCTGCTGATCGGCGGCCTGACGCTGGTCGCCGCCGGCAATGTTCTGGTCCCCGACGAGGGCTGGCTGCAGGCGATCCTGCTCGGCGTTGGCGGCCTGATGGTGGTGTTCGCCTCGTCGGAGATGATGATCAAGGCGGTGGACGGCTATGCGCGGCGCAAGAAGATGAACGCCTTCGTTGCCGGCACCATGGCCGGACTGTCGAGCAACATACCGGAGCTGGTGATGCTGGCCTTTGTGCTTCTGGCCACGCCGCGGATCGGCTTTATCGTCACGGTGCTGACCCTGCATGTCGGTGCGGCCGCCTTCGGCCTCTACTGCGGCGCCCTGCCGCGCGATGTGGAAGGCAATGCCCAGATGCCCAGGCCGCTGGTCGGCTTGAGCACGGACCTCTACGCGGCCGCCGCCGGGGTGTTCTTCAGCCTGGGCGTGATCATGCTGCTGATGAAGGCCTTTGCGGTGCGCGAGGGCACGGCCGCGCTGAATGTGACCGACCTGTATGTGTTCGGGGTGATCCTGCTGGCCATCCAGGCGGTGGCGGTGACCCGTCTGGTCAAACGCTTCTCCGGTGAACATGTGCCGGCGTCGGCAGAGGATGTGCCGGTCGGCGATGAGGAAACCCGGCTCATGGCCTGGGGTACGATTGCCGCCTTCGGACTGGCCGGGCTGGTCGTGTCCGTGATCGGCGGGCACGCCGTGGGCGAGTTCGCCGGCATACTGGTGCACAAGCTGGAGCAGGCCGGCTACTCGGAGATGTTTGGCGCGATCATTCTGAGCCTGTTCTCGGCCTCTGGCGCCTTCATCATGATCGGTACGGCTCATCTGCAGAAGAAATACAGCATTGCCATGGCCAATGCTTCCGGCGCCATCACCCAGGTGCCGTTCCTGGTATTGCCAATCGCAATGATTCTGCTGGCGGCCTTCACCCAGAGCGGCCTGATTCCGGCCATCGACGGTACGGCAGGTGTGATACCCATCGACATCCATACCACCAGCGCCATTCTGCTGGGCTTCCCGTCGATGCTGGTGTTGTGGAAGGCGGTGCAGGACGACGGCAAGGTGAACTGGGTGGAAACCAGCACCATGGTCGGCATCTTCCTGCTGGTCATCTACCTGCTGGTGGCCCACGGCTGAGCGTCTTGCCCATGCCCTTCCGGCAAGTGTCACGGAGCTTGCCTCGATGGGGCAGGCGGGTTTATCGTGGCGTGCTAACGCCAGCCCTGCCGGCTCGGCCGCAGCCCCGAACGAGCGGAACCATGACCGAAGTATCCAACGAAAACCGTTTTGCCCGCCGTCTGGACGGGCGTTTCGAAGGCATCCTGCGCTGGCAGGATCTGGATGCCCTGTGGGCGCGTATCCGTGACAGCGACCGGCCCTGGTATTTCTATCAGGTGGGCAGCGCCCTGCCGGATCAGGCGATAGAGGGCAATTCCCTGAATGAGGCCCTGGCCGAACTGGATGCGCTGCTGCACCAGGACCATGATCACGACTACTGCGGTATCGTGTATGCCGATGATCCGGCGCGGCCGACCCTGGTCAAGGTGTATGACCCCAACAACCTCGGCTCATCCTGCGGCAGCAGCGGACAGCGGATCCCGCCGCGCTGGATCCTCAGCCTGGAAGCGCCCGAGGAAGTGGTTGACGAGGCACCGATGCCCGGCAATCGCCGCCGCTGGTGGCAGAAGCTGTTCGGGTGAAGCGATGAATTGCGTGGTCGACGCCTGGCAGCAGCACGAGGCCGAATTGCGCGGCTTCATACGCCAGCAGGTCGGAGATGCGGCCTTGGCCGAGGATCTGCTGCAGGATGTATTCGTCAAGGCTGTGGCCCAGGGCAGCCGGTTCTGTACGCTGGAGAATGTACGGGCCTGGCTGTTTCGCGTGACCCGCAACCGCATTGTCGATTGGCGGCGCAGTCAGCGTGCCCATGATCCGGTTACGGAGCAGATCGCACAGCCCGAGGCGTACGAGGAGCCGGTGGTGAGCCTCTCCCAGTGTCTGCCCAGGGCGTTGGAGCGGCTGTCTCCCGCCGATCGGGAGATCCTCGAGCAGTGCGACCTCGAAGGGCTGCCACAGGCCGAGTATGCGGCCCGGCACGGACTCAGCCTTCCCGCCGCCAAATCACGCATCCAGCGGGCGCGCCGTCGCCTCAAGTCCGAGCTGGATCGTGCCTGTCATGTGAAACTCGACGAACAGGGTCGGGTGTGCTGTTTCAAGACGTCTTGCTGATGCTCGGCGAGGTGCATCCTTTTGCCCACTGATCCGTCTTCCCGGGTAACACACATTTTCCATGGGAAGCACAGATGAACGAAATCAGTATCCGGAGCGACGCCGCAGGCACGCAGCAAAACGATGACCCGCGCCAGTTGACGAGCTGGCTGATTCGTATAGCCGTGGCGGTGCCGCTGTGGTTCTGGGTCTATGGGCAGCTCGATGGCTGGTCCAATTGGCTGGTGGAATGGATGGGGCTGAGCCGTGATACCCGGCTCGGCGAGTCCCTGCACTTCTTTTTTTACGACATGCCCAAGGTCATGCTGTTGCTGGCCGGAGTGGTTTTCTTCATGGGCATCGTCCAGACCTTTTTCACGCCGGAGCGGACGCGCGCGCTGCTGGCCGGCAAGCGGCTCGGCATCGGCAATACCCTGGCGGCGCTGCTGGGCATTGTCACCCCCTTCTGCTCCTGCTCGGCGGTGCCGCTGTTCATCGGCTTTCTCTCCGCCGGCGTGCCGCTGGGCGTGACCTTTTCCTTCCTGATCTCGGCACCGATGATCAATGAAATCGCGTTGATCCTGCTGTTCGGCCTGTTCGGCTGGAAAGTGGCCGCCCTGTATGTGGTCACCGGTCTGGGCATCGCCATCGTGGCCGGTCTGGTGATCGGCAAGCTGGGCATGGAGCGCTATCTCGAAGACTGGGTGCGCAAGATCCAGATGGGCGAAACCCCGCAGGCGTTGAAGGATCATCGCGGCTGGGTCAGCCGATTCCAGGCCGGATGGGCCCATGTGCGCGAGATCGTCGGCAAGGTCTGGCCCTATGTGATGGCCGGTATTGCCATCGGTGCGCTGATTCACGGCTTCGTGCCACAGGATTTCATGGCCTCGATCATGGGCCGCGATGCCTGGTGGTCGGTGCCGGCGGCGGTGGTGCTGGGCGTGCCCATGTACACCAATGCGGCCGGTGTGGTCCCGGTGGTGCAGGCGCTGATCGGCAAGGGCGCGGCGCTGGGTACCACCCTGGCCTTCATGATGAGCGTGATCGCCCTGTCCGCGCCGGAAATGATGATTCTGCGCAAGGTGCTCAAGCCTCGGCTTATCGCGACCTTCGTCGGCGTGGTCGCCAGCGGGATACTGCTGGTCGGCTTCCTGTTCAACGCGGTGCTGGGCTGAGCCGGACCCATTCGGAGCAATGAACATGTCAGATCAACCGGAATTGCATCCGTCCATTGTCGCGCTGGTCTCGCTAGCGGCCAACATCGCGTCCAACCATCCCAAACAGGGCTTGTGTCAGCTGGAGCGCCTGCGAGGGATGGGGGTGCCGCAGCACCAGATCGATGCGGTGGTGGAGATTGCCCGCCACATCCGCGACGAGGCCGGTCAGGCACTGGATCTGCGCTTCGATGAACAGTCCCGGGGCGGCCCGGCCGTCGATGCCTCCGAGGCCAGCGGCGAGGCCTGCTGTACGCCGACGGCAAGCGGACGGTCCTGCTGCTGACGACCCCAATATTCAATCCACAGGAGTAAACT
This sequence comes from Gammaproteobacteria bacterium, assembly GCA_026989015.1. Taxonomy (GTDB): domain Bacteria; phylum Pseudomonadota; class Gammaproteobacteria; genus S144-22. Next base: position 26,250 of record JALSKD010000182.1, read on the forward strand.
CATGAAGCACATCAAGGTACTGGGCACGGGTTGTGCCAACTGCGAAAGCACCCGCCAGCGCATCGAGGAGGCGGCACGCCGGCTGGGCGTCGAGGTCGAGGTGGAGAAGGTGGAGGATCTGGCCGAGATCATGAGCCACGGCGTGATGTCCACGCCGGGCGTGATCGTGGACGGCACGCTGGTGCATGCCGGCGGCGTGCCGGATACGGTGGCCATCGAAGGCTGGCTCAAGGGCGGCGACAGCCCTTGCTGCAGCGGCAGCGAAAGCGCCGGTTCGGGCTGCTGCGGCTGAGCCTATCCGCGGACCAGGCCTTCCTCGACCTGATCGCGCAGGGCCTGGCCGCCGAGGCGCTCGATCAGGGTGAGGGCGAAATCCATTGCCGTTCCGGGGCCGCGTGAGGTGACCACCGACCCGTCGATTTCCACCGCGGCGCCGGTATTGCGGTAGTCGCCGGGGCTGTCGTTCAGCGCGCCGGGATAACTGGTAAGGGTGCGGCCCTCGACCACACCGGCGGCGACCAGTGCCTTGGGTGCGGCGCAGATGGCGGCCAGAGTGCCGCCGCGCTCGTTCTGACGGCGCAGGATGCGCTGCACGCGCTCATCGTCACGAAGATGGTCCGCGCCGGGCAAGCCTCCGGGCAGCACCACCAGGTCGAAATCCCGGTCTTCCACCGCATCGATGGTGGTGTCGGCCAGGTGGCGGGTGCCGCGGCTGGCCTCGATCGGCCCATCGTGCAGCCCGGCGGTGACGACCTCGAAGCCGGCACGGCGCAACAGGTCAATGACCGTTATGGCCTCGAGTTCTTCGAAGCCATCGGCAAGCGGGACAAGTACTGTCTTGGCCATTTCGTTTTCTCCGGTGTCATCAGCTGGATCAGTTCGGATAGCGTAACCATGCGGAAGTCCCGCTGCAACGGGGGCAGGGCCTGTTGCAGATAGTCCAGGGTGGACGGATGGGGGTGGGCGATGGCCACCGCCCAGCCGCGTTTGCGCGCCTTTCGGGTCCAGCGGCGAATCTGGGCGGCGATGGCCTCGGGTTGCGGTTCATTGTCGAGGAAGACATCGCGCTGCAGCGCCGGCAGACCGGTGAGCAGCGCCTGCAGGTAGGCCTGGCTGCGGCCGGTGGTTTTGCTGTCGAGAAAATACAGGGCAGGGTTGCGCCGGCGGATGGTTTCCATCACCGGACGCATGATGTAGCCCTCGGCGGTGAGGAGGCTGCCCATGTGGTTGTTGATGCCGCGTACCTGCGGCAGGCGGTCGAGCATGCGCTGCACGCCGGCAGTGAGCTGACCCTCGTCCATCCCGTCGTTGAGGGTTGAAGGCTCCAGCGCCAGGCTGCTGGACGATTGCATGGGCATGTGCAGCAGCAGTTCGCGGTTCATGCGTTCGCCCAGTTTCGCGATGCGCCGGTCGTAGAGGGTGTCGGGAATGATCGCGTAGCTGATGGCGCCCGGCAGTTGCAGGGCCTGACGCGCCTGGTTGAAGGAATAACCCAGATCGTCGATGACCAGCGCCAGCAGTGGCCGGTTGTCGGGTGCCGCCGCCTGACCCGGCCCGCCGAGGGCCAGGAGCAGGGCGGCGATCAGCAGGCGGGCCATGATCCGCTGGCGGTCAGGGATTGAGCAGGCGGGCGATGGACAGACCCTTGAGCAGGGTCAGCGCTTCGTAGAGCTGGTAGTCCTTCTTCGACAGCTGTTCCTCGATGCGGTCGATCTCTTCGGCCTTTTTCTTGTCGGCCTGTTCTCGGGTCTCGGCCGTGTTTTCCGCATCATCGCCGTTGGGGTTGGACAGGTGGCGTTCCAGGTCTTTCTCCTTCAGGGCCTTGGGACCGGATGTGTCGATTTCGGCCAGCTTGAGGGCGCGCAGCTTGATGTCGGGCTCGATGCCCTGGGCCTGTATCGAGCGGCCGCTGGGCGTGAAGTAGCGCGCGGTGGTCAGCTTGACGGCGCCGCCGTTGCGCAATTCCTGGATGGTCTGTACCGAGCCCTTGCCGAAGGTCTTGCGGCCCATGATGATGGCGCGGCGATGGTCCTGCAGGGCGCCGGCGACGATCTCGGAGGCGGAGGCGGAGCCGCCGTTGACCAGCACCACCAGCGGCAGGCCGTTGAGGGCGTCACCGGGGGTGGCGGTGTACTTCATGTCGGAGTCGGGAATGCGGCCTTCGGTATAGACGATCAGACCGTCGTCGAGGAAGGCGTCGGAGACGCCGACCGCGCCGTTGAGCACGCCCCCCGGATTGTTGCGCAGATCCAGCACCAGACCCTTGAGGTCTTCCTTGTCCTGCAGTTCACTGATCGCCTTGAGCAGGTCGGTGGTGGTGCGGGACTGGAAGCTGGAGATGCGTACATAACCGTAACCCGGCTCCAGCACGCGGCTCTTGACGCTCTTGGTGCGGATGATCTCGCGGGTGATGGTCAGCTCGAGGGTTTCCGCCTCGCCCTCGCGGACGATGGTGAGCTTGATGTCGGTGCCCGGCTTGCCGCGCATCAACTTGACCGCGTCATTGAGGGTCAGGCCCTTGACCGGCTTGTCATCGATACGCACGATCAGGTCGCCTGCCTGGATGCCGGCGCGCGCCGCCGGGGTATCGTCGATCGGCGCGACCACCTTGACCAGGCCGCCTTCCATCGTCACCTCTATGCCGAGACCGCCGAACTGGCCGGTGGTGCCGATGCGCAGTTCCTTGAATTCGTCGGGGCTGAGGTAGGCGGAGTGGGGATCGAGGCCGGACAGCATGCCGCGGATGCCGTCTTCGAGCAGCTTCTTGTCTTCCACCGGCTCGACATAGTCCTGCTTGATGCGCGACATGACGTCGGTAAAGGTCTGCAGCTCCTCGTAGGGGATGCTGCGGGCCTGTTCGTCCTTCAGCGCGAACACGCTGTGACCGATGGCCAGGGTCAGGCCGATCAGCATGCCGGTGATGAACAGGGTGGATGATCTCAGATGCGTGGGCATGTAATTCTCCTTGTCATATCAGTGGGCCATTGTAGCCCAAACGGATGATTTTGACCGCTTTCGGCGGCGATTGTTCGATACGGTCTCAGGGCAGGCTGCGGAACCAGTTCTTGCTGCTGGCCCAACGGGCCGGATTCAGCGGCTTGCCCTTGCGCCGGATCTCGAAATACAGGGCCGGCGAGCTGCGTCCGCCGCTGTCGCCGATGCTGCCGATGATCTCGCCCGGCTCGACCCATTCCCCGGTCTGCTTGAACAACGCCTCATTGTGGCCGTAGAGCGAGAGGTAGCCGTCGCCATGGTCGAGAATGATCAGGTTGCCATAGCCCCGCAGCCAGTCGGCGAAGGCGACCCGGCCACGGGCGATGGCGCGTACATTGTTGCCGGCCGGCGCTTCGATCATCACCCCCTGCCAGCGCAGGCTGGACGGTGGCTTGCGCTTGCCGAACAGCTTGCGCACCCGGCCCTTGACCGGCCAGGAGAGCTTGCCGCGCAGCTTGGCGAATTTCTGTTGAGGGCGGGTTTCCGCCGGAGACCGTTCCAGCAGCCGGCCGAGGGAATCGATCAGCTGGCGAAGGTTGCGGGCGTTCTCCTCCAGCTGCGCCAGCTTGCGTCCCTTGCGGCCGAGCTCCTTGTCCAGTTCGGCCAGGATCCGCTGCCGCTCGCTGCGGTCGCGGTCCAGCCGCGCCTTCTGCCTGCGCTGGCGTTCCAGCGTCTGCTCCAGGGCCTGCCGGGCCTCGAGCACGCGCTGCTCGTGGGCAGCCAGTTGCTCGAAATCGGCCCGTGATGCGTCGAGCAGCCGCTGCCGCTGACGACCAAGATAGCGGTAGTAGGTAAGGTTGCGCTGCAGCCGCGACGGATCCTGCTGCGAGAACAGCAGACGCAGCGGTTCATTGGGACCCTGGCGGTAGGCGTCACGCAGCTGCTCAGCCAGTTGCCGACGGTGGGTTTCCATGCGCTGTTCCAGCGCCTGCTGCTGGTCGCGCAAGCGCGCGAGCTTGCGCTGCTGCTTGCGGATGCGGTTGCGGGTGTCGCGCATCTCGCGGGCGAGGTCGGCGATCCGTTTCTCGATCCGGCGCAGCTTGCGGGTCTGGGCCGACTTGCTGTTCTGGCGCTGTTCCATCTCCCTGCGCAGGCCGTCGATGCGCTGGATCAGCTGTTTGAGCTCGTGCTCCTTGCGCGCGCGTTCGTTGCTCGCCGCCAGTGCCGGCTGGCACAGGAAAAGGACGATCAGGAGCAGTGGAAAAAGGCGCATGGAGCGGGTCTGCGGGCAGGTGAAATCGGTAGACGCGGCGGTGGACGGCCGCAGCCGGATCATACTCAAATCGGCCTGCCAAGGCGACCCGGAGGAATGTGAAGGGTTTCAATACGAAACGGCTTCAGCTTGCTAGACAAAGCAAAATGATTGCACCATAATGGTTGCCTAATATAAGTAATTGATTAAATAGTGACAATGAAGCTCGATAGCGTACTCCCCGGCGAAACGCCGCAGCTGCTGACCCGCGAAGAGGACATCGAACGCGCCTCCCGCTCGCTGAAGGCGATGTCGCATCCGCTGCGTCTGAAGATCCTCTGCACCCTGGGCGACCAGGAAGTCAGCGTGCAGGGCATCGTCGAAAGTGTCGGCACCTCGCAGAGCAATATCTCCCAGCACCTGGCCATTCTTCGCGACAAGGGCATCCTGTCCTCGCGCAAGGACGCCAACCGTGTCTACTACCGGGTCGGTGACGCCCGCACGCTGCGCCTGATCAGCATGATGCAAGAAGTTTTCTGCACCAACTGATGCTGTCGCAGATCCTCGAGTTCATTTCCAACCATGCGTTGCTGTCGCTGGCCTTCGTGCTGGCGCTGGCGGCCGTGCTGTTCAACGAATACCGTAACCTGACCGCCGGCTTCAAGGCGGTCGGGCCGCTGATCGCCACCCGCATCATCAATGACCAGGATCCGCTGATCCTCGATGTGCGCGAGACTTCGGAGATCAAGGACGGCATCATCACCGATGCCCTGCACATTCCGCTGGGTGAACTGCCGAAACGGATGGCGGAACTGGAGGTTCACCGCCAGCGTCCGGTGCTCGTCTACTGCCGCAGCGGCAGCCGCTCGGCCAGCGCCGCCCGGCGCCTGCGCCGGGCCGGTTTCGAAACCGTCTACAACCTGGCCGGCGGCATCATGGCCTGGGTCGATCAGCATCTGCCGGTGGTTCGCCCCGGCGGCCGCAAAAACAAGCGCAAGAAGAAATAGCCATGCCCGAGATCGTCATCTACTGCAGTGCCTTCTGCCCCTATTGCAACTGGGCCAAACGCTTGCTCGATTCCAAGAACGCCAGCTACACCGAAATTCGCATCGATCAGGTCGAAGGCGCCCGCGACGAGATGCTGCAGCGCAGCAACGGCCGGATGACGGTACCGCAGATCTTTATCGGCGACCTCCATGTCGGCGGCTTCGACGACCTGCAGGCGATGGACCGTGCCGGCAAGCTGGACCCGTTGCTGGCGGGCTGACAGCGTTTGGCGGTTTCTGGTACCCTTGGCGCGTTTCGGCGCCGTTGCGGCGCCTCCGTGAATCATCAACCCGACGCAGGTAACCATGACCGACCAAGCCGCCCCCGAAAACCAGTTCTCCATCCAGAAGCTCTACATCAAGGATGTCTCCTTCGAGTCACCGGATACCCCGTCGGTCTTCGCCTTCGACAGCTGGGAGCCGCAGATCGAGCTGAACCTCAACAATGCCAGCAAGCAGGTCACCGAAGGCGTCTACGAGGTGATCATGAGCATCACCGCCACGGTCAAGAACAACGACAAGACGGCCTTCCTGGTCGAGGTCCAGCAGGCCGGGCTGTTCAACATCAGCGGATTCAACGAGCAGGACACCCGCTACATCCTCGGTGCCCAGTGCATGAACATCCTGTTCCCCTATGCGCGTGAAGTGGTTTCCGACCTCACCAACCGCGGCGGATTCCCGCCGTTGCTGCTCAACCCGGTCAATTTCGATGCGCTCTATGCCCAAGCGATGCAGAAACAGCAGGCCGAAGCGGGTGCCGAGGGCGACGAGTCGCAGACCCAGCACTGAGCGGCATGAGCCGGCGCGAAACCATCGCGGTACTCGGCGCCGGGTCCTGGGGTACGGCGCTGGCCCTGCAGCTGGCCCGCAACGGCCATGCGGTACGCCTGTGGGGACATGAACCCGGACACATCGAACGCTTGCGCCGCGAGCGTGAAAACCGCGCCTTTCTGCCCGGCATCGCACTGCCCGAGGCCATCGAGCCGATCGCCGACCTGGGCGCGGCCGTGGACGGTTTGCGGCATCTGCTGATCGTCATCCCGAGCAAGGCCTATCGCGACTTCCTGCGTCGGCTCAAGCCGCTGATCGATGAGCGGGTGCGGGTCTTCTGGGCCAGCAAGGGCTTCGAGATCGAGACCGGAAAGTTTCTTCATGAACTGGTGGAGGAAGAGCTGGGCAGCAGCTGTTACGGCGTCATCTCCGGCCCCACTTTTGCTACCGAGGTGGCGCGTGGCTTGCCGTCCTCGGTGACCTGCGCCGGCAACCGCGCCGACGCCACCCGCTCCTTCGCCGAACTGCTGCACGGCGGTCATTTTCGCTGTTACACCTCGGACGACATCATCGGTGTCGAGATAGGCGGCGCGTTGAAGAATGTCCTCGCCATCGCCGTCGGTGCCGCCGATGGCCTCGGCTTCGGCGCCAATACCCGCGCCGCGCTGATCACCCGAGGGCTGGCCGAGGTGATGCGTTTCGGTGCCGCTTTCGGCGCCCGCGAGAAAACGCTGATGGGGCTGTCCGGTCTGGGTGACCTGATCCTCACCTGCACCGATGACCAGAGCCGCAACCGCCGCTTCGGGCTGGCCATCGGTCGCGGCCTGGGGATTGAGCAGGCGATCGAGGACATTGGCCAGACCGTCGAAGGCTATCGCGCGGCGCGGGCCGTCTATGAGATGGCCGGCAACAAGGCTGTGCAGATCCCGATCATGGAGCAGGTCTACAAGGTGCTCTACGAGGACAAGTCGCCGGCCGAGGCGGTCAGCGATCTCGAAGGTCGGGATCTGAAATCCGAATCCTGATGCGTCACAGGCCTCCCGCAAAACCCTGCTGGCGCCAGGCCTCATACACCACCACCGCCACGCAGTTGGACAGGTTCATGCTGCGCGAGCGAGGCTGCATTGGCAGCCGAAGCAGGTGGCCTTTGGGCAGGGACTGACGCATTCTTTCGGGCAGGCCACGGGTTTCGGGGCCGAACAGCAGGCCGTCGCCCGGCCGGTAGGTCACCGAGCAGTGATCGGCCCTGCCCCGCGTGCTGTAGCCAAAGATCCGTCGGCAGGGTGCCCGCTGCAACAGGTCCTCGAAATCGCGGTAGCGCTCGACTTCCGCCCATTCCCGGTAATCCAGCCCCGCGCGGCGCAGCCGTTTCTCGTCCATTGAGAACCCCAGCGGTTCGACCAGGTGCAAGCGGCAACCGGTATTGGCGGCCAGGCGGATGATGTTGCCCGTGTTGGGCGGGATCTCGGGTTCGAGCAGAATGATGTGGAACATGAACCGCCTCGTTCAAAAACACTTGAAATATATCTTTTCTCGTCTAGCCTTCCAATAACAACAACGAGTTACGGCTCATTTCTCAAGCACTACATGAGCAGAGTGGCGCAGAGGACGGCATTTCGGGCGCACGGTTTGCGCAATAACGACTATAACAACGGCGAAACCCGGCACAAATGTGAAGATGAATCTGCGCTTCTCCCTGACCGCAGCCAACAGCATCGTTGGCGTCGATTTTCTGCCCACCGGCGTGGCCGTGGCGGAGTTGCCCGCGCGTGGACGCGAGGCTGGCCGTATCCGGCGCTGGGCGTTTCTTCCGGCCAGCGGCGAAGCGGCGCAACAGGAGGCGCTGGGCCAGTGGGTGGAGGAGCATCGGCTGGGCAAGGCACGCTGCCATTGCCTGATGGCGCGTCATGATGTGCAGATCCTGCAACTGGAACGACCGCCAGTGGAAGACGACGAATTGATCGAAGCCGTGAAGTGGAAGATCAAGGATCTGATCGGTTTCGATGTCGATCAGGCGGTGATCGAGGTCTTTGAATTGCCGCCGACACCGAAAAATCCGCGCCAGCAGATCAATGCCATCGTCTCCAGCGAGCCGGTAGTGCGCCGCTACATCGAGCGCATCGCGCACAGCGGTCTCGATCTGCAGGTGCTGGACGTGCAGGAGCTGGTGCTGCGCAACCTGCGCCGGGTGATGGCTTTTGATGAGGGACGATCACTGGCGCTGCTGGATTTTCTCGATCACGACGGTCTGCTGACCCTGTATCACGGTCAGGATCTGCATGTGGCGCGGGATTTCAAGATCGGCCTGCGCGACATCGAAACCGCGGGTGAAGACAGTGAGAGCCTCTATGACCAGGTATTGCTGGAACTGCAGCGGTCGATGGATTATTTCGAATCCACCTACGATCTGCCCCTGCCGCGTCGCCTGCTGATGTTCCCGCAGACCGCCGCCACCGAGCGCATGGCCAAGTACCTGCAGAATTTCGTCGGTTTCGATGTGGATTTCATTGCCCTGCAACGGGTGGGCGGCGAGGCGGCCGCTGATCTCGATCCCCAGCCCTTCCCGGCCTATTGCGCCGCGCTGCGCGGGGTGCAGAAGCCGTGAAGCAGGACATCAATCTCTATCAGGCCCGTTTCCGGCCGCAGCGTCAGTGGCTTTCGGCCCGTCAGCTGGGCGTGTTGCTGCTGGTGCTTGTCGGGGTTCTGCTGCTGCTGACGCTGCACATGTACCGCGCGCGTGATGCGGCGCAGGCTCAGTCCGGGCAACTGAAGCAGCAGCAACAGGCACTGCAGCAGGAACTGGGTGCGCTGCAGCAGCAGCTCGATGCCCGAATGGCGGATGACCGCTGGACCCGGCGCGAGGCCGCCCTCAGGCAATCGGTGAACGACTACCGGACGCTCATCGATCAGGTTGCCGAACGCCGATTTGGCGGCGGAGAGGGCTTCTCCGGTCCACTGGCGGCGCTGACCGAACTCGGCAGTGACCGCGTGTGGCTGGAACGGATCCTGCTGTCGCAGCGGGACATCGAGCTGCAGGGCGCCGCGCTGGATGCGGCCTCGGTGCCCCAATACTTCGAGCGACTCAAGCAATTGCGGGTGTTTGCCGATCATGCCTTCGAGCGCTTCGAGATACGGCGCTCGACCCGTTACGACTGGAAACTGGAATTCATCATGGCCACCCGGGAGCAAAGCAATGACTGAACGCGGCCGCGCACTGATGGGGCGTTTCGATGCGCTGAGCCTGCGCGAACGGGGGTTGATTGCCCTGACGCTGGTGGTGCTGATGCTGTTTCTGTGGTGGGTGCTGGTCTACGAAGCACTGGCCCCCGAAACCGCTCGGCTGCAGCAGGCCAACCGACAACTGAGCGGGGAAATGACCGCGATGCAGGCGGTGCGTGACGGCATCCAGCAGAAGATGGAAGACGGCGTGCACCGTGAAAGTCGGCAACGGGTGGAGGCGCTGCAGCGGGAACTGGATCAACTGCGCCAGCGGCTGGAGCAGGACACCGGGGAACTGGTCTCGCCTCGGCACATGTTTGCGCTGATGCGCCAGATGATCGATGCAGCGCCACGGCTGGAGCTGGTCGAACTGCGCCGCAGCGCCGTCGAACCCCTGATGGAACAGGATCGGAAGGGCACCGGACAAGATGGCCAAAGCACGGGTGAGACGGAAGACCGGCCCGATGCCGGCCCCTCCCTGTACCGGCATGTGATGCAGGTGCGGTTGCGCGGTCGTTATGCCGACATCCTGTCCTGGCTGCAGCAGCTCGAGCGCCTGCCCTGGCAACTGATGTGGAACCGGGTGGAGCTGAAGGCGGGGGATTACCCGTCCATCGAAGTGGCGTTGAGCCTGTCCACGGTCAGCGGCAGCCGCGCCTGGGTGGGGCTGTAGCCGTGCTGCGCGGGTTGCCACTGCTGATACTGCTGTCTGCCGTGCTGCCGGCACAGGCCGCGCTGTCCACGGCCGAAATCCCCGGTGACAGCGCGCGCTCCCGACCGGCCACGGTCATGGACCCGATGCGACCGCCACCCTTCGCATTGCGCCAGTACCGTCTGGAGAAGCAGAAAAAACAGGCGGTCACGGCCGCGCCGAAGCCGAGCCGGAAATCCGCGACCCGATGGGTATTGAATTCGATTCTCTACGCCCCCGGGCGCCAGCGCGCCATCGTCAACGGCCGCCAGCTGGCGGTGGGTGAACGCATCGGCGGCGCCCACCTGGTGGCGATCGAGCGCGACCGGGTACGCCTCAGACTGCAGGACCGCGTCATCACCCTCAAGCTCGGGACCGCGCGACTCGACCTGAAAAAAAACCGAAAACGGTAAACCATCATGACCAAGAGATTGCAGACCCTCCTGCCACCGTTGCTGTTGCTGGCCTTGATGTCGGGCTGTGCCAGCCCGGGAGGCGGCGGCGTCGAACAGACCGGCAGCGCGATCCGCGAGGAACTGGCCGCCAGCCGTATGCCCCCGGCGCCGGCCCCGCAGGATATCCTCGACGAACTGGTGCCGCCGGCACCGCCGATGGACACGGAGGCCGACGATGCGCCGCGTTTCGACATCTCGGTGGCCAATGCGCCGGCCGATGTGTTCTTCATGAGCCTGGTGGCCGATACCGGCATCAACATGGTGGTGCATCCCGAGGTCAGCGGCACCATCAGCCTCGACCTGAAGCAGGTGACCATCGATGAGGTGATGGAACTCGCACGGGAGGTCTACGGCTATGAGTTCCGCCGCAGCGGCAACGGCTACATCGTGTTGCCGGCGCGCATCCAGTCGCGCATCTTCTCGGTCAATTACCTGAATGTGAACCGCAGCGGCCAGTCCAGCATGTCGGTCAACTCCGGGCAGCTGGCCGACAGTGGCAACGGGGATTCGGCCACGGACGACAAGGGCGGCGGCAGGGCGCGCAGCGGCAACAGTGAATCCAGCCGCATCCAGACCCGAAGCCAGGCCGATTTTTGGTCCGGCCTGCGCGCCACGCTGCACTCGATTATCGGCGGCGGTGAAGGGCGTTCGGTGGTGGTGGATCGCCATGCGGGCCTGGTCGTGGTGCGCGCCATGCCCGGCGAACTGCGCGATGTGGAAGCCTATCTGCAGCGCGCCCAGAGCAGCATGCAGCGGCAGGTGATCCTCGAAGCCAAGATCATCGAGGTGCGGCTCAGCGACAGCTTTCAGTCGGGTATCGACTGGGCCGCCCTGTCGCGCAGCGGCGATGAACTGTTTGCCGGGCAGGCCGGCATCATCGACGGCCAGGCCAGCCTCTACGACGCCAATGGCCAGCTGAGCCGTGCCGCGCTGCTCTCCGGTCAGGCCGCAGGCTTCGGCAACCTGTTCGCCATCGGCGGCGCCACCGAGGATTTCGGTGCGCTGATCCGGCTGCTGTCCACACAAGGTGAGGTGCAGGTGTTGTCCAGTCCGCGGATTTCGACACTGAACAACCAGAAGGCGGTGATCAAGGTCGGATCCGATGAATTCTTTGTCACCGACATTTCCTCCACCACCTCGTCGAATGCCTCCTCCACGGTGACGTCTCCGGACATCACCCTGACCCCGTTCTTCTCCGGCATCGCGCTGGATGTCACGCCACAGATCAGCGAGACGGGAGAGGTGATCCTGCACATCCACCCCAGTGTCAGCGAAGTGGTGGACCAGACCAAGAACATCACCGTATCCGGCCAGAGCCAGCAATTGCCGCTGGCCCTGAGCACGGTGCGCGAATCCGATTCGGTGGTGCGCGCGCGCAGCGGCCAGGTGGTGGTCATCGGCGGCCTGATGCAGAACCGCAGTGGCAAGGACGATGCCGCGGTGCCCGGTGTCGGCGATGTGCCGCTGTTCGGTGAGTTGTTCAAGCAGAAGCGCGACAGCAACAGCCGCAGTGAACTGGTGATCCTGCTCAAGCCGCTGGTGGTGGATCGCGACGAGGCATGGAGCGAGTACATCGACGCGACCCGAGGCCGCATCGAGCGGCTGCAACGCGAACGCCGTGGAGTACAACCCTGAGCACACGCCATGTATGAAGCCTATTACGGGTTGCGCGAGAAACCCTTCAGCCTGACACCCGACACCGGATTCTATTTCGACAGCGACAGTCACGGCGCCGCGCTGGAGACGCTGCTGGTGTCGATTCGTGAAGGCGACGGCTTCATCAAGGTGATCGGCGAAGTCGGTACCGGCAAGACGCTGCTGTGCCGCACCCTGCTGCAGCGGCTGGACGACGCGACCTTCGAGACCCTGTATATCCCCAATCCGCACATGAGCCGGGCAGCCTTGCTGCAGGCCGTGGCGGAAGAGCTGGGGCTGAAACCGTCCGATGAGCGTGCAGTGATCGGCACCATCAACCGGCGGCTGCTGGAACTGGCGCGCGAAGGCCGGCGCTGCCTGCTGCTGCTCGACGAAGCCCAGTCGCTGCCGCTGGAGAGCCTGGAGGCGATTCGCCTGCTGTCCAACCTGGAGACCGAGAAATACAAGCTGATCCAGCTGGTGCTGTTCGGCCAGCCGGAACTGGATGCACGGCTGGCCGAGCATGGCATCCGCCAGCTGCGCCAGCGGATCGTGCATGCCTGCCGCATCGGCAGGCTGGATGCACAGAGCCTGCCGGCCTATGTGGAACACCGTCTCCACTGCGCCGGTTACCGCGGGCCACGCCTGTTCCCACCCGAAGTGCTGCGCGAGCTGCAGCGCCTGAGTGGCGGCGTGCCGCGGCTGGTCAACCTGTTGTGCCACAAGGCGCTGCTGCTGGCCTATGGCGCGTCCAGTTTCCGTGTGACCCGCCGCCAGCTACTGCAGGCCGCGGCGGACTGTGAACAGGTTGGGGTGGCGGCATGAGCGTGATCAACAACGCCCTGCGTGATCTCCAGCAACAGCGTCCGTTGCTGCGCGCGGTGGATCCGGATGAACTGCGCGCCCGGCCACCCCGACCGCCGCGGCGCAGACAGCGCACGATCGCCGTTGCTCTGGCCGCACTGCTGCTGGCGCTGCTTGCGGGTTATGGCCTGAGCCGCCCGGAGTTGCCGCCGGTCGCCACTCCTGTGCAGCGGACGCCCGCCGTCGCTCTGGAGCCGTCCCAGATACCGGCTCCGGAGCCGGTCACGGTGGCCGAACTCGACGGCGTGCAGCTGCGCGAACAGGCACAACGGTTGTCACTGGAATTCCATTTTTCCAGGCCCGCCGGCATTGCGCTGGAGCATCAGCAGGGGCACCGATACCGGTTTCGGGTCAGCGGCGCACGCAGCGCCATCGCCGCCCCCTTACTGGAAGACAATGTCTGGCTGGCGGCCCTCTCCCTGCGCCCGGCGGGTGACGATCTGCTGATTGAATTGGAAGCGCGCGAGGGCGTGCGGGTGCTGACCGAGGTCCGCCGTCCGGGGGACGGCGGCCAGCAGTGGCTGTTGAACCTGGAGCACAGGACGATCCCATCAGTGGAAAAAGCGGATTCCTGGCCGCAGGCAGTGACCGACCCCGTGGCGGCGCGCACAGAAACGCGGCCCACGCATGATCCGGTTACGACGGGCAAAAGCCGGCCATCGTCCCCGGCCGATGCAGTGGATGATCCGGTGCCGAAGACCGGGAAGGCGGCACCGCCACCGCGGGTTGAAATCCGCGCTCGCCCGGCGCCCCGTCCACCGGCCGAGCAGCGACGACGCGAGGCCCATGCCCTGTTCCGTGCCGGTGAGTATGCCGCCCTGATCCGCCGCTTTGACGGCGACAGCGGGCAGGACGATCTGCGGGCACTGGCTTACCAGCGGCTGGGGCGGCACGAGCAGGCGCTGAGCCTGTACCGCAGCCTGCTGCAACGCGACGCCACCAATGCACGCTACTGGCTGGGTCTGGGGCTGTCGCTGGAGCAACTGGATCAACCGCAGGCCGCTGCGTCGGCCTACCGCCGGGCGCGCGAGCTGGGTGGCCTGTCGGCACGCCTCCAGGCCTTTGTCAGACAGCGTCTGCGGCAACCGGGACAGCAATCCGGCGCCGATGGTCACGGCGAGGGGAAATGAGATGACCTTTGCAAAGAAAATACGTCTCGGCGATCTGCTGGTTGAAAGCGGCCTGATCACCGAGGAACAGCTGGATCTGGCGCTCAAGGAGCAGAAGAAGCTCGGCCGCAAGCTGGGCAGCACACTGATCGAACTGGGCATGATCGACGAGGACAGCATCCTCAATCTGCTGTCCAGCCAGCTGGGTATTCCGCTGATCGATCTGACCAATTACAGCTTCGACGAACAGGTGGTGCGCCAGCTCTCCGAGAGCATCGCCCGTCGATACCGGGCGATCGTGCTCGAGGACCGCCCGCGCGATTACCTGGTCGGCATGGCCGATCCCACCGATCTGTATGCGCTGGACGAGATTCAGGCCAAATTGCCGAAGCCGGTCAGCCAGGCCATTGTGCGCGAACGCGATCTGTTGCAGGCCTTCGACCGGGTCTACCGCCGCACCGAGGAGATCAGCGCGCTGGCCGAGGAACTGGGGCAGGAGCTGTCGTCCGGTGCCGAGGATCTGCGCGACCTGCTGCAGGCGGAGATGACCGATGCACCGGTGGCCAAGCTGCTGCAATCGATCTTCGAGGATGCAGTGCAGGTGGGCGCATCGGACATCCACATCGAACCGGACAAGGAAGTGATCCGCATTCGCCAGCGCATTGACGGCCTGCTGCACGAGCAGGAAATGAAGGAAATCCAGATCGCGCCGGCGGTGGTGGTGCGACTGAAGCTGATGGCCGGGTTGAATATCTCCGAGAAACGGCTGCCCCAGGATGGCCGCTTCAACATGACCGTCAACGGCCGCGAGATCGATGTGCGCATCTCCACCATGCCGGTACAGTACGGCGAATCGGTGGTCATGCGCCTGCTGGACCAGACCCGGGGTGCGCTGGACATCGAGCAACTGGGCATGCGTGATGAGCTGTTGCACCATTTCCGCAAGCAGATCCACCAGCCCCACGGCATGGTGCTGGTCACCGGCCCCACCGGCTCGGGCAAGACCACCACCCTCTATGCCGCACTGAAGCTGCTCAATCAACCGCAGAACAAGATCATCACCGTCGAGGACCCGGTGGAATACCGCATGGCGCGCATCAACCAGGTGCAGGTGCAGCCAAAGATCGGCCTGAATTTCGCCGCCGTACTGCGTTCCGCGCTGCGTCAGGACCCGGATATTATCATGGTCGGCGAGATGCGCGACAGGGAAACGGTGGAGATCGGCGTCAGTGCCGCGATGACCGGTCATCTGGTGCTGTCCACGCTGCATACCAACGAT
>JALSKD010000183.1 GCA_026989015.1 Gammaproteobacteria bacterium
AGCGCAACCGCCCAGGGTCAGCGTGGGCGGGTCGAAGGAAAAGCTGAAGGGTGCTGCCTTCTGCAGGGCGCTGATGCCGAGTATCTGACGCTGATTGCCCGGCAGTACCGCGGCCTGGATATCCCGGATGATGCAACCATCGCCCAGCGAGATCGATGACACCCGGTACAACGGAACAATTCGCGTGCTGCCGTCGGCCATGACGCCCTGGAGGTTCTTCAGGAACACGGCGTCTCCACTGTCCAGAAGGCGATCCAGCGTGTCCTGGCGTATGACGCTGTGCCCCGAGCCGGTATCGACCAGCCACAGGGATTCGCCGACGCCCTGCAGCGTCGAACGGACATAGAAGGTGCTGCTGCCGCGGTTCTCCATCGGTACTTCGAAAC
Source organism: Gammaproteobacteria bacterium (assembly GCA_026989015.1). Lineage (GTDB taxonomy): Bacteria > Pseudomonadota > Gammaproteobacteria > S144-22. The sequence goes on from JALSKD010000183.1 coordinate 387, forward strand.
GGAGTACGCCTTCGGCGACCGCATTGAATGCGCTCAGCACGGCGATGATGGCAATGAGTTGTCGGCCTGGCCCTGTCATGTTGATGCACGCCTTTTTTGACGGGTACAGGAACCACTATAGATCATGGAACGGCAGTTGTGGGGTGCTGGCGGGGATTTGCCGGGAGAAATCGGCCCGTTTCGGTGACTTCTCGACGGGCGTCACAGGGATTGCACATCCATCGTGGGCGGCCATCACGAAAATGGCTGAAAAAACTGGATATTCTTTCAGGTATCTATATATTAGACTTTGCTAATGCGGCAATGCAGCGGGAATGCTGAATATGAACGATCTGCTCTCGGAACTCGAGTTTGAATTCTCGATGAAGCCCTCCGATCTGGAGGAATTATCACACCTTCTGGTTGAGTTCACCGGCAAGGCCCTGCTGTGGGACGACGAACTCGGTGGCGAGCGCGAGATCGCGCGCCTCAAGGGCCACCGGCTGGATCTTTCCAGTGCGCGCAAATGTTACGAGAACCTGCAGGATCTGTTTGATCTGATCACCCCCGAGATCGCCGATCTGGGCCACCACATCATCTCCGGCAACAACTGTTTCGTCGAATGCTGCAGCCGTGACGAGCCGGAAAAGACGCCTTGTGCCAGTCTGGTCTACATCGACGAACTGGTCGTCGACCCCGAGTACCGCAGCCTTGGCATCGGTACCGAGATGCTCAAGCGGATGAGCGAAGTCGTGGACCTGAACAATGCGCTGGTAGCGCTCAAGGCCTACCCGATACTCGATGACGAAACCGCGGCCCGTTCACCGGAGCTGAAGAAAAAACTTAAGAATTTCTATGCCAAGCTCGGTTTCCGCCACTCCGGCGAGCACTACATGGTCAAGGATGCCCGTGACTGCCATGCCCAGCGCCGGCGCGCGCTGGCGGAGCAGGGGATCAGCCTGCCGGCGGCCAGTTGAAACCCACGGTCACTGCGGAACCCCCCATCAGGCCGCCTGTTCCGTAACAGGCGGCCTTTTTCATGGCTGCAGGATCAGCGCCACCACCGCCCGGTCCTCGGCGGCCAGAATATTGAAGGTGCGGCACAGCGCGCCGGTGTCCATGGCCTCCAGTCCCAGCTGCCGCTCGGCGAACAGGCGCCACAGATCCGGCGTGGGAAAGCGCTGGCGGGGACCCGTGCCGAGCAGCACCACATCCGGCTGCAGTTCGAACACGCAGGCCAGGGCCTCGGCATCGATGTCATCGAGGTCGCGCACCGGCCAGCCCTCGATCAGGCGGTCGGGCGACAGCACCAGGCTGCCCCGGTACTCCCGCTGGTTGATGGTGATCGAGTCCGGGCCATAGGCCTGGATGCTGTAGCGTGCGTCGATCTGGTCTTCGATGAGCGGCATGGGCGGGAGCATACCCGAAGCGTTGGGGACGGGAAAGTTGCCGCTGGGGTTCCCCGCACTGAGATCTGTCCGGCAGGCTGACAGGAAGCGGGAGCGCAGGCCAGCGGTGTTCGCGGGGCAGGAATCAGGTAGAGGAACCTGCCGGCTTCAGGCGACCGATGAAGGCGGCGTCACGCCCGCTGTGCTTGGCGCGGTAGAGCAGGATGTCGGCCTGGCGGATCATTTCTCGGGCGAGGAACACCGGTTCCATGGCGCTGTTGGCGGGTGTGCAGGCCACGCAACCGGCGCTGATGGTGATCACGCTGCTTTCGCTTTCCACCGGTTGTACCGGATGGTCGCGGATGGTATCGCGCAGTCGTTCGAGCAGCTTTTCCACCTGCTGTAGGTTGCTTTCGGGGAAGGCGATGATGAATTCCTCGCCGCCGTAGCGGCCGCAAATGTCGTGGCTGCGTACGCCCGAATGGATGTGCTGCGCAATCGCCCGCAAAACCTCGTCCCCGGCATCATGCCCCCAGCGGTCGTTGATGCGCTTGAAATGGTCCAGGTCGATCATCGCCAGCGCCAGCGAAGTACCTTGAGCACGATGTTCCCCAATGAGTCGCAACAAGGCCTCCATGAAGGCCTCGCGGCGCATCAGTCCGGTAAGGGTGTCGACCAATGCCTGGCGTTCCAGCCGGTCGTGGTGCAGCCAGCTGCCAATATCCTCGGCGATCAGTTGCAGATCGCGCCATTCCTGCTCGTTCAGTCGAGCCGGCTGACTGGCCGTTTCCCCTACGATCAGCAGCCCGGTGTTCCCCGGCTCGTGCGACAGCGGCAGTATGTGGTGAATGCCGCTGCGGCGGGCTTCATCAGCCGGCAGGGAGCTGTCGTGGAACAGGCATCCGTGCAGCTGCCTTTCCAGTTCCGCCACTGCGTCGGGCGGGAAGGACGTTCCCCCCCGCAGCAGCAGGTGGCTGTCTGCGCCGGTGCTGTCCGGGGCGGTGTACAGGCCACACCAGCCGATTTGCAGGTTCTGCTGCAGGAAATCGGCGGCCCGCTCCAGCCGTAACGGAAGCGCCTCGGTTTCCGGCAACTGGGCCATCCAGCCACGGAAACGCTGGTGCAGACCCCGCGGCGGTGCGAACACCCCGCGCTCGAGCCAGCTGGTCAGCCGCTGACTGGCCGGACGCAGGAAGGCCGCCAGCATCAGAGCCGGCAAGGCGGTCAGGGCGAAGGCCGGGTCGCCATCGAAACGCTGGTTCAGCCAAAGATAGGTTTTCTGGGTGAACACCAGAATCAGCAGAAAACCGATCAGGGTCAGGAACTGGTTCAGCAGCCGCGAGTCGAGGCGGCGGCCCAGGTAGAGGTAGCGGTAGCGCACCATTGAAATGAAGATGCCGGTGGGGAACAGGGCCAGCAACATCAGTTCCACCGTGTTGGTGCCGTCGATCCATGGAACAATCCAGTAATACAGGCTGATGAAAAGGCTCAGGCTGTAGAGGAAATAGGGCGTCAGAAACAGCCACACGGTGCGCATCAACCGGCGCTGTTCGGCATCGGGGTCGGCCAGGCTGCGCAGCGTTACCAACAGCCAGATCAGGGCCTTGAAAGCGATTTCCAGATGGTAATAGGGCCGCAGGGCATCCGTGTCGGTGGGATTGTCCACCGTCGCGGAAAACAGCAGGCCGGCGGGCAACAGCAGGCCATAGAGCAGGACCCGTATCAGCCTGTGGTGACGGCGGTAGAGGGCCAGCGGGCGGGGAAAGATCAGGAAGAAGTGCAGTTCCACCACGGTGGCCATGCTCAGCATGTAGAGATTGATGCGCCACAGAACGCGGTTTACATCGAGGTCGTAAATCTGGTAATAGGGCAACAGGAATTCGGTCGACAGCAATGCCAGCAGCAGGATCAGCAGGCGTGCTGCCGGCTTGTTCCATTGTGGCAGGAGCATCACGATCAGCGCCAGAAAATAGAAGGTGCCCAGCACCTTGACGAGGAACGGGGTGAAATCCACCGGCATGCCGGGTGTGATCTGCAGTTCCCGGCTGCGGCCCTCGGTGTCGCGCACACGAAGCTTCAGGGTTTCCCGGTGATCCGCAGGCCACAGCGTGTAAAGGCTGACGAGATCCGGCGTGTCCTGCCCGTTGAAGGCCTCGATGATCATGCCGGGTTTCAGGCCGGCGCGGGCTGCGGGACCGTTGGGGTTGACCGTGAACGCCACGACGCCTTTCCCGTCGGGTGAGTCATTGAGCCCGACGCCAACCGTCTTGCGGGCTTGCTCAAGCTGCTGTTCGAGGTTGAACGGGCCGAGCAGGATGACCGGTATGGCCAGTAACAGCCCGATCAGCCAGGCCGGCAGCGGGCGGTTCAAGGACGAGGAGGCGAGCACTGCAATTCCCTGCGTTGTGTATCCGATCCGAGTGTTCACCAATCGACGGGCAGAATCAAGCGGCAAAGCGGCTGTTCGTCGGTTTCCCCTTTGCCCGTGAGGCCGGCCATGCACATTGACAGGGGGGGATCCGCCGATTATCGTTGCCGGTTCTCTTTCGATGACCGGTCCGAGGGAAATTCCTTGAACGAAGACTTTCAGCGCATCAAGCGCCTGCCCCCTTATGTGTTCAATATCGTCAACGAACTGAAGGCGGCGGCGCGGGCGCGCGGCGAGGACATCATCGACTTCGGCATGGGCAATCCCGACCAGCCGACGCCAAAACACATCGTGGACAAGCTTTGCGAGGCGGCGCAACGGGGCGACACCCACCGCTATTCCCTTTCGCGGGGCATCCCGCGGTTGCGCCAGGCGGTCTGCAACTGGTACCGGCGCAAATACGGCGTCGATCTCGATCCGGAGACCGAGGCCATCGTCACCATCGGTTCCAAGGAAGGTCTGGCGCATCTGGCCATGGCCACGGTGGCGCCGGGTGATGCGGTGCTGGTGCCCAATCCGTCCTATCCGATTCACCCCTATGGCTTCGTCATCGCCGGTGCCGACATCCACTATGTGCCGCTGACGCCGGATGTCGATTTCTTCAGCGAACTGGAAAAGGCGATCAAGGACAGCTGGCCGAAGCCCAAGATGCTGGTGATCAGCTTCCCCGGTAATCCCACCACCCAGTGCGTGGAACTGGAATTCTTTGAAAAGGTCGTCGCCATTGCCCGCGAGCACCAGATCTGGGTGGTGCACGACCTGGCCTATGCCGAGATCACCTTCGACGGATACATCGCCCCCTCGATCCTGCAGGTGCCCGGTGCCAAGGACATCGCGGTGGAATTCTATTCCCTGTCCAAGACCTACAACATGCCCGGCTGGCGGGTCGGGTTCATGTGCGGCAACCCGACACTGGTCGGCGCGCTGCAGCGCATCAAGTCCTACATGGACTACGGCATGTTCACGCCCATCCAGGTGGCCGCGGTGAGTGCGCTGGACGGCGACCAGTCGGTGGTGGATGACATCCGTAACATGTACCGCAGTCGCCGCGACACCCTGTGCAACGGGCTCAATTCCCTGGGCTGGACGGTCGAGCCGCCGAAGGCGACCATGTTCGTCTGGGCGAAGATTCCGCCGCGCTTCGCCGACATGGGATCGCTGGAATTCTCCAAGCTGATGCTGCAGGAGGCGAAGGTCGCCGTCTCGCCCGGCATTGGTTTTGGCGACTATGGCGACGACCATGTCCGCTTCAGCCTGATCGAGAACGAGCACCGCACGCGGCAGGCGATCCGCGGCATCCGCGAGATGTTCCGCAAGCACGAACAAAAATCCTGAATACGAGGGGAAACAACGAGTGAAACCGGTACACATCGGCCTGCTGGGCCTGGGAACGGTCGGTGGCGGCACCGCCCGGCTGCTGAAGGACAATGCGAAAGAGATCGCGCGCCGCGCCGGCCGCGAAATCCAGGTCATCCACGCCGCCGCGCGTGGTCTGTCCGGCCAAGCGCCGGCCGGGGTGGAGCAGGCGCGCCTGACCGAGGATGCCTTCGCCGTCGTGCGTGACCCGCAGGTGGACATCGTTGTCGAGCTGATCGGTGGTGACAGCCCGGCCCGCGAACTGGTGCTCGAAGCCATCGCCCAGGGCAAACATGTGGTCACCGCCAACAAGGCGCTGATCGCCAAGCACGGCAACGAGATCTTCGCCGCCGCGCAGCAACAGGGCGTGGTGGTGGCCTTCGAAGCCGCGGTGGCCGGCGGCATCCCGATCATCAAGGCGATCCGCGAAGGTCTCGCCGCCAACCACATTCAGTGGATCGCTGGCATCATCAACGGCACCGGCAACTTCATCCTCACCGAGATGCGCGACAAGGGCCGCGCTTTCGACGATGTCCTGAAAGAGGCCCAGCAGCTGGGCTATGCCGAGGCCGACCCCACCTTCGATGTGGAAGGCATCGATGCTGCCCACAAGCTGTGCATCCTCGCCTCCATCGCCTATGGCGTGCCGCTGCAGTTCGAACGCGTCTATACCGAAGGCATCAGTCGCATCGCACCGGAGGATGTCACCTTTGCCGCGGAACTGGGCTACCGCATCAAGCACCTCGGCATCACCCGCGTCACCGACGAAGGCATCGAAATGCGCGTGCATCCGACGCTGATTCCCGAGAAGCGGCTGATCGCCAATGTCGATGGCGTGATGAACGCGGTACTGATAATGGCCGACAAACTGGGCCCGTCGCTGTACTACGGCGCCGGGGCCGGGGCCGACCCCACCGCTTCGGCGGTGGTGGCCGACATCATTGATGTCACCCGCACGCTGACCGCCGATCCCGATAACCGGGTGCCGCACCTGGCCTTCCAGCCCGACCGCATCAACGACACACCGATACTCGACATGGAACGGGTCGAGACCGCCTACTACCTGCGTCTGGCGGCGGAAGACAAGCCGGGCGTGATGGCCGACATCACCCGTATCATGGGCGAGGCCGGCATCTCCATCGAGGCCATCCTGCAAAAGGAACCGGCCGCCGGCGAAACCACCGCCCACATCATCCTGCTCACCCAGCGCATCCGCGAGGCCCAGATGAACGATGCCATCAGCCGTATCGAAGCGCTGGCCGCGGTCAGCGGCGAGGTGGCGCGGATCCGCGTCGAGGCCCTGGGACAGGATTGAAACGCGGGTTCAGCGCCGTCGCAGCAACACTTCCACCGCCCGGCCGTTGATTACCGAGAACAGGATCATCGACAGGGTGACGATGACGGTGTAGCCCGGTCCGAAATAATGGGCCATCAGCGGCAGAAAGGGCAGCTTGACCGAGCGCGCGTACAGAAAGGCGGCCAGCAGGGCCGGGCGCGCGCCCTGGTGCTGCAGCTTCTGCAGCAACGGATACCAGGGATAGATGGGACCGTGGGACAGCACGCCGCCGGTGATGGCCAGCAGCCATCCTCGCCAGCCGCTGCGCTGGCCGGTCATCCGCTGCAGACGCTGCTCCATGCGTGGAATCAGTCCCAGCAGGCCCATCAGCAGCAGGATGATCAGCAGAATCGGCAGCACACTCTCAAGCAGTTCGAGGAAGTGTCCGAAACTGGCTTCGATGAACCGGCGGTTCAGCAGCCAGCCGAGTGCATAAACGGCGATCATCGTCAGCAGGAACCACCAGCCGCCGCGGCCCGGCCGCGTTTTTCGCCGATCAGAAGGCACGGAGCAGACCCACGGTTACCACGCCGATGGCCAGTGCCAGCAGGAAGGCCACGGCATTGCGCCAGAGGGCGAAACGCCAGCCCAGAGCGGCCGCCTCCACCGGCAGGCTGATGACACCAACGGTGATCCAGGAAACGATGAACACGGTGACCGGGAGCAGGGCGATGCCGGCCCGTTGCAATTCACCGGCCAGCAGATAGCTGACGATCGGCTGCCCGACCGCCAGGCTGCCCATCACATCCGCCAGCAGGCTGTCCAGCCAGACGCCCTGACCCAGGATGCCGTGGCGGATCAGCTGCGGAATCCACTCCACCAGCAGACCGGCCAGCAGCATCACCCCGAGCATCACCGGAATCAGCCTCGGCAATGGAGTGAAAGACTGACGCAGGGCCTGCCTGAGCCGCGGCAGAAAAGAGGTTCCTGGCTGCATGACCGGGGGCTGAACCGTCCGTTTCAGCCCTGTTCCAGAAAGGCGAGGATCTCGCGCTCGATGTCTTCCTTGTCGATGACCGTCGGTTGGGCGATCGGCTTGTCGAACAGTGCGCGGATCACTGGCGGGATCTCGATGCCGGCGCGTTCGGCGATCAGCTGCAGTGCGTCCAGATCGCGCAGGCCCGACTTGCCGGTCAGTGCCTCGGCAATCACCGGTGAAAACTTGGTCCATTCCGCAGTGGAGTAGGCAATGGTCTTGAGTGGCTTGTCGCGGCAGCTTGCATGGGCCTTGAAGCAGGTCGCGGTGTGCGGGTCCATCAGGTAAGCGTGGCCTTCGAAGGTGTCGCGGATCAGGCGCTGGCCTTCGGCGTCGTCGCAGTAGTCAGCGACGAAGTGCTGTTGCAAGCGCTCGGTTTCTTCATCGGTCAACCGGTAACAGCGCTGCTCGGTCAGCGCATCCATCAGTTCCCGCGTGCGTTCGGCGCCGAACAGGTCGAACAGCACCCGTTCGACATTGGAGGAGACGAGGATATCCATCGCCGGTGAGGTGGTGGCGATCAGTTCCCGCCCGCGGATGTCGTAGCGACCGTTGCGAATCAGGTCGGTGAGCACATTGTTGCGGTTGGAAGCGATGATGATCTTCTCCACCGGCAGTCCCATCTTCCAGGCATAGTAGCCGCCCAGTGCGTTGCCGAAATTGCCGCTCGGCACATCAAGGTAGACCTTTTCGCCGGGCGCCACCACGCCCTGGCGCAGCAGCTCCAGATAGCTGTGGATGTGGTAGATGATCTGAAACAGGATGCGGCCGAAGTTGACCGAATTGGCGGCCGACAGGGCAATGCCCTGCTCGTCCAGCTTGCGGCGAAAGGCCTCCGAGGCCAGCAGACGCTTGAGCGCGGCCTGCGCATCGTCGAAGTTGCCGTGTATGCCGATCACCTTCAGGTTCGGCGCATCCTCGGTGACCATCTGCAGCCGCTGTACATCGGAGGTGCCGCCGTCCGGGTAGAGGCAGGCGACCCGCACGCCGTCCCGGTTCTTGAAGGTCTCCAGTGCCGCCGGGCCGGTATCGCCACTGGTGGCGGCCAGGATCAGGTATTCCTCCCCGCGCTGCCGGGCCAGGGCGGACAGCACCACGCCGAAGGGCTGCAATGCCATGTCCTTGAAGGCGCGGGTGGGACCGTGCCACAGCTCACTGACGAAAAGCCCGTCCCCCACCGGCACCACCGGGCAGGGGTTGTCGGGGTCGTCGAAGCGCCGATACAGGGCAAGTGCCTCGTCGATGACCGTCTGTTCGATATCGAGGCCGAAGCGGCGGATCAGATCGCGCGCCAGCTCGGCATAGCCGGACTCCCGGTGCTGTTCGAAGAAGGCGTCGTCGAGTTGCGGCAGCTCGGCCGGGCTGTAGAGGCCTCCGAAGGACGCCATCGGGGTGAGAATGGCGTCGGAGAAGCCGATGCGTTCGGCCCGCTGGCCGTCGTTGCCGCGGGTTTCGATGAAGGTCGTGGACATGGGGCGTTGCCTGTTCCGGCTGAATACGGGGCCGCGTATTATAGCGACTCCGGTGGCCGGCTGTCGCCTGGCGACCTGATTGGCCATTGTCGGGGAACGATTCGCGCAAAAACGGTCCAATCGGCAACGAAAACCGCTCGATTGGCCGCCGGATCGCTTCTGTTCGTGCCCAAAGGCGAGTAAAATCCCGCGTTTGCATTACCTTGCTCAATCCCGCTCATCCAGAGGTCAACATGAGTCTTGAACGAACCCTGTCCATCATCAAACCGGACGCCGTCGCGAAGAATGTCATCGGTGAAATCTACAGCCGCTTCGAGCAGGCTGGCCTGCGCATCGTTGCCGCGCGCATGATGCAACTCACCCGCGCCCAGGCCGAAGGCTTCTACGCGGTGCACCGCGAGCGCCCCTTTTTCAATGATCTGGTGGACTTCATGACCTCCGGACCGGTCATGGTGCAGGTGCTCGAAGGGGAGAACGCCATCGCCCGCAACCGCGAAGTGATGGGCGCCACCAATCCGCAGGAAGCCGCGCCGGGCACCATCCGTGCCGACTTTGCCGAAAGCATCGATGAGAACGCGGTACACGGCTCGGACGCACCGGAAACCGCAGCCGTCGAGATCGCCTATTTCTTCAGCCAGCTCGATCTCTGCGAGCGGATCCGCTGAGCCAGGACAACCGTATCGTGAGCGAAACGCGCACCAACCTGTTTGACCTTGACCGCACGGCGATGGAGGCGTTCTTCGTCGCCATCGGCGAGAAACCCTTCCGTGCCAAGCAGGTGCTGCAGTGGATACACCAGCGCGGGGTCACCGATTTCGACGCCATGACCGATCTTGCCAAGTCGCTGCGCGCGCGCCTGAAGGAACTGGCCACTGTCGATCTGCCCGAGGTGGCGATCGATCAGCGCTCCCGAGACGGCACCCGCAAATGGCTGCTGCAGATGGACGGTGTCGAGAATGCCGTCGAATGCGTGCTGATCCCCGAGGACAAGCGCATGACCCTGTGCATCTCCTCGCAGGTCGGCTGCACCCTCAACTGCTCCTTTTGCTCCACCGCCAAGCAGGGCTTCAACCGCAACCTTTCCACTGCCGAAATCATCGGTCAGCTGTACCTCGCCCATCATGCGTTGCTGGCCGACGGTCGCGACGGCGGCATCACCAATGTGGTGATGATGGGCATGGGTGAGCCCCTGCTCAACTACGAAGCGGTGATGCGCGCGCTCAACATCATGTGCGACGATTTCGCCTATGGCCTCAGCAAGCGCCGGGTGACCATCAGCACCGCCGGCGTGGTGCCGGCCATCCGCCGGCTGCACGAGGACACCGATGTCAGCTTGGCGGTCTCGCTGCACGCGCCCACCGACGAACTGCGCAACGAACTGGTGCCGCTCAACCGCAAATACCCGATTGCCGAACTGCTCGATGCCTGCCGCGATTATGTGCAGGAACACAACCGCCGGCGCATCACCTTCGAATATGTGATGCTCAAGGGCGTCAACGACAGCCTCGATCATGCCCGGCAACTGGTGAAACTGCTGCGCGGCATACCCAGCAAGCTGAACCTGATCCCGTTCAACCCCTATCCCCATGCGCTGTACGAATGCTCGGACCCGGCGACCATCGATCGCTTCCGGGACCATGTCGTCAGCAAGGGCATCGTCACCGTCACCCGCAAGACCCGGGGCGACGACATCGACGCCGCCTGTGGCCAGCTGGTGGGCCGGGTCAAGGACCGCAGCCGGCGCAGCCAGAAGCACCAGATCAGTATCCAGAACCTGACCGGAACGATACACCATGCAACACGCTAGACTGCTGTTCCTATTTCTGCCCCTGTTTCTTGCCGCCTGTGTCACCGTGCAGAACGGACCGACCAAGAACGAGAAAGCGAGCAAGATCAATGTCCAGCTGGGCATCGGTTATTACCAGCAGGGCAACCTGGAACAGGCCAGAGCCAAGCTGCTCAAGGCCCTGCGCCAGGATCCTGAAAACTCCCAAGCCCACTTCGCCTATGCCGTGCTGCTCACCCGGTTCACCGAATTCGACAAGGCCGAGGAACATTTCCGCAAGGCGGTTGAACTGGATCCACAGAATTCCGAAGCGCTCAACAATTTCGGCGCCTTCCTCTGCAACCAGGGCCGAGTCGTCGAGGCAGAGAAGATGTTCATGCAGGCGGTGAAGAATCCGGTCTACAAGACCCCCGAAGTGGCCTACACCAATGCAGCGGTGTGTCTGCTGCAGAAAGGCGAGAACCGCGGCAAGATCGCCCAGGACTATCTGGTCAAGGCGCTGGCCTACCGCAGTACCTACGCACCGGCGCTGATCGAGATGGCCCAGCTGCAGTTCGACAAGGGGCAATACGAGTTGGCCCGGCTCTATCTCAATCGCCTCCACCTGCAAGGCAAGCCCACGCCGCGCAGCCTGTGGCTGGCGATCCGCACCGAGATCGCACTGGACAATCCGGAGAAGGCGCGCGAGCTGGGCCGCCTGCTCGAAGAGAGTTTCCCCGATGCGCCCGAAACCCAATCCTGGCGGGATCTGGGCCTCGACTGATGAGTGAAACCGAAACGCCACGCGAAGACAGCGGCCGGGCGCCGACCTCCGGGCCGGGCGAGCGCCTGCAGGCGGCGCGCATCGCGCGTGGACTGCCCCTGGAGGAACTGGCGCACCAGATGCACCTGTCGGTCGGCATCCTGCGCAGCCTGGAGGACAACCGTTTCGAAGACATTACCGCGCCGATCTTCGTCAAGGGCTATTTGCGTTCCTATGCGCGCATCGTCGAGCTCGACGAGCAGGATATTCTGGACCAGTATGTGCGCGAGTACATGGATGGCGATCCGCCGATCGGATCCACCGGCAACGCAGTGGCCCAGCGCAGCCGCAGCCGTGGGCGCGGCCGCTGGAAAGGCTTGGTGATCCTGCTGCTGGTTACGCTGCTGCTGGGTGGATGGTGGTTCATGCGCAGCCAGCAGCCTTCAGAGACCCTGAGCCTGGATGCGGCCAGCGAAGCCGCGAATCCGGAGCCTGCAGCGGAGGCGGCGCCCGTTCCTCAGCCGGATGATGCACTCGCCGGAGAAGCCGCCCGCCGCCTCGAGGCGCTGACCCCGCTGAGCGAAGCGCCCGCAACGGCGGCGTTGCCGGAAGCCTCCACGGTACCGGACCGCGAAAGCGCGGCGGACACATCAGGTGCCATGAGCGCGCCCTCTCGGACCGAACAGGCCCCGGAGCAATCGCTTTCGGCCCCGGACATGGCGGCCACTGACGATGCCGAAAACGCAGGCTCAGGCGCCGCAGTCCAGCCTGCTGCACAGGCAACTGCAGAACCCGTTCCCGAACCGGCGCCGGCCGACGCCGGCAACAGCCTGCAACTGCGTGTTACCGCCGACACCTGGGCCGACATTCGCGACGCTCGCGGCAACAAGCGCGTCTATGACCTGCTGCGCGCCGGGCGACAGCTGAAGCTGGATGCCGAGCCGCCGCTCAGGCTGTTCTTCGGCAATGGCCATGGCGTCGAGTTGATCTGGCGCGGCCAGCCGATCGATCTCGAAAACCGCATTCGCGCCGACAACACCGTACGCATTACCCTGGAGTAGAGACAACAACATGGCCGAACAGATCAAGGTCATCCGCGGCATGCACGACATTCTGCCGCAGCACATGCCCGCCTGGAACCGGCTCGAAGACCAGTGGCGCACCCTGGTGGAGGGTTACGGCTACCGTCAGATCCGCACCCCGGTGGTGGAGAAGACGGCCCTGTTCAAGCGCTCGGTGGGCGAAGCCACCGATATCGTCGAGAAAGAGATGTACAGCTTCGAGGACCGGGGTGGAGACAGCCTGAGCCTGCGTCCCGAAGGCACCGCCGGCGTGGTACGCGCCGGCATCGAGCATGGGCTGCTGGTCAACCAGCAACAGCGGCTGTGGTACAGCGGCGCCATGTTCCGCTATGAACGCCCGCAGCGCGGTCGTTATCGGCAGTTTCACCAGATGGGCGCGGAATGTTTCGGCATGCCGGGCCCGGACATTGAGGCCGAGCTGATCGCGCTGGCGGCGCGGTTCTGGAAAAATCTGGGTCTCGAGGACATCGAACTTCAGGTCAACACCCTGGGTTCCACCGAATCCCGTGCCGCCTGGCGCGAACAGCTCGTCGCCTACTTCAGCGACCATCGGGACGCGCTGGACGAAGACAGCCAGCGAAGGCTGCAGAGCAACCCGCTGCGCATCCTCGACAGCAAGAACCCGGACATGCAGGCGCTGATCGAAGCCGCGCCCCGGCTGCAGGAGCACCTGGATCCGGCCTCGGCCGATCATTTCCAAGGGCTGCTGGAACTGCTGGACGCCATGGGCCAATCCTATACCGTCAATCCGCGGCTGGTGCGCGGACTCGACTACTACTGTCATACCGTCTTCGAGTGGGTTACCGGATCGCTCGGAGCGCAGGGTACGGTCTGTGCCGGAGGACGCTATGACGGGCTGGTCGAACAGCTGGGCGGTCGCCCGACACCGGCCGCCGGCTTTGCCATGGGCATGGAGCGACTGGTGGCGATGATGGAAGAACAGTCTCTGGTGGATCAAAAAGCCGATTGCGATGTCTACCTGCTGATGGTGGGCGATGCCGCCCAGCGCCAGGGCCTCCAGCTGTCCGAATCGCTGCGCGATGCGCTGCCGGGCCTGCGGCTGATCTGCCACGCGGGCGGTGGCAGCTTCAAGAGCCAGATGAAAAAGGCGGACCGTTCCGGTGCCCGCATCGCGTTGATCCTCGGCGAAGACGAGGTGGCGGGGCAAAGCGTTTCGATGAAATTCCTGCGCGAGGATCGGCCGCAGCAGAGCCTGCCGCAGAATGAACTGAACGAGCGCCTTAAGGCGGTGCTCTGAATCCACGACAACGAGCGAAACACGACATGAACGATTATTTAACCGATGACGAACAGGTCGAGAAGATCAGGCAATGGTGGAAGGAGAACGGCAGCTCCGTGATCGCCGGTCTGGTGATTGGCGTTGGCGGCCTGTTCGGCTGGCGCTATTGGGTCGATTACCGCGACAACCAGGCCGCTCAGGCCTCGGAGCATTTCGAGCGCATGGTACAGGCCATCGAACAGGGTCAGGATGCCCAGGCCATCGATGAAGCCAGGGCCATACTCGACGAGTATGGCAGCACCGCCTATGCCGCCATGGCGCGTCTGGCGCTGGCCCGTGCGCAGGCTGACCAGGGTCAGTATGAAGAGGCCGCCAGCGCCCTGCAGGCACTGATCGATGAGCGACCCGACCGGGCCATCGAGATGCTGGCGCGCAAGCGTCTGGCCGCGGTGCAGTTGCAGCTGCAGCAACTGGATCAGGCGCTGGCCACGCTCGGCGTCGAATTTCCTGCGGCCTATGCGGCCGGCTTCGAAGAGCTGCGTGGGGATGTGCTCCTTGCCAAGGGCGATGCCGCAGCGGCCCGTGAAGCCTATACCCGCGCGCGCCTGGCGCAGCCGCCGAGCGCGGATCCGCGCTTGCTGCAGCAGAAAATCGACGCCCTGGGCAGCGCAGCCGGATGACGATGAACCCGTCGAGACTGCTGGTCGCTCTGGCCACACTGTGGCTGCTGGCCGCCTGTTCCACCGCCGACAACAGCCGACCGCCGGCGGAGCTGAAACCCATAGCGGATGCGTTGCCCGTGACCCGTCTGTGGGAGCGCGATACCGGCGAGGGAACACACCAACGCTACCTCAACCGGATGCAGCCTCTGCTGATGGAAGGTCGCCTCTACACGGTCGACACGGCCGGTCAGGTGCAGGCCTTCGATCCCATCAGCGGCAAGCGTCTGTGGCGTCAGGACAGCGGCCTGCAGGCTCTGGCCGGTCCGGGCGGCGATGCCGGCCGGCTGGTGCTGGCCTCCCGCGAAGGCGAGGTGGCCCTGCTGAAGCTGCGCAAGGGCGGCTTCGACGAACAGTGGCGGGTGCAGGTGGCCAGCGAGATTCGCAGCCCGGCGGTGATCGACGGTGATCAGGTCTTCCTGCGCAGTGTCGACGGCAAGCTGCACGCCCTCGACGCCACCAGCGGCCAGCGGCTGTGGAGCGCCTCCCGGCGCGTGCCGCCCCTGTCGCTGACCGGTACCAGCGCGCCATTGGTGACGGCTGAGCGGGTCATCAGCGGCTTCGACAATGGCAAGCTGGTGGCCTACAACCGCAGCGATGGCAGCGTGGACTGGGAGCTGACTGTCAGCGTGCCGCGCGGCCGTTCCGAGATCGAGCGGCTGGTCGATCTCGATGGCCAGTTTGTGCTGCGCGATGGCGTGATCTATGTCAGCGCCTACCAGGGCGACCTGACCGCGGTCACCGAAGCCGGCGGACAGGTGCTGTGGACACGCAAGTTCTCCAGCTATCAGGCCGTCGAAATCGATGACGAGGCGCTGTATCTGGTCGACGACAATAGCCATGTGTGGTCGATCGACCGGCGCAGTGGCAGCGCTTTCTGGAAGCAGGATGCGCTGGATGCGCGCAAGCTGACCGCCCCCAGAAAAGTCGGCAAATACCTGGTCGTCGGCGATCTCGAAGGCTGGGTTCACTGGATCGACACAAGCGATGGCCGCATCGTCGCCCGCAGTCGGCCGGATGTGAAGCGTTACCTGGCGCAGCCACTGGCCTGGGGCGATCAGCAGGCGATTCTGCTCGACGCCACCGCCCAGCTGTTTGCCCTGCAGCTCGCCGGACAATGATTCCTGTCGTTGCCCTTATCGGCCGACCCAATGTCGGCAAGTCCACGCTGTTCAATGTGCTCACGCGCTCGCGTGACGCCATTGTCGCCGATGAACCGGGACTTACCCGTGACCGTCAGTACGGCATGGGCAGGATCGGCCCGAAGAAATTCATTGTCGTTGACACCGGCGGCCTCAGTGGAGAACAGCAGAGCCTTGACGAGCTGATGGCGAAACAGACGCTATTGGCTCTGGAAGAGGCCGACATCCTGCTGTTCATGGTGGACGCCCGGGCCGGGCTCACCGCTGGTGACGAAGTCATTGCCGACATGGTGCGGCGTTCCGGCAAGCCGGTCACGGTGGTCGTCAACAAAATCGACGGGGTCAGTCCGGAACAGGCGGAAGCGGAATTCTACGCGCTGGGTTTTTCCGATCTGGCGCTGGTGGCGGCCTCCCAACGCAAGGGCGTCAACGCCCTGGTGGAACAGGTACTGAGGGATTACCCGCAGCAGGAAGAGACGGCTCAGGAGTCGGAGCAGGGGCCGCAGATCGCCATCATCGGCCGCCCCAATGTGGGCAAGTCCACGCTGATCAACCGATTGGTCGGTGAGGAACGGGTGGTGGCCTACGACCAGCCGGGCACCACCCGGGATTCGATTCCGGTACCCTTCGAGCGCCACGGCAAGCACTACACACTGATCGACACCGCCGGCGTACGGCGTCGTGGCAAGGTGCACGAGACCATCGAGAAGTTCAGCGTCATCAAGACCCTGGAAGCCATCGACCGCGCCAATGTGGTGGTGCTGGTGGTGGATGCGCGCGACGGCATCACCGACCAGGACCTGACCCTGCTCGGCTATGTGCTCGACGCCGGCCGTGCGCTGGTGATCGCGGTCAACAAGTGGGACGGGCTGGAAGCGGAACAGCGCGACTACAACAAGCGGGAGCTGCAGCGAAGGCTTTCCTTCGCCGGTTTTGCCAATGTGCATTTCATCTCGGCGTTGCACGGCACCGGGGTCGGGGATGTGATGAAATCCATCGATCAGGCCTATGCCTCGGCATTCCGCCAGTTCCCCACCCGGCAGCTCACCGATTTGCTGGAAGAGGCCGTCTTCCGCCACAGCCCGCCCATGCATCACGGGCGGCGCATCAAGCTGCGCTATGCCCACCAGGGCGGGCGCAATCCGCCGATCATCGTCATCCACGGCAGCCAGACCGAGCACCTCAACAAGGCCTATCAGCGCTATCTGATGAGCTTTTTCATCGACCGCCTCAAGCTCAAGGGCACGCCGGTGCGCATCGAGTTCAAGAAAGGCGAGAACCCCTATGCCGGCAAGCGCAACACGCTGAACCGGCGTCAGCGCGCGAAGAAGCAGCGGATGATGAAATTCGTCCGCAACAAACGAAAATGAAGGCTCCGGCGCATCAGTTCTGGTGCGCCATCATCCCCATGCCGGCGCCACCGAAGATCTGCATCAGGCCGTAGGCGACCAGCAGTCCACCCAGCAGGTAACGCAACCAGCGCTGTTGAAGCCACAGCCGCAGCTGTTGCGAGAAATGGCCGATCAGCATCAGCGTCGGCAGGGTGCCGAGACCAAAGGCGAGCATGGTCAGTGCGGCCGCGGGCGCGGAAGTCTGGGTGACCGCCAGTGCCAGCGCGGAATACACCAGACCGCAGGGCAGCCAGCCCCAGATCAGGCCCAGCTTCCAGGCGGCCAGCGGATCGCGGGCGGGCAGGTACTTGCGGCCAAGGGGCTCGATGTGCTTCCACAGGTGGCTACCGGCGCGTTCAAGAAAGCCGAGGCTGTTGAATACCTGGCTGATGTAGATGCCCAGCAGGATGAAGAATACGCCGGAGATTTTCATCGATACCGCATGAGGGTCCGGCAGCCGGTTCATCAGCTGGCTGGTGAACAGGCCGGCGAGCAGGCCAATCGACGCGTAGGAAGTGATGCGGCCCAGGTTGTAACCGAGCTGGATGGCGAATGGGGATGCCGGCCGGCGTCCTGAGAAATCGGCATTCAGCGTACTGACGATGCCACCGCACATGCCGATGCAGTGCGTGGAGCCGATCAACCCCATCAGCAGCGCCGAGAGCAGGGTGGCAGTGAGCATGGTTCAGCGTGGGCTGAGTTCGATCTCGATCAGTGGCTGGTCGGCGCCGGTGATGAAGCTCTGCTTGAGCCGCCAGTCCTGCCCGGCCTGCAGTTGCAGGGTCCAGCGGCCTTCACCGATCGGCGGACGCAGGTAGCCGGCAAAGGTCAGCGGATCCTGTGCAGAACGGCTCAGCGTGGTTTCCTGGTCCCGGCCGGGGATGGTGCGGTGCATCAGACGCAGGGCCAGTTCCGCGTTGTCCGGCAGGGGGCGTTCGGACGACAGGCGTACCTGGACCTCGCCGCTGCCGGCATCGACACGCACCTGGGCCAACAGACCCAGCTCTCCGGCGCGGCGGTCGCGGTCGATCACCCGGTTGATCTGCAATCCCTGCTTGTAGTAGTCATCCTCGACCAGCCCATCGCTGGTGGATGCGGCGATGTATACCGTGGTCAGGCCGGCCACCACGGCGACTGCGGGGAAGAAGATGACCATCCACACCATCGGGTTGCGGTACCAGCGGTCGTCTTTTCCGTTCATCGCTCCGGCCATGATCAGCGCCCCGGTACCGGGCCGAGGAAGCGGGCTTCCTCGACGGTTTCGAGCTCAGGATCATCGGTGGCCTGCAGCTTGAAGTACACCGGCGAGGTGCGCTGTTCCAGCTTGTCCGGGTCCACTTCGATGCTCACCGGAACCTCGACCACCGAGCCGGGCTCGGCGTAGAGGCGGCGCTCCGGCATGTTGAGCTTGATGCCCGGCAGGCCCTCGGCACTGAGTTCGAATTCGTGAGGCTTGATGTCCTTGTTGATGATCTTGATGGTATAGACATTCTCCACATTGCCCATGCCGGTTTCACGGAACAGGGAATTGCGGTCGCGGATGACATCCATCTCCAGGATCGGTTTGTTGGCGATGGCGTAGAGGGTGCCGAGGGTGATCGCCAGCAGGATCAGTCCATAGACGATGATGCGCGGGCGCAGGATATGGGTTTCCTTGCCGGCCAGCCGGTTTTCGGTGGTGTAGCGGATCAGGCCCTTGGGGTAGCCCATCTTTTCCATGACATCGTCGCAGGCGTCGATACAGGCGGCACAGCCGATGCACTGGTACTGCAGGCCATCACGGATGTCGATGCCGGTGGGACAGACTTGAACGCAGAGCGTGCAGTCCACGCAGTCGCCGAGCCCGAGCTCCTTGGGGTCTGCGTTCTTCTTGCGCGGTCCGCGCGGCTCGCCACGGGCGGGGTCGTAGGAGATGATCATCGTGTCCTGATCGAACATGGCGCTCTGGAAGCGCGCATAGGGACACATGTACAGACAGACCTGCTCGCGCATCCAGCCTGCGTTGCCGTAGGTGGCGAAGCCGTAGAAGAAGATCCAGAACAGCTCCCAGGGGCCGAAGTCGAAGGTCGGGATGGAAGCGGCAAGCTCACGGATCGGCGTGAAATAGCCGACGAAGGTGAAGCCGGTGTACAGCGACAGTGCCAGCCACAGGAAATGCTTGAGGAACTTCTTCGGAAATTTCTTCTTGAACGGAAGCTTGTCCAGCTTCATCTGCTGGTTTCGGTTGCCTTCGATGCGGTGCTCGATCCACATGAACAGCTCGGTCCACACCGTCTGTGGACAGGCAAAGCCGCACCACAGACGGCCGGCCAGGGCGGTGAAAAAGAACAGGGACAGCGCCGCGATGACCAGCAGCAGGGTCAGGTAGATGAAATCCTGCGGCCAGAACACCATGCCGAAGATGTAGAACTTGCGCGCCGGCAGGTCGAACAGTACGGCCTGGTGTCCGTCATAGTTGATCCAGGGAAGAATATAGAAGAGACCCAGAAGCACGGCCACGCCGAGCAGTCGCAGCGAGGCGAACAGGCCGTGCACCTCGCGCGGGTAGATCTTCTTGCGCTTCTGATAGAGTTCCTGCTCGATACTGTCCTGGGCCTTGCTGTCGGCCACTGTGGTCTTGCCGGTGTCGCTCATGATGATTCCCTGCCAGAAAAGTTGAAAAGGTTGATATGAATCTGGCACCTGCGAAGGTGACGGATTGATAGCAACCGGGAGTATTCCTTGCGGAAGAGGAGGACTTCCGGCACGGCAGCGGGAGTGGCCCCCTGGCCACTCCCGTTGACCGGTACTACTGCTGCCTGTGGCTCAGGCTGTAGACATAGGCGGCCAGGATATGGACCTTGTCCTCGCCCAACCGGTCCTTGTGCGCCGGCATCTTGCCCTTGCGTCCGTGCGCAATGGTTTGTTCCACGGTCTTGCGGTTGCCTCCATAGAGCCAGATGGTGTCGGTCAGGTTGGGCGCGCCGAGGGCCTGATTGCCCTTGGCGTCCATGCCGTGACAACCGGCACAGGTGGTCTCGAAGATTTTTTTGCCGGCGGCAATCTCTTCGGCGGGCGCTTCGCGACCGGACAGGCTGAGCACATAGGACGCCACATTGCGCACGCCGTCGGCACCGATCACCGGCAGCCAGGCCGGCATGTTGCCGTTGCGGCCATTGAGGATCGTGGTCTTGATCTGCTCGGGCTTGCCGCCATACAGCCAGTCGTTGTCGGTCAGGTTGGGGAAGCCCCGGTTGCCACGGGCATCGGAGCCGTGGCAGACCGCGCAATTGTTGACGAAGAAGCGGTTGCCGGTGCGCAGCGCGGCCTCGTTTTTGGCCAGTTCGGCGATCGGCATGCTGGCGTACTTCTTGTACAGCGGGTCGTACTTGGCCTTGGCTTCCTGCACTTCCAGTTCATGGTTGCCGGCGCTGCTCCAGCCCAGCACGCCCTTGGCGACGCCCAGCCCCGGGTACAGTACCAGGTAGCCGAGGGCAAACACGATGGTGAGGTAGAACATCCACACCCACCAGTTGGGCAGGGGGTTGTTCAGTTCCTCGATGCCGTCCCACTCGTGTCCGGTGGACTTGGCGGTTTCGCCCGGCTGCAGCTTGACCTTGCGGCCGGAAACGAGCAGATAAACCATCCAGAAAATGCCGCCCAGTGTGCCGAGTGAAATGAAGAGGGTCCAGAAGACCGGTTGAAAGAAATCTGCCATCAGAGTTACTCCTCTGTCTTGTTTTGGGGTTGTTGCGGGTGGTCGCTGTCATCCAGCGCCAGACGCGCCGCCTCGTCGAAGTCCTTTTTGCGGCGGCCGCTGTAGGCCCACCAGACGATTCCGATGAAGGTGACGAACACGACCACCGTCCAGATGGATTGCACCAGGGGGGACATGATTACATCCCCTTGAGCGCGGTGCCGAGGGATTGCAGGTAGGCGATCACGGCATCGATCTCCTTCTTGCCTTCAAGTTCCTTGGGCGCATTGGCGATTTGCTCGTCGGTATAGGGATGACCGAGGTAGCGCAGGCCTTTCATCTTGGCCTGGATGTCGCTGTTGTCCAGATCATTCTCCGCCAGCCACCAGTAGGACGGCATGATCGATTCGGGCACTACATCGCGCGGGTTGATCAGGTGCGCACGGTGCCAGTCGTCGGAGTAACGGCCACCGACACGGTGCAGGTCCGGTCCGGTACGCTTGGAACCCCACAGGAACGGGCGATCATAGATGTACTCGCCCGCGGTGGAATAATGGCCATAACGCTCGGTTTCGGCACGGAACGGACGGATCATCTGCGAATGGCAGCCGACGCAGCCCTCGCGGATGTAGATGTCACGACCGGCCAGCTGCAGCGGGGTATAGGGCTTGAGGCCCTCCACCGGCAGCGTGGTGCTTTTCTGGAAGAACAGCGGAACGATCTGCACCAGGCCACCCACGCTGATAACCGCAATGGTCAGGATGATCAGCAGACCGAGGTTCTTTTCAACTTTTTCTTGAACAGACATGAATCATTCTCTCCTAGTGGGCAGCGGGCACGGGAACCTGGGCGGTCGCCGGAGTGGCGCCCTTGACGGTCTTCCAGATGTTGTAGGCCATGATGCACATGCCGGTCACGAAGAAGACGCCGCCCATGAAGCGGATGACATAAAACGGATGGGAGGCTTGAACGGATTCCACGAAGCTGTAGGTCAGCGTGCCGTCATCGTTGACCGCGCGCCACATCAGGCCCTGCATGACGCCGGAGATCCACATGGAGGTGATGTACAGCACGACACCGATGGTGGCGATCCAGAAGTGGGTCTCGATCAGCCGGGTGCTGTAGATCTCGCGGTTGTAGAGGCGCGGAATCAGGTAATACAGCGAGCCGATGGAGATGAAGGCCACCCAGCCCAATGCGCCGGAGTGCACATGTCCGATGGTCCAGTCAGTGAAATGTGACAGCGCGTTGACGGTCTTGATCGCCATCATTGGACCTTCGAAGGTGGACATGCCGTAGAAGGAGACGGCGACGATGAGGAACTTGAGGATCGGGTCTTCACGCAGCTTTTCCCAGGCGCCGGAGAGGGTCATGATGCCGTTGATCATGCCGCCCCAGGACGGTGCCAGCAGGATCAGGGACATCACCATGCCTAGTGACTGGGTCCAGTCGGGCAGCGCGGTGTAGTGCAGATGGTGCGGTCCGGCCCAGATGTAGGTGAAGGACAGGGCCCAGAAGTGCACCACCGACAGGCGGTAGGAATAGACCGGGCGGTTGGCCTGCTTGGGGATGAAGTAGTACATCATGCCGAGGAAGCCGGCGGTGAGGAAGAAGCCGACCGCGTTGTGGCCGTACCACCACTGGATCATCGCGTCCTGAACGCCGGAATACATGGAGTAGGCCTTCAGCGGGCCGACCGGCAACGCCATGTTGTTGAAGATGTGCAGCACCGCGATGGTGATGATGAAACCGCCGTAGAACCAGTTGGCAACATAGATGTGCTTGACCTTGCGCTTGGCGATGGTGCCGAAGAACACGACCGCGTAGGACACCCAGACCACGCCGATCAGCAGATCAATGGGCCACTCCAGTTCGGCGTATTCCTTTGATGAGGTGTAGCCCATGGGAAGGGTGATGACCGCGGCGAGGATGACGGCCTGCCAGCCCCAGAAGGTGAAGGAAGCCAGCCTGGGCGAGAACAGCGAGGTGTAGCAGGTGCGCTGCACCACATAGTAGGAGGTCGCGAACAGCGCCGATCCGCCGAAGGCGAAGATGACGGCGTTGGTGTGCAGCGGGCGCAGGCGTCCGAAGGACAGCCAGGGCGTATCGAAGTTCATGGCGGGCCAGGCCAGCTGCGAGGCGATCAGCACGCCGAGCGACATGCCGACGATCCCCCAGATCACGGTCATGATGGCGAACTGCCGTACCACCTTGTAGTTGTATTCTTCTGTAGCTATGTGTTGAGACATATTCAGCTTCCCGAGATAGACGAAATAGACAATAATTTAGCAAATACTAATATGCATATTTTCAATGCAGATCGGCTGAAAAGCAAAGAAATATCGCTAACCTGGATTAACCCCTCGAGCAGGAAACCGGACACTGTCTGTCGAAGCAACAGATACATCACGGAACTTAAGGAGCCGGGCCGGGTCGGCAACGGCGAATTGTAGCCGGATCGGCCCCGGATTGACAGGCCAACCCGACCTCCCGTATGGGATAGAACGGCTTTTGCGCCAATTGGTGTAGAGTAGCCGCCCAGAGCCGATCACTGACCCGGAGCGCCAGCGCGCATGCCTGAAACCCCCCCATCGAATCACGAAGCGGACTGCTATCACTGCGGCTTGCCGCTGGCCGGAAGCCGACTGACGGTGGAGATCGATGGTGAGGCGCGGCCAATGTGCTGCGCCGGCTGCGCGGCGGTGGCCGAGGCCATCGTCGCCTCCGGCAACAGCGATTATTACCGCTTCCGCGAGGAGAAAGCGCCCACCGGCCGCGACCTGGTGCCCGATTTTCTCGAAAAGATCCGCGTCTATGACCATCCGGCGGTACAACAGCAGTTCGTGCACCAAACCGCGGGTGATGATGGGCAGGGTGATGTGCGCGAGGTTTCGCTGATCATCGAGGGCATCGTCTGCGCCGCCTGTCTGTGGCTCAACGAGCAGTACCTGCACAAACTGCCGGGCGTGATCGAAGTCTCCATCAACTATTCGACCCACCGCGCCCGGGTGCGCTGGGACAACGACCGTATCAAGCTCAGCCAGATTCTCGAGGCGGTCTCGCAGATCGGCTACCTGGCCCACCCCTACGACCCGGAGACCCAGCAGAAGCTGTTCGAGGAACAGCGCAAGTCGCTGATCCGCCGCATCGGCATCGCCGGACTCTTCGGCATGCAGGTGATGATGTTCGCGCTGGTGCTCTATACCGGCGAATGGTGGGGCATCAGTGACCGCTTCCGTGAATTCTTCCGCTGGCTGTCCTGGCTGCTGGCCTCGCCGATTCTGTTCTATTCGGCCCAGCCCTTT
Source organism: Gammaproteobacteria bacterium (assembly GCA_026989015.1). Lineage (GTDB taxonomy): Bacteria > Pseudomonadota > Gammaproteobacteria > S144-22. Next base: position 24,405 of record JALSKD010000183.1, read on the forward strand.
TTCCGCGGCGCCTGGCAGGATCTGAAATTGCGCCGCGCCGGCATGGATGTGCCGGTGGCGCTGGGCATGGGGCTGGCCTATGCCGCCAGCGCCTGGCATGTGTGGACCGGCGAGGGCCATGTCTATTTCGACTCCATCGCCATGTTCACCTTTTTCCTGCTGTCGGTGCGGCTGTTCGAATTGTCGGCACGCAAGAAGGCCGCGGAGAAGATCGAGGAGCTGACCGACCTGACCCCGACCCTGTCCAACCGTCTGGGAGAGGACGGCGGCATCGAGGTCGTGCCTACCGTTGAGTTGCAGGTGGACGACCGGGTACTGGTACGCCCCGGCGAGGTCGTGCCCACCGACGGCCACCTGCTCAGTGCCCATGCGCTGGTCGATGAAGCCCTGCTCACCGGTGAACAGCACCCGGTGCGCAAGCAGCGTGGCGACACCCTGATCGGTGGCAGCTACAACCTGGACCAGCCGATCGAGCTGCAGGTTTCCCATCTGGGGCAGGACACGGTGCTTTCCGGTATCCGCCGGCTGATCGAACAGGCCCAGAGCTACAAGCCCGACATTGCACGGCTGGCCGACCGCGTCGCCACCGTCTTCGTGCTGGTCTTGCTGGCACTGGTGGCTGCGGCCTCCCTATGGTGGTGGCAGCATGACCCCTCGCGGCTGCTGGCGGTGGTCGTGGCGACCCTGGTGGTGACCTGCCCCTGCGCCCTGTCGCTGGCGACACCCGCCTCGCTCAGTGCCGCCATCGGATCACTGACCCGACGCGGCATGCTGGTGGCCCAGTCACGAGCGCTGGAAGCCATGCCGAAGGTGGATACCGTGGTGTTCGACAAGACCGGCACCCTGACCGGCGGTGAATTGACGCTGGAACGGCAGGTGGATGCGGATGTGGCCGAGCGCGAGCGCAACCGGCGCATTGCCCACAGCCTGGAGATGCATTCCGAGCATCCGGTGGCGCGAGCCCTGGTGGACGAGACGCTGGCCCCGCTTGAAGTGTGGCAGCGGGTCAACCACCCCGGCCGCGGGGTCGAGGGCATCATCGATGGCGCGACCTGCTACATCGGCAATGCCGCCTTCATTGCCGAGCATGCCGAGCTGCCCGCCGGGCTGACGCTGCCCGACGATCGGCAGGTGGTGCATCTGGCCCGTGACGGGCAGTGGCTGGCGGCCTTCAGTTTCACCGATCCGCTGAAGCCGGATGCCCGCGAAACGGTCGAAGCGCTGCGCGCAATGGGACTGGATGTGCGCATTCTCAGCGGTGACCGTGCCGCCCATGTGGCGGCCATTGCCGGCCAGCTGGGCATCGAGCACTGGGTGGCGGAACAATTGCCGGAGCAAAAGCTGTTGCGGGTCAAGCAGTGGCAGTCGGAAGGCCGCCGGGTGGCGATGATTGGCGACGGCATCAATGACGCGCCGGTGCTGGCGGCGGCGGACCTGTCGGTCTCATTGTCTTTCGGTGCCGATCTGGCGCGGGCGGCGGCCGATCTGATCATCAACGGCGGCCGCCTGCAACCGTTGGTCGATGCCTTCCGCATCACCCGCAAGACCCTGCGCGTGATCCGGCAGAACTTTGCCTGGGCGGTGGGGTACAATATCGTCGCCGTGCCCTTCGCAATGGCGGGGCTGGTGCCGCCCTGGCTGGCGGCCATCGGCATGTCGCTGAGTTCGCTGGTGGTGGTGCTCAACGCCCTGCGGCTGCGCAACTGATTGTTGGAGAAAACACCTTGGATATCCTCTACCTGCTGATACCGCTGGCCATCCTCCTGCTGCTGGTGATCGCCGGCTTTTTTTTCTGGTCGGTCAAGTCCGGGCAGATGGACGACCTGGAAGGGCCGGCCTACCGCATTCTGATGGATGACGATGCGGCACAGATCCCGGACGATGCGCGCAAGCCCGGCAATGGAAACACGGACACCTGACCGGCGTTTGGTGAGGATGGCTGGCGGTGATCAGCCCGCAGTTTCTTCGGATGCGGCCGACGCCGATGTGCCGGTGGCCGGCGCATCCTGGCCGCTGCGCTTGAACCAGGCCTTCATGCCGCCCTTCATGAACCAGTAGTTCTTCACCCCGGCCTGTTGCAGTCGGTACTGCAGCCAGCGTACCTGCTTGCCGGCGGCATCATAGACCAGCAGTGGCTTGCCCGATGCCTTCACCCGCTTGAGGTAATCTTCGAGGCGCCGGGTATCGTCCAGCGCGATATTGGTCTGGCGGAACGGGAAGATCTCGATCAGCCCGCGCTGGGTGGCGTCGCGCACATCCAGAATCTCCACATCGCCTTGCGCGCGTTCGGCGAACTCCTGGGGTGAGAGCAGATGTGCGTTCAGCTGTTCCTTGCTGATCAGTCGGTTCGGGTCAAGGGGCTTCTCGCCGAGCAGCACGGCCCGCTCCGGGTAGGCACGCGCCCAGTCGAACACCCCCGCGTCATAGGCCATCACCCGGTTCAGACCGGCCTGCAACGCCTTGCGCGTGGCCTTGTAGGACTTGTAACAGCTGTGCCCGTTACAGTAGAAGACCACCGGCTTGCCGTTTTCCTGAAGCGTGCGGACCTTGTCCACGAAGCCCTTGCCGTTGAGCGGGATGTTGACCGCGCCATCGATGTGCAGCGTGTCGTATTCGTAGCGGGAACGGACATCGACGATAGTGACCTGGTCGAACTGTTGCGCCAGGCGGTCGGTCTCGATGACCGGCGCCTTGGGGTAGATGGTGCGCCCCGGAAACTCCTGGGCGAACAGGGCCGTAGACGCAATCATCAGCGGGAACAGCAGCAACAGCGCCAGAATGCCGTGGCGGGGGCGAGACTTCATGGCAGGACTCTCCGGTGGTTCCCCGAACCGGGGAATAATTATTGTCTATAACGCATCAGCTTAATCGGTCCTGGTGAAATTGCCAGGATTTCACCCACCCGCTTCTGGCACGATCCCTGCATCGAGTTTTGCATTCCAGGCAACACTCGATCAGGAGAACCCCGATGAATCAGGCATTATGGGTGGCCAAGACCGGCCTCGACGCACAGCAGACCCGACTCGCGGTCATATCCAACAACCTCGCCAATGTCAGCACCACCGGCTTCAAGCAGTCACGGGCGGTATTCGAGGATCTGCTCTACCAGAATGTACGCCAGGTCGGTGGCCAGACCTCACAGGATACCCGCCTGCCGTCGGGGCTGATGCTGGGTACCGGTGTGCGTACCGTGGCCACCGAGAAACTGCACACCCAGGGTGGCATCCAGACCACCGGCAACGCACTGGACATCGCCATCGACGGCAAGGGCTATTTCCCGATCCTGCTGCCGGATGGCAGCGAGGCCTATACCCGCGACGGCAGCTTCAAGATTTCCGATCAGGGGCAAATGGTGACCGCCAGCGGCTATGTCTTGCAGCCCGGCATCAACATACCGGCCGATGTGCAGTCGATCACCATCGGTAATGACGGCGTGGTGTCGGTGGCCTTGCCGGGACAGCCCACGCCGCAGATCGTCGGCAACATCCAGATCGCCAACTTCATCAACCCGACCGGCTTGCAGCCGATCGGCGAGAACCTGTACCTGGAATCGGCCGCCAGCGGTACCGCCCAGGCCGGCACTCCCGGGCTGACCGGCCTTGGCAAGCTGCGTCAGGGTTCGCTGGAGAGCAGCAATGTCAATATCGTCGAGGAAATGGTGGGCATGATCGAGACCCAGCGCGCCTACGAGATGAATTCGCGCATGATCTCCACCGCCGACGGCATGATGCAATTCCTCACCAACAATGTGTAACGGAGGCTTGAAATGACCCTCCCGCATTACCGCCTCTGGCTGCCCGCGCTGGCCCTGTTGCTGTTGCAGGCCTGCGCTGCCGGCCGCATCCAGGTGCAGCCGGACCCGATGTATGCCCCGATCGACCTCAAGGCCGAGCGTTTCCGTCCGCTCAACAATGGCTCCATCTATCAGGACGGCCGTGCGGTGCGCCTGTTCGAGGACAGCAAGGCCTTTCGTATCGGCGATCTGCTCAGCATCCAGCTGAGGGAATCCACCAATGCCTCCAAATCGGCGGCCACCAATACCGCCAAGGCCGACGATGTCAAGCTGGGAGCCGGCTCGCTGTTCGGGGTGACCCCGACCTTCAACGGCCAGTCGGTGCTGGCCACCGAACTCAAGGGCGAGCGCGCCTTCAAGGGCAGTGGCGACAGCAAGCAGAGCAACAGCCTCAAGGGCGAGATCACGGTGATGGTTACCGACATCCTGCCCAACGGAACGCTGGTGGTGCGTGGCGAGAAGATCCTCGGGCTCAATCAGGGGTCTGAGTTCATCCGCATCTCCGGTCTGGTACGGCCGCAGGATGTCAGCTCCGCCAACGAAGTGCTTTCCGGCAAGCTGGCCAATGCACGCATCTACTACGGCGGTGGCGGCACCATTGCCGAGGCCAATACCAAGGGCTGGCTGTCGCGCCTGTTCGACAGCCCCATGTTCCCCTTCTGAGGTGATCGAAATGAGACTGCTGAGTATCTTTCTGCTGTTCCTGCTGCCACTGGCGGCGCAGGCCGAGCGCATCAAGGATCTGACCGAGATCCAGGGCGTGCGCAGCAACCAGCTGGTGGGCTATGGCCTGGTGGTCGGCCTGGACGGCACCGGTGACCAGACCGCCCAGACTCCGTTTACCGTGCAGAGCCTGAAAAGCATGCTGGCCCAGTACGGCATCACCCTGCCAGCGAATGTGAACCCGCAGGTGAAGAATATCGCCGCGGTCAGCATTCATGCCGAGTTGCCACCGTTCGCCAAGATCGGCCAGAAGATCGATGTCACCGTGTCCTCGCTGGGCAACGCCAAGAGCCTGCGCGGCGGCAGCCTGCTGATGACCCCGCTGAAGGGCGCCGACGGGCGCATCTATGCCATCGCCCAGGGCAACCTGGTGGTGGGTGGGCTCGGCGTGGAAGGGCAGGACGGCTCGCGGGTGACCATCAACATCCCCAGCGCCGGGCGCATCCCCAACGGTGCTACCGTGGAAAAGGAGGTGCAGAACCCCTTCGCGCTGGGGGACTACATCACCCTCAACCTGAAACGGCCGGATTTCACCACCGCCAAGCGCCTGAGCGACACCATCAACCGCGTGCTGGGCCCGGACAATGCCTTCGCCCAGGACAGCGTCACGGTGAAGATCCGCGCGCCGCAGGATGTATCCCAGCGAGTCGGTTTCATGTCCTTCGTCGAGAACCTGGAATTCCAGCCCGGCGAGGCGCCGGCGCGGGTGATCGTCAATTCGCGCACCGGCACCGTGGTCATCGGCAACCGCGTGCGGGTCTATCCGGCGGCCGTATCCCACGGCAACATGACGGTGACCATTACCAACACCAATCAGGTCAGTCAGCCGGAACCCCTGTCCGGCGGCGAGACCGTGCAGACGGTGCAAAGCCAGGTGGAAGTGACCCAGGACAACAACCGCATGTTCCTGTTCAACGCCGGCGTGACCCTCGACGAGATCGTCCGCGCGGTCAACCAGGTCGGTGCCTCGCCGGGAGATCTGGTGGCGATTCTCGAATCGCTCAAGCAGGTTGGCGCGCTTTCTGCAGAGCTGATCATCATCTGATCAGGAACACAGGCCATGCTCAATACCGACACCGCCAGGCTCTACCTCGACATGGGCCAGTTCACCGCCCTCAAGCGCGGCGCGCGTGCGGGTGAGGGCGATGCCGCCCGTCAGGCCGCGCAGCAGTTCGAAGCCTTGTTCATCCAGCAGATGCTCAAGGACATGCGCAGCGCGGCCCGCTTCGACGACAGCCAGCACAGCAGCGACATGGAGTTCTATACCGAGATGTACGACAAGCAGCTGGCCCTGAACCTGTCACGCCAGGGCGGCATCGGTCTGGCGGCACTGCTGCAGCGGCAGCTCGGAGGCGACCCGTCGCAGACGGAGCATGCGCCCGTCGCGGGGCAAGGGCTTGCCGCCGATACGGGCAAGGGCTTGCCGCTGTACCGGCCTGCGCGCCCCGCCGCGATGGCGGCGCTGGCGCCGGAAGCCATGACCTATCGAGCCGAAAACCCGCGTGTGCGCACCCATGCGCTGGATGCGCCGGAAACACCTCGGTCCTCAGCCGGACTCGACAGCCAGACGCTCACGCCCTTCCAGGGCTGGAACAGCCGCGAACACTTCGTTCGCGACATCTGGCCCCATGCCGAACGCGCGGCGGCCCGGCTGGGCGTGTCCACCGAGTTGCTGGTGGCGCAGTCGGCCCTGGAGACGGGCTGGGGCCGCTATACGATGCGCCGCGAAGACGGCTCGGTGGTGTACAACCTGTTCGGCATCAAGGCCGGCAGTGACTGGAGCGGCGCCAGCATCAACCGAGGCACGCTGGAGTACCGTTCCGGGGCGATGCAGCGCGAACAGGCCCGATTCCGCGCCTACGACAGCCTGGATGAAGCCTTCGATGACTATGTCGGCTTTCTGCAGACCCGCGCCCATTACCGTGGGGCACTGCAGCACGGCGGCAGCGACGAGCGCTACATCCGCGGCCTGCAACAGGCCGGCTATGCCACCGATCCCCGTTATGCCGACAAGGTGCTCGGCATCCTCCGCGGCCAGACCCTGCGCCAGACGCTGGCCCGCATCGACAGCCTGAAGGAGAACACCCATGTCTGACATGCTCAATACCGCCATCAGCGGGCTGATGACCTACCAGCGCGCGCTGGGCACGGTCAGCCACAACATCAGCAATGTCAACACGCCCGGCTACAGCCGGCAGACCGTCGACCTCAACACCCGCAATCCGCAGTACATCGGTGGCAACTATTTGGGCAGCGGCGTCAACATCGAGGCGGTGTCGCGCTACTACGATCAGTTCATGACCGACAGCGTGCGTGATTCCAATTCCTCCTACTACCGGCTGGAACGCTTCTCGGCCCTGGCCAGCAGCATCGACGACATCCTCGCCGATCCGGTGGGCGGCATTTCACCGATTCTGCAGGATTTCTTTACCGCGGTGCAGGGCGTCTCCGACGACCCGGCATCGACCACTGCGCGCTTGCACATGATCAACACCGCCAATGCGCTGGCCAACCGCATGCAGACCTTCGATACCCGGCTGCAGCAGCTGGAAACCAACTCGGCCACCGACATCCGCACCACCGTCGAGGAGATCAACGATCTGGTCGAAGGCATCCGCCAGATCAATGTGACCATGGAGGAAATGGCGCGCGCCAACGGGGCGACCACTCAGGCGGCGGACCTGCTGGATCAGCGCGATGCACTGATCGATGAACTGTCGAAGAAGGTCAGCATCAGCGTGGTCAACGGTCAGAGCTCGAACGAGATCAGCATCATGATCGGCAACGGGCAGACCGTGCTCAACGGCCTCAACGCCTTCCGCCTGGTGGCGCAGCCCGATGCCGCCGACCCGCGCCGCGATGTAATCGTCTATGAGGGCGTCATCAATCAGCAGGACATCAGCGAACACCTGACCGGGGGCGAGCTGGGCGGCCTGCTGGATTTCCGCTCCCAGGTACTGAATGTGGCACGCAACTCGCTGGGCCGCGTGGCCATCGGCCTGGCCGAGAGCTTCAATGCCCAGCACCGCCAGGGCATGGACCTCAACGGCAATCTGGGCGGGGATTTCTTCGCCTACGCCGGGCCGGTGACAACACCCTATTCGACCAACAACGGCAGCGCCACCATCACCACTGCCATCACCGATGTGACCCAGCTGACCCGTGAGGACTACACCCTCTACTATGACGGTGCCAACTGGCAACTGACATCGGGCAACGGCAGCAGCATCACCGTGGCCGATGCCTCGCCGGCCAACACGGTGATCGCTTTCCAGGGGCTGGAAGTGCAGATCGACGGCGCCAGCGCGCCGGTGGCCGGCGACCGCTTCACCGTGCGCCCGACGCTGGACGGCGCCCGTGAATTCCGCGTGCTGATCGACGACCCGAACCTCATCGCCGCCGCCGCCCCGATCCGCGCCCAATCCTCGCTGCAGAATCTCGGCGATGTGTCGATAACCCCGGGAGAGGTGGTGGACGCCACCGACCCGAACCTGCTGAACACGGTCAATCTGGTGTTCGACGATCCGGCCACCAGCTTCACCGCCGATGCGGCCGTCACCGTGGGTGGCACCACCTATGCGGCCGGCACGGCGATACCCTGGAGCAATGACCTGACGGTGGAAGCCAACGGCTGGCGGGTGACCCTGTCGGGGATTCCGCAGCCGGGCGACCGGTTCACGGTGGAACACAATCTGGGCGGTGACGGTGACAACCGCAATGCCCTGAAGCTGGCCGGGCTGCAGACCTCGGGCCTGTTCGACGGCGGGCGCGCCAGCTACCAGGAGGCCTATGCCGCCTTCGTCGGCGAGATCGGCACGCTGACCGCCACAGCCAATGTCGAGCGCGATGCCCAGCAGGCGCTGCTGACCCAGGCCGAGGACCGGCGCAGCAGCTTCGTCGGCGTCAATCTCGACGAGGAAGCGGCGGACATGATCCGCTACCAGCAGGCCTACGAGGCCACCGCACGGGTGATCACCACGGCACAAACCCTGTTCGACACCCTGATCAGTTCATTGAGGTAAGCCATGCGCATCTCGACCACGCAATTCTATCTGCAGGGCCTGCAGGCCTTCGGCAACCAGCAGGTCAAGCTGGCCAAGCTGCAGGAACAGATCTCCACCGGTGTACGCATCGCCAATCCGTCCGACGACCCGGCCGGCGCCGCACGGGTGCTGGAGCTGGAGCAGGAAATCAAGCTGCACGAGCAGTACCAGACCAACATCACCCTCGCCAACCAGCGCCTGAGCCTGCAGGATTCCACCTTGCAGGGTGCCGAGAACCTGCTGCAGCGGGTGCGCGAACTGGCCATCCACGCCAACAACGCGAGCCTCGATCAGGTGTCGCGCGACGCCATCGCCGATGAACTGGACCAGCGCCGGCAGGAACTGCTGTCGCTGGCCAATACCGTGGATTCCAATGGCGACTTCCTGTTTGCCGGCTTTCAGAACCAGCAGCGGCCCTTTGTCTTCGACAAGACCGGATCGGTGGATCATGTGCGCTTCAACGGAGACGAGGGAGAACGCTGGATCCAGATCAGCGGCTCCCGGCAGGTCAATACCGATACCAGTGGGCGCGGTCTGTTCATGGAGGTACGCAGCAGCGCGGCCCTCAACGAACGCGCCAATGCGGCCAATACCGGCAGCGGGGTGATCGCACCGGCGCGGGTGTTCGACAACTCGGTGTATGTGCCCGGCGACTACGAGATCGTCTTCACCGGCCCCAACACCTACGATGTGGTCGATGTCGCCACCGCCACCAACATCGTCACCGGCGCAGCCTACAGCGACAGCCAGCCGATCGAGTTCCAGGGCATTCGCACCTCCATCACTGGCGCGCCCGCAGCCGGTGACCGATTCCGCGTTAGCCAGGGGCAGTACCAGGACATGTTCGAGATCATTTCCAATCTGTCCGACACGCTGCGCAGTTCCTCCACCGATGCCCAGCGCTCGGCCAACTACGCCCAGGCCCTGCTGGATCTGGATTCGGCCTACGAGAACCTGCTGGCCGGGCGCACCGGCATTGGCGGACGGATGAATGCGCTGGACGCTCAGAAGGACGACAACGAAGCCTTCATCGTCACCACCACCCAGACCGTTGGCGAGATCCGCGATACCGATCTGGCCGAGGCCATCAGCCAGCTCACCCTCGAGCAAACCACGCTGGACGCGGCCCAGGCCGTGTTTGCGCGCATCACCAGTTCCAGTCTGTTCAATTTCCTGCGCTGAACCGCCGATCCGGCATCGCGGCACTTTCGTGCCCGATCGGCTACCGCTCGTCGGGTCGGCTCAAGCCACCGGCAGCTCCGCCGATAACCCTGTTGCGGGAAGGGTTGGCCCCGGCGAAAAAAGGCTCAAGTTTTTCATCGCCAGGCCGTTAACCCTCCTGAATGGGGAAGCCGGAAGTCGGATTTCCCGCGATTTAATCGGTATTCCGGCGCTGTAACAGGCGCATTAGCTCAGGAGAAACCAACCATGCCACAGTTCATCAACACCAATGCCTACTCGCTGAATGCGCAGAGGAACCTGAATACTTCCCAGAGTTCCCTGGCGACATCACTGCAGCGTCTGTCCTCCGGTCTTCGCATCAACTCCGCCCGCGACGACGCGGCCGGTCTGGCGATTTCCGACCGACTGACTTCCCAGATCCGCGGCCTCAACCAGGCCGTGCGCAACGCCAACGACGGCATTTCGCTGGCCCAGGTCGCGGAAGGCGCGTTGCAGGAATCCACCAACATCCTGCAACGGATGCGCGAGCTGTCCATCCAGTCCGCCAACGGTTCCAACTCCGACTCGGACCGCCAGGCCCTGCAGGCCGAGGTTTCCCAGCTGCAGGCGGAGCTGACCCGTATCGCCGACACCACCGCCTTCGGTGGACGCAAGCTGTTCGACGGCACCTTCGGCCAGGCCCAGTTCCAGGTCGGCGCCGAAGCCAATCAGACCATCGCCTTCGCATTGAAGGACACCGACGCCACGCAGATCGGTGTTTATCGTGCGGATCTGGATTCCGCTACAGCAAACAGCGGTCTGGGCCGGGCCATTGCCGCAGCAGCGAACACTGCTGGTGCCAACTCCGTCGCTGCCGGTACTCTGGACATCACTGGAGAGGGCTCGGCCACGGTCAATGTCGCGGCCGCTTCTTCCGCTCGTGAAGTGGCTTCGCTGGTCAATGCGGAATCCTCCACCACCGGTGTGACGGCCGATGCGCGCACCGTCGCCCAGCTGGGCAATGTGACCACCGCCGGCAACCTCAGTTTCACGCTGACCGCGGATTCGGGCTCTACCACCAACTCGGTGACCATCAGCGCCACCGTTACTTCCACCAGTGACCTGACCGCGCTGGCCAATGCCATCAATGCCGAGTCCGGCAGCACCGGCATCCAGGCCACCATCGACAATTCCGGCGCCTCCATCTCGCTGATCAGCGAGGCGGGTGATGACATCCTGATTGAAGGTTTCGTCAACAGCGGTGGCGGAAACATGACGGTAACCAGTCGCAACTATGACAATACCACTTCGGGTGATGCCATTTTGCTGACTGGCGACGGTGCAGCGGCTTCCACCGACTCCACCCGGGTGATTGGCGAGGTACAGCTCTCCAGCACCAATGCCTTCTCGGTGACCGCCAGTGATGCATCACTGAACGATGTCACCACGGCCGAAACCGGTTCCCTGGCCAGCGCCGCCGACGTGGACATCTCCACCGTCGCCGGCTCCCAGTCCGCCATCGGCATCATCGACGGCGCGCTGAACCAGATCGACTCGCTGCGTGCCGATCTGGGTGCGGTGCAGAACCGTCTGGCCTCGACCATCTCCAACCTGCAGAACGTGGCCGAGAATGTATCCTCCGCCCGTTCGCAGATCCGCGACGCGGACTTCGCCAAGGAGACGGCCGAGCTGACCCGCAACCAGATTCTGCAGCAGGCCGGCATCGCGATGCTGTCGCAGGCCAACGCCCAGCCGCAGAATGTGCTCTCCCTGCTGCAGTAAGCCGCATGGAGTGAGCGACAGGGTTCCACTTGACGACCCGACCGCCCGGGGTGACCTTTCACCCCGGGCTTCCGGGGCTCCGAGGTAGCAATCATGGTTAACGAACTTTCCAGCAATCTGTCGGCCTCCGCAGTGTCGGGAACGGCCAGCGAAGCCAGCCGGCAGACCCAGACCCGTCAGTCGGACACGCGGCCGGCGGTTTCCCAGGTCACCGTGGTGGAAGACACCACCGGACCCACCGAATCGGTACAGGCCACGCCCAGCACCCAGGCATTGAACGAGACGGTCTCCCGCCTCAATGAAGCCGCCCAGGTGGTCAAGCGCGACCTGCAGTTCCGCGTCGACGACGACAGCGGGCGGACAGTAATTACCGTTCTCGACAGCGAGACGGAAGAAGTCATCCGCCAGATTCCGCCGGAACAGGTGCTGACTCTGGCGAAGAACATCGAATCCCTCAAGGGCATGCTGTTCAGCGCCGAGGCCTGAGTTTCTGGCCCGCAAATTGCTTTGAATGGCATCTGAGTCCGTTTTTCGACTCCTTGAGGCAGCGGCCCGCCCGGACGGGGCGGCCGTTATTACCGGCTTTTGACAACAGGATGGCACACGCGACATGGCAAGCATCTCGTCTCTGGGCATAGGCTCCGGCCTCGATCTGGCCAACCTGGTCACCGGGCTGCTGGCGGCCGAGCGCCGTCCGCTCGAAAACAGTCTCAACCGGCGTGAATCCACGCTGTCCACCCAACTCTCCGGCATCGGTCTGATGCGCAGTGCCATCGCGGATTTCCGCGCCAGCCTGTCCGGTCTGTCGAACGCCGACAGCTTCCAGACCCGGGCCATCAAGAATTCCAATGACACGGCGATCACTGCCTCGGTCAGCAATGAGGCCGCCATCGGCAGCTACAGCATCGATGTCACCAATCTGGCCGAACGGCACAGCCTGGCCAGTACCGCCTACAGCGATGTCAACCAGGTGATCGGCGAAGGCACGCTGACCGTCCGCTTCGGCACCATCACCGGTCCCGGCTTCGGCGGTTTTACCGTCAATCCGGACAAGGCCAGCCAGACCCTGACCATCGACAGCAGCAACAACACGCTGGCAGGGCTGCGCGACTACATCAATGAAAACGATTTCGGCTTCAGTGCCTCGATCATCAACGACGGCACCGGCTACCGGCTGACCCTGACCTCGAGCAGCAGCGGCGCTGCCTCGGCGCTGGAAATCAGCGTTGCCGACAGCGACGGGAATGATACCGACGCCCTGGGGTTGTCGAATCTGGCCTACAACGCCGGCGCCGCCAACCTGCTCGAAACCCAGGCCGCCGAGGATGCCCAGCTGACCGTCAACGGCCTGGCCGTGACCTCGCCGAGCAATGTGCTCAGCGACATGATCGACGGGCTGTCGCTGACCCTCAACGAAGAGACGGCGGGCACCCCGGTCAAGATTACCGTCAGCGAAACCAGCGAGGCGCTGAAGACTTCCATCGAAAGCCTGGTCGAAGATTTCAACACCATGATCGGCCAGCTCAAGGACCTGGGCAAGGCCAGCGAGAATCGGGAACAGGCGGGCATCCTCGCCGGTGATACCACGCTGCGCAATTTCGTCAACAGCGTGCGGCGCCAGATCACCTCGCCGGTCCCCGGCGTGTCCGGTGACCTCTCGGCGCTGGTGGACATTGGCATCACCACCCAGGCCGACGGCACGCTGAGCATCGACAGCGCAAAACTCAATCGCGCGCTCAGCGAGCACCCGACCCAGGTCAAGGCGCTGTTTGCGCCGGTGGGCGAAACCAGTGATTCACAGATCCGCTTCAAGGATAGCAGCGATGCCACCCGGCCCGGCACCTACACGGTGCAGATCGATGCGCTGGCCAGTCACGGGCTGTACCAGGGCTCTGGGGGGCTGACCTTCCCGCTGACCATCGATGCCGCAAATGACGACCTGGCGGTCTCCATCGATGGCACATCAAGCGGACCCTTGACCCTGACCCAGGGCAGCTATGCCGATGGCGATGCGCTGGCAGTGCAACTGCAATCCACGATCAACTCCAGCAGCCTGTTGTCCTCGGCCGGCATCAGCGTGACGGTCGCTTTCGACAGCGCCAGCGGCAGTCTCACCATCACCTCCGGCAGCTATGGTGCCGACTCCAGTGTCAGCATCGACAGCATCGATACCAATACTGCAGCCACCCTGGGGCTTAATACGGGTGCCGGTACCGCGGGCAGCGATGTCGCCGGTCGCATCGGCGGACAGCTGGCGGAAGGCGATGGACAGACCCTCAAGGCCGTCACCGGCGACGCCGAAGGCCTGTCGCTGGACGTGCTCGGCGGACCCCTGGGCGCACGCGGCACCGTCAGTTTCAGCCGCGGGTTCATCCAGGGGCTGAACGATTTTCTCGGTGGCTACCTCGACAGCGAGGGTGTGCTCACCACCCGGGAGGAAGGACTCAACAAGTCACTGGAGAAGATCCAGGACGAACGCGACCAGCTGGACCGGCGCATGGCGGCCACCGAAGCACGGTTGGTCGCACAGTTTTCCAAACTGGATACATTGCTTGCGCAGTTTCAGAGCACCAGCACCTATCTGGCCCAGCAACTGAACAACCTGCCCGGTTCCGGTCAGTTGCTGAACAAGAAATAACCCAACCGAGGCACCCTCATGAACATGAAGCAGGACCCCGCACGCGCCTACCAGAGCACCGATGCCTACAGCGGCGTGATGTACGCCGACCCCCATGCGCTGATCACCCAGATGTTCGATGGCGCGATGACCCGCATCGCCCAGGCCCGTGGCGCCATCGAACGCAAGGATGTGGCCGCCAAGGGAGAACTCATCTCCCACGCCATCAACATCATCGGCAGCCTCGAAGCCTGCCTCGACTACGAAAAGGGGGGTGACATCGCGCGCAACCTCGGCGGCCTCTATGAATACATGATCCTCACCCTGACTCGGGCCAACATGGATGACGACCGCGACAGGCTCGACGAAGTCATCCGACTGCTGCTGGACATCAAAGCCGCCTGGACACAGATTGGTGAACAGAAGCAGGCCGCCTCCGCTGCGCAGCCTGCACAAAAACTGTCGCTGCAGGCGGGTTGAACTCATGTCTGAACGCCTCGACGCCGCCATCCGCCTCAGCATGGAGATGCTGCAACAATTGGAGCAGGGGGACTGGAGCCGGCTCGATGAACTGGACCGTCAGCGTCAGCCGCTGATCCACGCCTGCTTCGAGCGCGGCGAGGCGACCGCGGAGGGCGTGGCCGAGCTGAAGGCCATCAATGACCGCATCGTCGATTTGCTGGCGCAACAGCGGCAACAGACCCGAGACCGCCAGCTGCGCATGCACCAGGGCAACCAGGCCGTGCGCGCCTACCGGGACAATGAATAATCAATTAAATACAAATAAATCAACAAGTTACAATTAAACTTAAAAAGTTCGCAAAAAATCGTCGAAAAACCGTCATGCTGAACTACACTTAGGCCGAAATCGCCGCAAAGGCGGGTTGAACACGCGGTACACGCAACAACACGAGCCAGCATGACCGACACGCAACATCCTCATCAGGAACGGGTACTGATCATCGATTCCGACCCGGATCGTTCCCGTCACTTCCAGACCCTGCTCGATTTTCTCGGCTACCGCTGCGAAGCCAGCGACGCAGGCCAGGTGCAACGGCAGGACACGCTCGATCTCGATGCCTATGCGGCGATCTTCGTCGACAACGATGAGGCCCTGCGTCACCATTTTCTGGAACTCAACCAGAAACAGAAATGCCAGTACCCGCTGGTGGTGATGACGGACGATCCGGGCAACGGGGAAGTGGCGCATCTGCCGTATATCTCCGCCATTGGCAATCACCCCGATTACCGCTCCCTGAACCGGGTGCTGGAGAAGCTGCGCCATCACAACCGCCGGGAGCGTCGGCGCAGCAACCGCGAGATACAGAACCTGATCGGCTGCAGCCCTGCCATCGCCGAGATCAACCGCATGATCGAGCAGGTGGCCAATACCAGCGCCTCGGTGCTGATCATGGGCGAATCGGGCACCGGCAAGGAAGTGATCGCCCGCAACATTCACGCCCATTCGGACCGCAGGGACAAGCCCTTCGTGCCCATCAACTGCGGGGCGATTCCCTCCGAGCTGCTCGAAAGCGAATTGTTCGGCCATGAAAAGGGCGCGTTCACCGGCGCAATCAGCGCCCGCAAGGGCCGCTTCGAGCTGGCCGACGGCGGAGTCATCTTTCTCGACGAGATCGGCGACATGCCGCTGAACATGCAGGTCAAGCTGTTGCGCGTGCTGCAGGAGCGTACCTACGAAAAGGTCGGCAGCAACCACAGCAACAAGACCGATGTGCGGGTCATCGCTGCCACCCATCGCCCGCTGGAGGACATGATCGCCAAGGGCAGTTTCCGCGAAGACCTCTACTATCGGCTCAATGTGTTCCCGATCGAGGTGCCGCCGCTGCGCGAACGGCGCGAGGATGTGCCGCCGCTGATCGACGAACTGATCGCCCGCATCGAGCGCGAGAAACGCGGCACCGTGCGCCTGACTGCCCGAGCCAAGCAGATGCTGGCCCAGTACGACTGGCCGGGCAATGTGCGCGAACTGGCCAACCTGATCGAGCGGCTGGCGATCCTGCATCCCCACGATGTGGTCGATGTGCGCGACCTCCCGGCCCGTTACCTCAGCGAGGAAGCCTGCCAGCGGCTCAAGGAGGAAACCGAAGTGCTGCCGGCCGAGACGCCGGTGGCCGCGCCCCACAGCCTGCCTGGCGGCGGGCTCGACCTCAAACAGTATCTGGCCGACATCGAGGTGGCGATGATCGAACAGGCGCTGGACGAAACCGGCAATGTGGTCGCACGCGCTGCCAATCTGCTCGGGATGCGGCGCACCACCCTGGTCGAAAAAATGCGCAAATACGCCATCGAGCGGTGAAGGCCCAGCCGTCAAGAATCCGGCACCGACGCGCTCGGGGTTTTGCAAGTGATTGAATTATCGTGCTTTTCGTTCGATGGATCGAAACCTGCTTTACCATCGTGTCGCCACTGTAAAACTCTGTTTCATGACCGCAATCCTGTTCCAGTCCAAAGCCCGGAGCCTTGCAAACGCAATGCCGGACCCCTTGCTTGATGCGATACCGGGCGCGGTCATCGTGCTCGACGCCAACGGTCGGGTGGCCCAGGCCAATGCCCAGGCCCGTGAACTGCTGGGCCCGGGACTCGAGGCCCGCCCCTGGCGCGAGATCGTGGCCGAAGCCTTTCTGCCCGAGCTGGATCAGGGTGAACTGCGCAGCCCCGACGGTCGTCAGTTCAACATCGCCACCCGTCCCCTCGGTTATGCACCGGGGCAGGTCCTGCTGTTGACCGAAGTGACCCAGACCCGGCAATTGCAGCGCGCCGCCCAGCAGAACCTGCATCTGATGACCCTTGGCAAGATGATGGCCAGCCTGGCCCACCAGATTCGCACGCCATTGACTTCAACGCTGCTCTATCTCTCCCAGGTTGCCGAGGGCGAATTGCCCGAGGACAAGCGGCAGCGCTTCTGTGGCAAGGCACTGGATCGGGTGCGGCATATCGAGGGCACCATCAACGACATGCTCAGCTTTGCCCACGGCGGCCAGTTTCACATGAGCGATTTCTCCATACAGGATCTGATTGCGGAATTGCAGGACCAGCTGCAACCCCAGTTGCCGCTGCGCAAGGCGCGCCTGGTACTGGACCTGTTGCCGCAGCCCGTTCTGATCAACGGCAACCGCAATGCCTTGCTCGGCGCGCTTGCCAATCTGTGCATGAACGCACTGGATGCACGCCAACCCGACCGCGAGCTGCTGCTGAAGATCGAGCTCGGGTTGACAGCCCAGGGCGAAATCGCACTCAGCCTCTCGGACAACGGATGTGGGATGGACGAGACGACCTTGCAGCACCTTTTCGATCCCTTTTACACCACCAAGATGGACGGTACCGGGCTGGGCCTCGCCGTGGTCCGTTCCGTCATCGAATCCCACCAGGGCCGCATCGAGGTGCGGTCCACGCCGGGGCAGGGCAGCCGTTTTGACATCCACCTGCCCAGCCAGCAGGCCAGCACCACCCAACTCAGCGGAAAGGAACCACAGTCATGATCGACCTGTTGCTGGTTGAAGACGACGCCGATTTGCGTGAAGCCATCGGCGACATGCTGGAACTCAACGGCATCAGCTACATCGAGGCCGAAAACGGCCAGCAGGCCCAGCAGCTGCTGAGTGAACAGACGGTGGCGCTGGTGCTCAGCGATGTGCAAATGGCGCCCGGAAACGGCTATCAGCTGCTTGAGCACATCAATACCGAATACCCCGGTCTGCCGGTGATCCTGATGACCGCCTATGGATCGATTCCGCAGGCGGTGGACGCCATCCAGGCCGGCGCGGTCGATTATCTGGTCAAACCCTTCGAGGTGTCAGAACTGGTCAAGACCCTGCAACAGCAACTCCTTCCCAGCGCCCGGCAGGCCGGTGAAACGCTGATTGCGGAGGACCCGCTGAGCCGTGAACTGGCCCAGCTGGCACGCCGTGTCGCCCAGTCCGACGCCACGGTGCTGCTCAACGGTGAAAGCGGGGTCGGCAAGGAAGTCCTGTCCCGGTACATTCACCGGCATTCGGCCCGGGCCGAAGGCCCCTTCGTGGCCATCAACTGTGCGGCGATACCGGAAAACATGCTCGAAGCCGTGTTGTTCGGTCACGAAAAAGGCGCCTTCACCGGCGCCATCAAGAGCAGCATGGGCAAGTTCGAACAGGCCCAGGGCGGCACTCTGTTGCTCGATGAAATCTCGGAAATGGATCTGGGCCTGCAGTCCAAGCTGCTGCGGGTGATTCAGGAACGGCAGGTGGAACGGCTCGGAGGCCAGACGCCGATCGATCTGGATGTACGGCTGATCGCCACCACCAACCGGGATCTGAAACAGGAAGTGGCCGAAAAACGCTTCCGCGAAGACCTCTATTACCGGCTCAATGTCTTTCCGCTGACGGTGCCGCCCCTGCGCCAGCGGCCGCTGGATATCATCCCCATCGCCGAGAAACTGCTCGCCACCTATCACCGCGCCGCCGGCGGTACCCTGACGCTCGACGAAAGCGCCCGCCAGCGCCTGCGCGCCCACGACTGGCCCGGCAATGTGCGCGAACTGGACAATGTGATCCAGCGGGCGTTGATCCTCAAGCAGGGCAATGAAATAAGCGCCGATGACATCATGATCGAGACCGGCACTGCGCTCAATGCCATGCCGGGCGACGGTGTGGGTCACGAGGCGAATGAAGACGACAGTGGGTTGCTGCACAGCGACCTGCGTGACCGCGAGGCGCAGGTCATCATCGATACCCTCAAGCGTTTCAATGGCAGCCGCAAGAAGACCGCCGAGCAGCTGGGCATCAGCCCGCGCACGCTGCGCTACAAGCTGGCCCGGATGCGTGAGGCGGGCGCAGCCATTCCGGAGTAAGGGCTTGGGGAAGATGACGGGAATTCGCCCCCGGACAGTCCGGGGGCGGAGAGACCGTCAGAAACGGTGCTCAATGGTATTGCTCTTTGCGCTATGCCCCTTGGGAAGAAGCGGGGAGATTCGGACCTTGGCATATACTTCGTCGGTGGGGCGAGGGAAGCCGTCTTCATCGAGAATTTCCTCCCCGATGGTCACCGTTCGTGAACGCGATACCAGGCCATCGGCCTCCACATTGAAGGCACCGGTCGGGAAACGGAACAGGAAATCATCCGGATCCGGCGAGTCCTCCCCCCAGAGTTCGA
The DNA here is from genome assembly GCA_026989015.1 of Gammaproteobacteria bacterium. GTDB lineage: Bacteria > Pseudomonadota > Gammaproteobacteria > S144-22. The sequence continues at coordinate 43,672 of JALSKD010000183.1, forward strand.
TGTTCTCGATGAATTTCAGGCACTTCATCCGCTTTTCGACGCAGGACAGATGTACCTTGTAGCTGACCTTGATCTTGGCCGTCTTCTTGCTGTGATCGTGCTTGATCAGTTTGAGCTTGAGGTTGGTGATGGAAGCCATTTCGTTTCTCCTTAAACAATGGTAAATACTCCTGTCGCGGCCTTCTTTGGCCAGACAACTGCCGGGTTTCGGTTCATGCGAGGCGGGTCAGAACAGCCGTCGTGGAGCGCGGTGTCACCGAACTGCCTGCTGCGGACTGCAAGAATACAAGGGGGGATGGAATGACGCTGATCCTTCAGCCCGGATATCCTTGATTACAAGCATACGCCTGCCTCAAGGATCAGGTCAATAGATACGGGTATCAAACTTGTTTAGGGGGTGGCCGTATCTGCCTGCGCCGGCATTCGCCGCGGATCATGCGGCACCCGCTGGGCCAACAGCAGCGAGAGCAGGGCGATCCCTGCACCGCTGAGGAACACCCAGGCCGGGGAAATCATCCATACAAATCCCAGCGCGAATGGCAGCACCACGGCGGCAATGTGGTTGATGGAGAAGGCGACTCCGGCGGTGGAAGCAAAATCGGCCGGGTCGCCGATCTTCTTGAAGTAGCTTTTGAGCGCGATGGCCATGGCAAAGAACAGGTGATCGAGTACATACAGCACAGCGGCGATCCATGCGGTTTCGACAAAGGCATAGGCGCTGAAGATGAGGATCAGCCCCAGGTATTCCAGCGTCAGCATGCGGCGCTCGCCGAGGCGGCCCACCAGCCGGCCGATCTTGGGCGCGAGCCAGATGTTCAGCACACCGTTGATCAGAAACAGTGCGGAGATATCGGCGGCGCTGTAGTGGAATTTCTCGACCATCAGGAATCCGGCGAAGACCACGAAGATCTGCCGTCGTGCGCCGGCCAGGAAGGTGAGCGCGTAATAGAGGCTGTAGTGTTTCCTCAGCACCAGATGCGTGTGTTGCTCGGCCTCGCCCCGGTAGTGGGGAAATCCTCGCCAGATCACCAGCGCCAGCGCCACGGTGGCCAGACCACCGCCGAGGTAGATCAGCGGGTAGTCCAGGTGCAGCCGATCCAGCAACAGCCAAAGAAGGGCGAACACGAACAGGCCGGTAAATGAACCCACGGCGATCTGGCGGCCCAGCACTTCCGGCATCTTCTCCTTCGAAATCAGCTGCATCGACAGGGATTGCTGCAGGGTTTCCGCATAGTGGAAGCCCAGTGACATCAGCACCGTGGTGAAATACAGGCCCATGACCGAGGGCAGGAAGCCGGTCACGGCGGTGCCGATGCCGAGCGCGATCAGCGACAGCACCACCAGTGTCTTTTCGCGCATCCAGGCCAGCAGGAAGACCGCGCCAAAGGCCAGGAAGCCCGGTACCTCGCGCAGGCTTTGCAGGGTACCCATGGCAATGCCGTCGAAGCCGGCTTCCTCGATGGCAAAATTGTTGAGCAGCGCCCGCCAGGTGGCGAAGGACAGCGGCACGGCCGCGGCCATCAGGTACAGCAGCATTTCAGGCGGCAGTTGGCGCAGTCGGTGGAGCATGAAGACCCGTCAGAGACGCTGTGGAGAGCGTCATTCTAGCAGATGGGGAAACAACCGGATGCCGAGCGGTCATAAGGGTATTGCCGCCCGATACCCCTGTCAGGAGAATGCTTCGATGGTGACCCTCGGTCAGTCCTTGCCGGTGCTGTTCATTGGCCACGGCTCGCCGGATATCCTGTTGCGGAGAGATCCGTTGCTGGAAGAGTGGGAACGGCAGGTCGCCGGCCTGCCCAGGCCGAGGCGCATCCTGGTTGTCTCCGCCCACTGGGAGAGCGACCGTTTCTCGGTGAGTGGCAACGGCCGCCGCGAAACGCTGTACGATTTCAGCGGCTTCCCTCGGGCTCTCTACCGTTGCCAGTACCGGCCGCCGGCCGATGAAGCCGGTGCTGTCGAACTGTCACGCGCTCTGGACTGCCGGCTGGACAGTGAGCGGGGACTGGATCACGGTGCCTGGGTACCTCTGTCGGTGCTCTACCCGCAGCAGGACATACCGGTGATGCTGATGTCGGTGGCACCGTCACTGGGTGCGGAAGCCCACTGGGCGATGGGCGAGCGGCTGGCCGGGCTGCGCAACGAGGGTGTGCTGATCGTCGCCAGCGGCGTGGTCGTGCACAACCTTTCGCGCTTGGGCGCCGACTGCCTGTCGCAACGGCCGCCGTCCTGGGCGCGGGCCTTCATGGATGCGGTGGGCCAGGCGGTGATGGAGGGTGACGCGGGGTCGTTGCAGGGCTACTCCAGGCTGCCGGGCGCGGCCGAATCCGTACCCACGCCGGAGCATTTTCTGCCGCTGCTGGTGGCCTGTGCCGCAGCGGGCGGCGATGCGCCGCGGATGTTCGCTGAGGCCTGGCGCTTCGACAGCCTTTCGCAGCACAGCTTCCGCTGGGGCGACTAGCCGGTATTGCGCATTCCGGCGGCGATGGCGTTGATACTGCTCAGCAGGGCGCTGCGCCATTCATCGCGCTGGTGTTCCTCGGTTTTTTCGTCGCGGTACTTGCGCAGCAGATTGATCTGGATGTAACCCAGTGGGTCGAGGTAGGGATCGCGGCGGGTCAGCGACAGGTACAGCAGCGGATCGTCGGCCAGCAGGTGCTCGATCTCGGCCACCTCCAGCACATGCTCCACGGTGCGGCCGTACTCGTCACGCACCATCCCGAACACCGTTCGCGCCAGATCGCGGTTGCGCACCAGCCCGGCGTACTGCTCGGCGATGCGCATGTCGGCCTTGAACAGGGCCATCTGGCTGTTGGAGATCATGGCGCTGAAGAAGGGCCAGGCGCGGTACATCTCGCGCAGCCGATCCAGTCCCTGGTCCGGGTGTTCGGCCAGCCAGCGGTCGAGTGCACTGCCGAGGCCGTACCAGGCCGGCAGCGTGTGCCGCGACTGCGCCCAGCCGAAGACCCAGGGGATGGCCCGCACCGATGACTTGGACGGGTCTTCCATGCGCCGGTGCGAGGGCCGCGAGCCGATGTTCATCAGTCCGATTTCGCGCACCGGTGTGGCTTCGTAGAAATACTCGAAGAAGCCGGGCGTGTCGTCGGTCAGCGCCCGGTAGGCCTGCTCGGAATAGTCGGAGAGCTGCTGCATGTCGCCGTAGAAACGGTCGTGATCGACCTGTTTCGGGCGGATGGTGTGCAGGCTTGCCTTCATCAGGCCGGTGACGCCCATCGACAGCTCGTAGAAGGCGGTTTCGGCGTTGCTGTACTTGTTGGACAGCACCTCCCCCTGTTCGGTGAACTTGATCTGCCCGTGCACCGTGCCGTGCGGTTGCGACAGGATCGCGTCGTGGGTGGGGCCACCGCCGCGGCCGATGGTGCCGCCGCGGCCGTGGAACATGCGGCATTGCACGCCGTGGGTGTCGGTGATGGCGATCACCTTCTTCTGGGCCTGGTAGAGTCCCCAGGCGGCGGAGACGATGCCGCCGTCCTTGCAGGAATCGGAATAGCCCAGCATGACTTCCTGCACGCCCCCGGAGGCTTCCAGCAACTTGCGGTAGAGGGTATTGCCAAGCAGGCTGTCGAGCACATCGCCGATGTGCGAAAGGTCTTCGATGGTCTCGAACAGCGGGCTGACCATGAGGTGACAGAACCAGTCCCCATGGCGGCGGCCGACCAGCCCGGCCAGGTAGCCGAGGTAGATCACCTCCATCACATGGCTGGCCTGGTGGGTCATCGAGATCACATAGCAGCCGAAGGCCTCCTCGCTGATCTCCTCGCGCATTTCACGCATGACCTGGAACACCTGCACCGTGTCGCGGGCGGCCGGACTCAGGTCGTCGAGGCTGATGTCCGGCTTGAGGCCGCTGCGGATCTGGTCGGAGAGGAACTGCAGGCGTGATTTCTCCGGCAGCTCGGCGTAATCGACGATCTCGGCCTGTTTCATGATCTCGGCGATGGTGTCACCGTGGCGGGTCGATTCCTGGCGGATGTCCAGCTTCATCATGTGGAAGCCGAAGGTCTCGGCCAGGCGGATCAGGTCCTTGAGCTGGCCGTTGGCGACCGCATGGTCGCCGTGGCTGCACAGGGATTCATGGATCAGGTAAAGGTCGTCGATGAACTGCTGTGCGTTTTTGTAGCAGTGCTCGTTCTCGTCCACCCGGTGGCCGGCCAGTCGCGCCTTGACGGTGTTCAGGTTGGCCCGCAGGCGGTAGTGCATGTAGTAGAGCTTGCGGCGGTAGATTTCTTCCTCGAAACGGTCGCGCTTTTCATCGAAGGCGCGGATGCCCTTGGATTCGTCTTCCAGCAGGCTCTGCATGAAGGCATCCGAGGGCGTGCAAAAGCGCAGCGAATGGGTCAGGAAGCGGCTCAGCTCGATCACCTGGGTGCAGTATTCGCCGAGGATTTCGGCGGCGTGCATGCGCAGGGCCTTGCGGGTGGTGTCCGGGGTGACGAAGGGGTTGCCGTCGCGGTCGCCGCCGATCCAGGAGCCGAAACGGATGAAGCTGGGCGCGCGCAGCAGCGGGTTGCCGAACTCGTCCTCGCCATAGACCCGACTGATGGCCTTTTCCAGGTGCCGGTATTCGATGGTGATCGCCTCGTACAGGCTGCGCTGGAAAAAGGACAGGCCGAGCTTGATCTCGTCGATGACATCGGGGCGCTTCTCGCGCACCTCGTTGGTTTGCCACAGGATGTCGATCTGCACCTGCAGCTCCTGGGTCAGGGCATCCTTTTCCCAGCCGCCGATGCGTGGGTCGGTGAGGTCGTCGATGATCTCGAACAGCCGCCGCTGCAGGTGCATGATGGTGCGGCGCTTGGATTCGGTGGGGTGGGCGGTGAACACCGGCATGTAGGCCAGGCGGTCGAGCAGCTGCTGCAGTTCATCGGCACCGATGCCGTCCTCACGGAAACTCTTGAGCGTGTGGTAGAAGGAACCGGTCCAGTCGGCATGACCTTTCTTGCGCACGCTGCGGCGGCGCTGGCGGTGCTGGAAATCTTCCTCGGCCACATTGACCAGACTGAAATAGATCGAATAGGCGCGAATCACCTGCTCGACGATGGCCGGCGGCAGGCGGTCGATCAGTGCCATCAGCTGCTGGCGTTTGTTGGGGTCGTCCTTTTGCCGCAGCTGGATGAAGCCCTTGCGCAGGGTTTCCACCGTCTTGTACACCAGCGGGTCTTCGTGCTGGATCAGTACCTTGCCGAGCAGGCGGCCGAGCAGCTTGACGCGGCTGCGCAGTTCCTTGTCGGCATGGGGGTTGTAGGCGAGCAAGTGTTCGGGCATGGGAATCTCTCAAGCAAGACCCGCCGGAGGGCGGGTCGGTGGGTGCAGCAGGGCGCCGGGGCAGGTCCGGCCGGATACCGGCTTCAGCGCTTGTCCTCGGGCTTTTCGACCGGTGGCGTGATCCGTTCCTGCTGGGCCTTGAAGCGTTTCAGGGCCTGTTCCAGTTCGCGGTCGATCCGTTCCAGCACCGCCTGGCGGTGGGCTTCGGCGCGCTTCATGATCTCGGCCAGCTGTTCGGACTGGTATTTCTGGTAACGGGCGAAGTCCTTGGCGTACTGTTCCGCGGCCTTGCGGTCACGCTCCATCATTTCGCTGATGAATTGCTTGCGCTCCTCGAAACGCTTGCGGATCTGTTCCTCGGTCAGCGGCTCCGGCGGCACCAGCTGCTGCAGTTCCTCGGGCGTCGGGAAGCGAGGCATCATTGGCGGTGCATTGTCGATGCCGACCGGCGGTTCCGGCATCGCCGGGGGAGCGAAACGGCGTTTCATCGGGGGCGGAGGCGGGAAGGGCTGGCCATTGTCCATCATGCGCGGCATCGCGGCGCCGGGCGCGTTCTGGGCGCTGGCGCCACCGATGCCCAGCAGGGCGATCACGGCGGCCGGCAGAAGGTGTTTTCTGTTCATCGCAGTCTCCTCTAGCGGTTTCCGACAGGCTGAAACAACGCGGCATTATGCCACAGACGGCCTGATGGCGCATCTGGCCGCCGGGGAGAACGGCGGGTTACCAGCGGAAGGCGTAGTTGACCTGGACGATCCAGGCCTCGACATCCGGGAACAGATCCTGGCTCCGCAACTGGCCCACGGCCTCCGTGGGGCTGCCGTCGCCGCTTTGCAGGTAGTATTCGAGGCGCACGGACCAGTCGTTGCCGAAAGGATCGGATTTGCCGTACTTGATGCCGACGGTGCGGGTGGACAGTTCACCCAGCCGGTAATCGGCCGATGCATGGCGCGGCAGCGGCTCGTCGCTGCGCAGGAAGTAGCGGTAAAAGTCCGCGGCCGTCTGCCGGTACAGGCGCAGGTGGGGCTGCAGGTAGTGGCCGCCGTCGAAGACCAGCCGGTAGCTCAGGTCCAGGGTCTGGGAGTCCACGCCCCAGTCGTCGGTCATCCAGCGCAGTGAGGCGGTCAGCACGTCCTCGTTGGCGAAGGCCTTCTTGTATTTGCCGAAGATGCTTGTCTTGCTCCGTGTCGAAGGTCGGCTCTCGTAGAGGATGCGCACCGGATCGCCGGATACCGGATCGACCACCGACACGAACTTGTAGGGGTCGGTCATGTAGCCGTCGGCGGCGCTCAGCGACAGGTTGACCTGGAACAGGCTGCTGCGGTCGATAATCTGGGTGACACCGAGCAGCAGGTCGAGCACGGTTCGGCTCTTGTGTTCGCCGCCTTCCTCTTCATCGTCGTCATCGCCGCCATTGTCGTTGCTGGCATTGAGGTCCATCACGGTCAGCGGTTCGGGGGCGCCGCCGCTGGGGCTGATGGCGTCCAGTTCCAGGTTTGCGCCAATGTCGTAGCGGGTATTGCGCTGGTGGGTCTCGGTGCTCCAGCCGGCGTTGCCGGACAACGACAGGAAATCCTGTTCCACCGATACATTGGCGCCCAGCTTGAGCCGGTCGAAGCGGTCCAGTGCCTGATCCCAGGTGATGCCGTAGGAGGCGCGGGCATCGCGAAAGCTGGGATCCTTGGGCGTTTCGTTCGGGTCGACCGTGTAGGTGTCCTTGCCGGAGGGGCTGGTGAAGGTCTGCGGTTGAGAACTGGGCACGGCGCCATTGGCGGAAGCCCCGGTCAGTGCGTTGAGGGTCAGCTTCATCGACAGAATGTCGGTGTCGTTGAGGTCCTTTTTGGCGCTGATCACCGGCTCTACGACGGAGACACGGTCGGTTTCCGAATACATCAGGACAGCGGTTTCCACATCCCAGGCCGATTCCGCCTGGGCATTGTGCGCGCCGAGCAGGCTGGCGGAGGCGGCCGACAGCAGGCCGGAGATTTTTCTGAATTCACTCATCGCTGTGCCTCCGTCCTAGTTGCAACCGCAGCCGCCGCCGGCAAAGCCCTGGCCACCGCTGGAAGCCTCCTTGCTGAAGTAGATGTGTTCGTCCAGCGACAGGTCCAGGGCGTCGGCGTCCATCGCCATCTCGGCGCGGGCCAGCTGGTCGCGTTCCCAGGGCTTGACGCCGAGGCTGGAGCAGCCGCCAAGCAGCAGCAGAGCGGCCAGCAGGGGGGTAAAGCGGAGTACGGAGCGGTTCATAGCAGTTCCTCGATTTCGGCTTCGATCTCGCCTGTCTTGTCGCTGTAGAACCCGACATGGCGCTTGACCGGTTTGCCATTGCGGTCGATCAGGTAGGAGGTGGGCATGCCCTGCAGCTTGAAGGATTCGGCAATGTGCCCGCTGGGATCATGGTAGATGGTGAAGTCGGCGGGCAATTTTTCGAGGAAGCGCATCATCGGTTCACGCTTGCGGTCGAGATTGATGGTCACCACCTCAAAGCGGTCGGACGGGTATTTCTTTTGCAGACGGTTCATCCACGGAAAGGATTTCTGGCAGGGCTTGCACCAGGACGCCCAGAAATCCAGGTACACGACCTTGCCGCGGTAGGTGTCGAGACTGAAGGTGCCGATGTCACGGATATCGGGTTCGGCGGCCAGGACTGCGGTGGAGAGCAGGGCCAGCAAGAGAAGCATAAACGGGCGGGAGGAGGTTCGGTTCATGGCGGGTATGTGCAGGTTTTCAGTGGGTGTTGGGATCAGTCTAGCGGGCAGGTTGTAAATGCCAGGTTAACATAAGGGAAAATAATACCAATTAAGGCGTTCAGGAGGAAATCTGCAGGCAGGCGAGGGTGCCGGGGTTGGCGTTGTCCAGTTCGAGACGCCAGCCCATGCGCTCGCAGATCAGTCGGACGATGTACAGGCCGAGGCCGTAGCCGGCCCGGCTGCCACGGCTGACACCGCGTTCGAACAGGTCTTCCAGGGCCGTTTCGTCGATGCCCGGACCGCGATCGCGGATGCACAGTCGGCCGTCTTCCCAGAGGATGTCCACCGTGCTGCCATTGCTGTGGCGAATGGCGTTGTCGAGCAGGTTGCTGATGACCACCGACAGCAGTTCGCCCGGTGCCCGCACCCGAACGGAAGCATCCAGGGACCAGTGGATACCGATGCCGTGGCGGTCGATCTCGCGCTGCCGGTACGCCAGTTGCTCCTCGATCAGGGCGCGCAGGGCCACATCGTCCGCCGTGTCTTCGGGCGGCCGGTCCCGCGTGATGGCCAGCAGGGCGCGGATCATTGCTTCCATGTGGCTGCTGGCGCGCAGGATCTGCCGGCTTTGTTGACGCAGGGCGGGCTGGTCGGCGAGGCTGTCGATGAGTTCCGCCGAGGTCTGCACTACGGTCAGTGGACTGCGCAGTTCATGGCTGGCCATGGCCGCGAAGGCATGCTGGCGTTCCACATATTCGTCCATCTTCTGCTGGTAGCGGTTGAAGGCTCGGGCCATGCGCTCGATCTCCGGGCTTGAACTGCCGATGTCGAGGGTGATGCCCCGATCCGAGGGATCGATGCGGTCGATTTGTTCGGCAAAGCGGGCCACCGGTCGGATCAGGTGGCGGATGATCAGCCAGCTGAGGGCGATGATGGCGATCATCAGTACGATCCAGGAGCCTTGCAGAAAGGCGCCGATTTCCTCTTCGGCGTCTTCGATTTCCTCGCTCTCGCTCTCGATGATGATGCGGTGTCCGTCGGCATCGGCGACGGTCACGGAGTAACTTCGACCGTCTTGTTCGATTTCGTCCCTGAAGCCCGGTTTCAGCGCCCTCAAAGGCTCGGGCAGGTTACTGACCGGCGTATCGACCCAGATGCGCAGGCCGGGTACTTCGGGCGGTCGGTAATCGGGGTTGCGTTGCCATTCCGCCTTCAGGCGCGCCAGCTCTGCCTTGCCGCGTTCACGGGCAATGTCGCTTTCCAGTTCCTCGAATTCGTTTGCGGCAGCCAGCAGCAGCAGCGTGATCAACAGCCCCATGCCGACGATCAGTGACAGAAACAGGCGGTAACTGGGCGACAGGCGTTGGGTGGCGGGCGCGTTCCTGACGGCGGATTCAGGCATCTGGGTCGTGCAATCGGTAGCCGACGCCGTGACGGGTGTGCAGCAGCGGCTTGTCGAAGGGCTTGTCGATCTTCTGGCGGATGTTGTGGATGTGTACTCGCAGCGGATCGCCTTGAGGAGGATCGTCGCGCCAGATGCGTTCGATGATCTCCCGTTGAGGAACCACCCGCTGGTGGTTGCGCATCAGCAGTTCGAGAATGCGGAAATCGGTCGGCTTGAGGTGGATCGGCTGGCCGTCACGCGACAGCTTGTGGGCCTGCGGGTCCAGCTCAAGGTCGGCGACCCGCAGCACTTCGGACGGACTGTCGATGCCGCGCCGCGCCAGTGCCTGAATGCGGGCATCCAGCTCCAGCAGCGAGAAGGGCTTGACCAGGTAGTCATCGGCGCCGGCCTCGAAACCTTCGAGCGTGTCGTCGAGGGTGTCGCGGGCGGTCAGCATCAGCACCCGCTGGGCCGGTTTTCTCGCCTTCAGCTGCTGGCACAGCTGGATTCCGTCGAGTCCGGGCAACATCAGGTCGAGGATGACGATATCGAAATTCTGGTCGAGCGCCAGCTCCAGGCCGTGACGGCCGTTGTAGGCAAAGTCGACCGTATGGCCCTTGTTTTCGAAATACAGCCCGATGTTGGCGGCGATATCGGCGTGATCTTCAACGACGAGCAGATTCATGCCGCCATTCTAGCCGATTTCTGTAAACGGGCCGTTACCGGCGGTGACTGCGGCACACGGGTTGGGGCATGGCTTCAGCCGTTGGGATTGTGGCACAGCACCGCGCTGTTGGTTTCGCCTTCCACCGCCATGCGGTCGAGCTGGTCGAGCACATCGGTGCTGGCCTGCTCCATCTTCGCCAACTCGCGCAACACGGCTTCGGTATCCCCGGCGGCATGCGCCTGCAGCGCGGCGTGGCCGGCGCGGTGGACCTCGATGTGGGGCGCTTCCACCTCGCGGTAGCCGCTCAGGCGCGAGAAGCAGTCCTTGCCGTCGCCCTCGTAATACCATTTGCCCAGGCGGCAGTCGGTGTGCCCGGCGAAATCGTCGATGGCCTTGTCCGAATGGCCCATCAGCACCCGGTAGATCTCGAACTTGTAGACCAGGTGGTCGATCTTGGCCAGTTCCACGAAGCCGCGCAAGGCACTGGCGGCGATCGCGCCCTCGGTGCGTTTCGACAGATCGGCCGCGCCGAGGATGCTTTCGCTGGCCTTGCCGCCGACCTCGGCCAGTCTGCGGGACTGATCGGCCATCTCCGACATCTTGTCGGTGGTCTCCTTGGTGCCGGACTGGATCTGCTGCACCTCGTTGGTGATCTCCTCGGTGGCTTCCTGGGTGCGGCTGGAGAGGCCGCGCACCTCGTCGGCGACCACCGCGAAACCGCGCCCGTGTTCGCCGGCGCGGGCGGCTTCGATGGCGGCATTGAGGGCCAGCAGATTGGTCTGTTCCGAGATGCCCTTGATCAGCGTGACCACCTGATCGATGGCCGCCACGCGGTCGTTGAGCTGTTCGACATTGCTCACCGTCTGCTGAATGGTATCCACCACGCCATTGAGGCTGCTCACCAGTTGGCGGGTTCCCTGGTTGGCCTGGATCGATACATCGGCGGCTTCGATGGCGGTGTTCTTCTCCTGTTGCAGGAAGGTCGACAGCTTGGAAAAGGATTGCTGCATCTGCAGCAGGCTGGTGCCGAAGGCGTCGAAATTCTCGAACAGGCCGTCCTTCAGCCGGTTGCTCTGGCGCAGGCCGGCGATCTGCTGCTCGCAGTCCGCCAGTTGTTCATCGCGCTGGCGCAGCTGCTGTTGCAGCTGTTGAACCTGTTGCGCGAGTGTTTCGTTTTCCCTTTGTACAGCCTCCATCCGGTTCTTGTTCTTGAGAAAATCCAACATGTTACGGAGCCTTTTGTCTGTCATTCATGAAAGCAGGTAGCGTTATTAACCCGGCAGGCATCTCCATCGTGTTCAGCCCGCTCGCGCTTGTTCGCGGCAAGGCATCGGTGCGCCGCTGCAGTCATTCTGCAGCAAGTGCCGATAACGCCGTCCGCGAGCGAGCGCGTGCGGGCCTCGCTCTTTTGTTTCAACAGGTTAGGGGCTTCAAGAATGAACCGGCTCGGTGTTGCGGCGCTTGCCAAGGGAACGACCCTTGCCTGCGCACCGCGCCTTGATCCGGACCATTCTTGAAGCCCTGAACACGATGGAGATGCTTGCCGGGTTAATAGTGTAACGGCTTGCGCGGTAATTTCTTGAACTATTTTTTCATAGCCGGTAGGACGCAGGCATCATCGGCTCGGCCTGACCGATGGGGCAGGGTATAATGCCCGCCGCTAGAGTTCACGGAGGGCGCGATGCCTCCTTCTTTCCGTATCGGTCACGGCTTCGATGTACATGCCTTCTGCCCCGGCGACGCGCTGGTGTTGGGCGGTGTGCGGATCCCCTTCGATCGCGCCTTTGCCGCCCATTCCGATGGCGATGTGCTGATCCATGCGCTGGTCGATGCCCTGCTGGGGGCTCTTGCCGAAGGCGACATCGGGCAACTGTTTCCGGACAGTGATGAGCGGCACCGCAACCGCGACAGCCGCGAATTTCTGCGTGAGGCGGCGTCCCTGATGCGCCACCGGGGGTATCGGCTGGGCAATGCCGATGTCACGATCATCGCCCAGGCGCCGAAGATGGCGTCTCATCTGCCGGCGATGCGTGCCCACCTGGCCGAGGATCTGGCCTGTGAAACCGCCCGCATCAGCGTCAAGGCCACCACCACCGAGGGGCTGGGCTTCACCGGCCGTGGCGAGGGCATCGCGGTGCAGGCCGTGGTGCTGCTGGAGGTGTCCGGTGACTGAACCCCTGCAACGGCCGCTGGGTCCGGTGATGGTTGACCTCGAAGGTACCGAACTCGGCGATGAGGAGCGGCGCCGACTGCTGCATCCCCAGTGCGGAGGGGTCATCCTGTTCGCCCGCAACTATGCCTCGCCGCAGCAACTGAAGGCGCTGGTCGACGCCATCCACGGTCTGCGCCATCCGCGGCTGATCGTGGCGGTGGATCAGGAGGGCGGCCGCGTGCAGCGCTTCCGCGAAGGCTTTCAGGCGCTGCCGCCGCTGGGCAAGCTGGGCGACCTGTACGACCACAATGCCAGTGATGCCCTCGATCTGGCGGAGACCCTGGGTTGGCTGATGGCGGCCGAACTGCGACAGTACGGCGTCGACATCAGCTTTGCGCCGGTGCTGGATCTGGGACACCCCAACAGCAGCGTCATCGGAGACCGGGCCTTTCACCGCAGTCCCGACGCGATCGCCCGTCTGGGCAATGCCTGGATACGCGGCATGAGCCGCGCCGGCATGGAAGCGGTGGGCAAGCACTTTCCCGGTCATGGCTCGGTGCGCGGGGATTCGCACCACGAACTGCCCTTCGATCGCCGCAGCCTCGCGACCCTCGAACAGCATGATCTGGTGCCCTTCCGCCGCGTCATCCAGACCCATCTGGCCGGCATCATGATGGCCCATGTCATCTACGAACGGGTCGATCCGCTGCCCGCGGGGTATTCGAAGATCTGGATCGATCGCATCCTGCGCGGTCAACTGGGTTTCCAGGGCGCGGTATTCAGCGATGACCTCAGCATGAGCGGCGCGCACTCGGTGGGCGGTTATCCCGAGCGGGCGCGCGCCGCGCTGGATGCCGGTTGCGACATGCTGCTGGTATGCAACAATCCCGATGGCGCCGAAACGGTGCTGGAATCGCTGGGCGATTACCTCGACCCGGTGGCCCAGCTGCGTCTGGTGCGCATGCACGGCCGCCCCGGACGGTTGCCGGACGACCTGTTTCAGAGTGCGGAATGGCTTCGGGCCGTGCAGCGTCTGGAGGCATTCCGCACGGCGATCGAAGGCGCCGACAGCGCCGACCTGTTCGACCCAACCACGGAGAAGCTGCAATGAATGAAGTGCTCGCCTGGGCACAGAACATCCTGCCGCGCTGGCCCTGGGTCGGCTCGGTGTTCCTGGTGGTGCTGGCCACCGTGGTGGCCAATTTCATTGCCCGGCGGCTGCTGGTGCGGCTGGCGCGTCGCCTGGGGCAGACCCGGACCCACTGGGACGATGTGTTGATCGAGGCCGCGCGGCGGCCTCTGGGCTGGGCGATCTGGATCGTCGGCATCGGCTATGCCGCGGATGTGGTGCGCGATGCCACCGATGCCGCGCTGTTCGTCGGTGTCGATACCCTGCGCGAGATCGGGGTGCTGTTGATGCTGGTGTGGTTCGTGCTGCGCTTCATCCGCGGCGCGGAGCAGGAGATCATCGCCAGTGGCGGCGCCGGTGCGCTGGACCGCCATACCGCCGAGGCCATCGGCAAGCTGCTGCGGCTTTCCGTCATCATCACCGCGGTGCTGGTGGTCCTGCAGACGCTGGGCTACAGCATCACCGGGGTGCTGGCCTTCGGCGGCGTCGGCGGCATCGCCATCGGATTCGCCGCCAAGGATCTGCTGGCCAACTTCTTCGGCGCAATGATCATCTACCTCGACCGGCCGTTCCAGGTCGGTGACTGGATTCGCTCGCCGGACAAGCAGCTGGAGGGCACGGTGGAGAAGATCGGCTGGCGGGTGACGGTGATCCGCACCTTCGACAAGCGGCCGCTGTATGTGCCCAATGCGGTGTTCACCAGCATCATCGTCGAAAATCCGTCGCGCATGACCAACCGCCGCATCTACGAGACCATCGGCATCCGCTACGACGACATTTCGGTGATGGACGATATCGTCGAAGCGGTCAAGGCCATGCTGCGCGAGGACCCCGAAATCGATACCTCTCAAACAATGATCGTCAACTTCAACAAGTTCAGCGACAGTTCGGTGGATTTCTTCGTCTATACCTTCACCCACACCACCAACTGGGTGCATTTCCACGAGGTCAAGCAATCGGTGCTGCTCAAGATCGCCGATATCATCCGCGACCATGGCGCCGAGATTGCCTTCCCGACCACCACGGTGCTGCTGCAGCAGCTGGATGACGGCCCTGATGCCGCAGGAGCAGAAACATGAACATCGAACAGGCGCTGACACTGCACCGCGAATCGGCGGAGCGGATCTTCGATCAGGCCGAGGTCGATGCGGCCATTGCCGCCCTGGCCGCCCGCATCGCCCCGCGCTATGAAAACCGTTTTCCGGTAGTGCTGTGCGTCATGAACGGCGGTCTCTACATGACCGCGCAACTGATGCGCCACTGGGCCTTCCCGATGACCGTGGACTATGTGCACGCCACCCGCTATCGGCTCGCCACCCTGGGCCGGGACGTCTTGTGGAAGGCCTACCCGCAAACCCCGTTGAAGGACCGTTTCGTCATCATCGTCGACGACATTTTCGACCAGGGCTATACCCTCAAGGAAGTCCGCGCCTGGTGCCTGAAACAGGGCGCCAGCGGCTGCGAAAGCGTGTTTCTGATCCGCAAACAGCACCAGCGCCCCCGCGCCGATATCGAGGCCGACCATGTGGCCCTGCAATGCGACGACCGCTATGTGTACGGCTCGGGCATGGACTTCCACAGCCATTTTCGCAACCTCCCCGGCGTGTTTGCCTTGCCGCCGGAACTATCGGGACGCTGACATGAACGCAAAAACCGCCATCATCGGGGGCACCGGCCTCTATGCCATGCTGGGCAATTTCGAGACCACCGGACGCGAGATCGTCAACACGCCCTACGGTGAACCCTCGTCGCCGCTGGTGCATGTGGAAACGCCAAACGGCGAGGCGCTGTTCATCGCCCGCCACGGGTTCACCCACCGTCTGCCGCCGCACAGCATCAACTATCGCGCCAACATCTGGGCGCTGAAGAACGCCGGCGCCGGCCGCATACTCGCCGTCAACGCCGTCGGCTCGATGCGTGACGATTGTCCACCGGCCGCGCTGGCATTGCCGGAGCAACTGATCGACTACAGCTGGGGCCGCGCCCACAGCTTTTTCTGCGACGACCAGCAGCCGGTGGTCCATGTGGACTTCACCCGCCCTTACAGCGACGGCCTGCGAAAAACACTGGCCGAAGCAGGGGAAGCCTGCGGCATTTCCCTGATACAAGACGCTGTCTATGGCTGCACCCAAGGTCCACGGCTGGAAACGGCCGCCGAAATCCGCCGGCTGATGCGCGACGGCTGCGACCTGGTGGGCATGACCGGCATGCCCGAGGCCGCTCTGGCCCGCGAGCTGGAGATGGACTATGCCTCCATTGCCGTGGTCGCCAACTGGGCCGCCGGCTACCGCAGCGGCGAGATCACCATGGAGCAGATCCAGACCCATTTGCAGCAGGGCATGTCGCGAGTGGAAACGCTGCTGACCGAATTTCTGAACCGATAGAACGATACGATGTTGAACGCACTGATCTTCGATGTGGACGGCACCCTGGCCGACACCGAACGCGACGGCCACCGCGTGGCCTTCAATCTGGCCTTCGAGGAGGCGGGCCTCGACTGGCACTGGGACGAGGCCACCTACGGCGAATTGCTGGCCGTCACCGGCGGCAAGGAACGCATGAAGCACTTTCTGGAAACCCGTGAACGGCCGGAACGCCACGACCCGGACATCGATGAACGGATCCGCGCGCTGCACGCGCAAAAGACCCGACATTATGTGGAACTGATGCGTCAGTCACGGGTGCCGCTGCGCCCTGGCGTACAACGCCTGCTGCAGGAAGCCCGCGATGCCGGGCTGCGTCTTGCCATCGCCACCACCACCACGCCGGAGAATGTCACCGCCTTGCTCTCCAACACCCTTGGCCCTGACAGCCTCGACTGGTTCGAGGTGATCGGCGCTGGCGATATCGTGCCGAAGAAAAAGCCGGGGCCGGATATCTATGACCATGTTCTGCAGCGGATGAACCTGACATCGGATCAGTGTCTGGCCTTCGAGGATTCCCGCAACGGCATCCTCTCGGCGCAGGGCGCGGGCCTGAAGACGCTGATCACCTACAATGGCTACACCGCCGACGACGATTTCTCCGGCGCGGCGCTGGTCATCGATCATCTCGGCGATCCGGACAACCCGTCCAGGGAACTGCAGCGCCAGCACGGCCGTGATTTCGTCGATATCGATCTGCTGCGGGAGCTGCACGGGTGAGCCGCATCCCGCAGAATTTCTGCAGCGCCTGCGGCGAGCCGCTGGTGCACCGCGTGCCCGAGGGCGACAACCGCGAACGGGCGGTCTGCGACCATTGCGGCATCGTCCACTACCGCAACCCCAACAATGTCTGCGGCGCCATCCTCGAATGGGAAGGCCGGATCCTACTCTGCAAGCGCGCCATCGAACCGCGCCACGGCCTGTGGACCCTGCCCGCCGGCTTCATGGAGAACGGCGAAACCGTGGCCGAGGCCGCGGCCCGCGAATCGATGGAGGAGGCCAATGCCCGGACCCGCGATCTGAAGCTGTTCGGCGTGTTCAGCCTGCCGCACATCTCCCAGGTGTACATCATGTTCCGTGGCCAGCTGGCGTCGCCGGAGGTGGCACCGGGAATCGAAAGCCTGGAAACTGCGCTGGTCGAGCCGAAGGACATTCCCTGGCAGGAACTGGCCTTCCCGGTGGTGCGTCAGTCCCTCAAACTGCATCTGGAAAACCCCGAATTCGACGGCGTCCACAACGCCACCGCCATCCGCCACGAAGACGGTCGCATCGAGTGGCTGCCACGCTGATCCGGCACCCCTGACTGCGACCGATTGACGCGCGACAATCGGTCACTTCCTCGCTGCCTGCGCATCACTACACTGGCCCCGATTTCAAGCTGATTCGGAGTCTGAAGTGAAGAACCCCATCCTTCCGCTGAGCCTGGCGATGACCAGTCTGCTCAACCTGTCCCCTGTGTCGGCCGCCGATGTACCCGATGACGGCATCGAGACGATGGTGGTCACCGCCACCCGCGATGCGCAAAAGGCACTGGAGGTCGATGCCAGCATCGATGTCCATGGCGGCGAAGCGGTCGAACTCGACGATGCCGCGCTGCAGAAGGAATTGCTCAATGCCCTGTCCGGCGTACTGGTCACCCAGACCGGTTCTACCCTGGGGCACATGACGGCCATCCGCATGCCGATCAACACCGGACCCTATTATCTGTTTCTGCAGGACGGTATCCCGCTGCAGTCGTCCGGATTCTTCAACCATAATGGTCTGGCCTATGGCAATTTCACCACGGCCGGATCGGTGGAAGTGCTCAAGGGCGCGGGCACGGCGCTTTACGGATCCGACTCGGTGGCGGCGACCATCAACATCCGCAGTCGGGCTGAAGAGGGGCGTCGCATGCGCATCGAGGGAGGCAGCGACGGGTTCCGACGTCTCGATCTCGGTCTGGGGGCCGATTTCGATGCCAGCAGTCTGGGACTCAATCTGTCGGTTCAGCGCAACGACGGCTGGCGTGACCATACCGAAAGCGAACGCGAGGAAGCGGGTCTCGTCCACAGGGTTGATCTCGATTCGGGTGGGCAGGTGAAGACCGTGTTCACCGCCAACCGCACCGATGCGCAAATGGCCGGCAGTCTGATCGGGCTGGATGCCTTGGAGCAGGATCCGACCTCGGTGGGCGACATCCAGTCGGCGCTGGATTCGGGGCTGGAGATCAACCGCAAGTTCGACTTCGCGCGCCTGAGCAGCGAATGGACTGCCGATGTCGGTGATTCGGTTTCGGCCAGCGTCATCGGCTATCTGCGCAGCACACGCAACCGCTATATCGCCACCTGGCAGAAAAACCTGCCCCATAACGACAGCCAGCAGGACAGCTTCGGAATGCTGGCCAAGCTGAGGCTGGATCAGGACAGTCGGCGCTGGATCCTCGGTGCGGATGTGGAAATCACCCAGTCCTCCCTGGTCTATACCCAGCTGTTCGACTATACGCCTTCCGGCTGGGGATCCCCGGTCCCGGCCGGGGAGATCTACAACTACGATGTCGACTACCTGGCGCTGGCCCCCTACCTGCGTGTGGAACAGCAGATCGGGGATGACCTGACGCTGACCGCGGGCCTGCGATACGACCGTAACAGCTTCGATTACACGAACAATCTGGCAGACGGCCAGTATGCCGGTTCCAGTTATTCCCGTCCCGGCGACGATCTGGACCCGGACTTCGAGCACTGGAGTCCCAAGCTGAGTCTGGGCTGGCAGATCGACGAACGGCAGCGTCTGTATGCGCGTTATGCCAATGGTTTTCGCATTCCTCAGGCCAGCCGGCTGTATTCGCTGAAGACCGACAACATCGAATCGGATCTGGATCCGGAAGTGACCGACACGCTGGAAGTCGGCTACAAGCGCAGCGTGGATGGGTTCCACCTCGAACTGGCGCTGTACACGATGCGCATCGATGACAGCATTGTCCGCCGCGAAAACAGTAATGGCGATCGCTACTATGTCAATGGCGGCGAGACACGGCATCAGGGCATCGAGCTTACGGTGGGCAGGCAGTTGACGGATGAACTGGCGGTGCGACTGGCCGCCAGCCGATCGCGCCATGAATATGTCGATGACCCGGTCTACGGCGACAATGAGCAGGCTTCGGCACCCGAGAACCTGGCCAATCTCAGGCTGCTGTACCGCCCCGATTCACTGCCGGGGCTTACCTCGATGCTGGAATTCCAGCATGTAGGCGAATACTGGCTGGACGATGCCAACACCCGCAGCTATGACGGCTATACGGTTGCCAACCTGAAGGCCCTGTACCGGGTCAGCGAACGGTTAAAGATCAACATCAAGATCAACAATCTGCAGGATGAGATCTACGCCGAGCGTGCCACCTACAGCTACGGCAAGGAGAAATATACCCCTGGCGCGCCGCGCCAGGTCTTCATCGGCCTCGAGTACCGGCTGTGAGGCTCTATACCGTCGCCCGGATCCACCGCTATGCCGGGCTGGGTCTGGGCGGCATTCTGTTTCTGCTGGCGTTCACCGGATTTTTTCTCGATCACGAATCCTTCGATTTCCTGTCACGCTGGCGCATCGACCCGCGCCATCTGCCGGACGCGGTCATGGACAAGGCGCGTCAGGGCTTCGAGGCCTACAAGATCGATCCGGCCGATCCGGAACACCGGATTGCCGCTTCCTGGCAGGGGTTGTGGCTGAGTCGCGATGGCGGCCGCAGCTGGATGCTCGCGCTGGAACGGCCGGTGCTGAGGGTGGAGCCAAGGCGCAGCGGTCCTGATGAAGACTATTCCGAACTCTTTGCCGCCTCGACCGATGGCGTCTGGCGCAGCCAGGACGGTGGTGCGCACTGGCAGCGGCTGATGGCCACTGACGCAGCGGTCAATGACCTGTCCAGTTATCATCCCTGGCTGCTGGCGGTTGAAGACAAGCGCCATCTGTGGCGTATCGATACCCGTAGCGGACAGGCGGAGCGGCTTGCCGTCACCCCTGTCCCCCGTCATCTGCTGCCATCGCACATTACCCTGGGGCGGCTGATGCGTGACTTGCATTATGGCCGCGGACTCTTCAGTGGCGATCTCTCGCTATGGATCAACGACTTTTCGGCCCTGCTGCTGGTGTTTCTGTCGCTGAGTGGGTTGATCATCTATATGAAAACCCGCCGTATCAAAGGCGGGCAGTCCGATCAGCGGGGATCCCTGCTGCTCTGGCGGCGCTGGCATTCCAATGGCTGGGTATTGTTGGGCTTTGCGCCGGTGCTGTTGTTGTTCGTCAGTGGCGTGTTTCTCGATCATCCTCAGGGCTTGAGGGACATCATGAAACAGACCCATATTCCCTTGCGGTTCCTGCCCCCGGTCTACCGAGATCTGTCCACCGACATCTGGAGTATCGACTTTGACGGTGAACGCTACCGCATCGGCAACCGGCTCGGGGTGTTCGTATCCACGGACTTGCGGCAGTGGCAGCGCGAATCGGAAGGCTTTGCCTGGCGCATGACCCGTCTCGGCGACAAGCTGTTCGTCAGCGGCATGGGCAGCATGAACCGTCTGCACGACGGAGAGGAATGGTACATGCTGCCCGGTACGCCGCACATGCCGCGTGATGTGTACACTGCCGGGAAGGACTGGGGCCTGCTGACCCGCGATGCCCGTAATGAGCTGCCTCTGCCAGAACCGGATGCGGCCAGACTCTACGACCTGTTGCTGGCATTGCATGACGGCGAGTTTTTCCACCCGCTTTGGGTGTGGGTGAATGATATTTCGGTGCTTGCCGGGCTGGTACTGTTGTGGAGCGGCTGGATCAAATGGCGGCACCACCGCCGTCAACGCAGGCGTTACCGATAGCGCTTTCCCTTGTGTTGCAACCAGCCGTCAGGGTGTCGACCGGCGGGATCGTGGTGGGTCCAGTGCAGCACGCCGCCCCGGTCGTTCCATTCGTATTCGCCGTAGAACTCGATTCGATCCCCTGTTTGCAGATCGTCGATGCGCGGCGCCAGATCGATGTTGTGGGCGACCAGCAGGGTACCGCCAGACGGCAGCCGCAGGATGAATTTCTGGTGCCGGCTGCCCTCGTTGTCGTCGCGCAGCAGGCGGATCACGGTGCCACTGCCGCGCACCTGGACATCGCTCTGGCGCTCGCGGATGGCCTGTGCCAAGCGTTCCCTGCCGGCTTCGGGCTGGTGGACCGTCGGCGCCGGTTCGGGCCGGGCCGTTGCATCGGTGGGTCGCTGTTCCAGCCAGCCGAACACGGCGGCGACGACCAGAATCAGCAGGGTCGCGTATCTGCGGTAGTGTTTCATCGGGCTGTGCTCAGCGTCCGGTCGGTTCCACGAACGCGCGATAATAGCGTCTGGATCGCTCGCGTCCCAGTTCGAGTTGCGTGTGTGACATCTGCGGGCGCAGGCGCTGAAGGCAGCGCATGGCCTTGCGCGAGCCCTGGGCGGCTGCGATCTTGAGCCAGGCGTAGGCCTCCACCGGATCCCGTTCGACACCCAGTCCGCGGGCGTGCATCAATCCGGTCATGTACTGGGCGTCGCGAAATCCCTGGCGTGCGGAATGGGCGAACCAGGCGGCGGCCTGTTGGTAATCCCTCTGCTCCGGCGGCGCCTTGCGAAACATCTGCCCGAGTTCGAATTGCGTGATGCTGCTGCGCTGTTCGGCATGGATCATGGCATCTCCTCCCTGTGGTGATGCGCGCAGTATAGAATTGCCACCTTGCCGCCGGCTGTGAAGTGGGCAACACTCTGCGGCAGATGGAGGCCGTGATGGACGGATTTCAGATAGCACTCTCCGCGTTGTTGCTGGTGGCGGTACATGGCGCACCGATAATCGCACGCAAGCTGCTGGGCGCCTGCTGTGCGTGGCCGCTGGATTTCTCCTTGCGCCTGGCTGACGGTCAGCCCCTGCTCGGCCATTCCAAGACCTGGCGCGGAGTCGCCGCGGCCTTGCTCGCCGGGCTGCTGCTGGCGCCACTGACGGGGCTGACGCCCGGGGAAGGCCTGCAGTTTGCCGCCTGGGCCATGCTCGGCGACGCCGGTTCCAGCTTCATCAAGCGCCGTCTGGGGCTGGCGCCCAGCGCACGCTTCCGCGGACTGGATCAATGGCCGGAATCCCTGCTTCCGCTGTGGATGCTGCGCCAGCCGCTGGAGCTGGATGCCTTTGGTGTCCTGCTGGTCATAGCGCTGTTCACCCTGTTCGAATGGTGGGTCTCCCCTTGGCTGTATCGCCTGCATATTCGTAAACGGCCTTGGTAGAGACTGATTCTGCAACCGGAAGCACAATCTGATTGCCTGAGTGCTGTTGTCCGCCTATAGTGCGCCGGTACACAGCGCTCAGAACACAATGAATAACAAGAATAAAAATCTGACATTGGTCGCTGCCGATGACCACCGCCTGTTCCTGCAGGGGTTGACGGGCCTGTTGTCCACACTGAATGGTGTGCGGCTGGCCGCCGTATGTGGCGATGGTGATGCCCTGTTGCGTCTGGTGCTCCACCACCGTCCGGATCTGGTGCTGCTGGACATTTCGATGCCGGGGCCCCCTGCCGAAGAAACGCTGCAGCGGATCGCGGCGGGTTCGCCGCGGACCCGCGTGGTGGTTCTGACCATGCACCTCGACAACGGTCTGTCTCGGCGCCTGTTTGAACTCGGTCTCTGGGCCTATGTGTCCAAGAGCGATGCCTTCGAAGAACTGTCCGGCGCCATCGAAGCCGTCCGCAAGGGACTGCGCTATGTATCTCCGGCGCTGCAGGCCCAGGCCAGGATTGAAGCCGGTCAGGACGCCAGATTGGGTAAAACGGCTGCGGTGTCCCTGAGCGGACGGGAGCTGGCGGTGCTGGAGTGGGCCGCCCGGGGGGAGACCCACCAGTCAATTGCCGATGCCTTGTGCATCACCGAGCGCACGGTGCGCTTCCACCTCGGAAAGTGCTGTGAAAAACTCGGTGCCAAAAGCAAGGCTCATGCCATAGCACTGGCCACGCAACGCCGACTGATCAGGGTGGACTGATCAGCGCCCCAAAGGCATGTGTACGGTGATCCGAGTCCCTTCCCCTGGGTGTGTGTCGATAGCGAACTGACCGCCCATCATCGCCGCGCGTTCGCGCAGACTTACCAGCCCGAGCCCCTGACTCTTCCTGTTCGTGCCCTGCTGAATACGGCCAAAACCCTGGCCATCGTCGTGTATTCGAAACTCCGCCTGGCTGCCCTCCTGTTTCAACGACACTGTAATGTGCCGGGCCTTGCCGTGGCGGATGGCGTTGTGCACGGCCTCCTGGAAGATCCGGAACAAGTGCAGTTCGGTTTCGCGGTCCAGTGTGCCGGCCGGGTCGACCTCCAGGGTGATGCACAGGCCGGGGTGCAAGGACTCAAGATGGGACGCTTCATCACGGAGTGCCGCATGCAGGCCGCGTTGATCCAGTTGCAGGGGATGCAGCCCGCCCAGGATCCGCCGAAAGTCGACGATGGCCTGATCGAGTTCATCGCGAATGGTGCTCAGTTGCCTGCTCGGTGTGGACTGGAGTGCCAGTTGGGTGCGCAACTTGATAGCGGAAAGACTCTGGCCGATACCGTCATGCAATTCACGTGAGAGCTTGGCATGGATTGCATCGGCCATGCCCACCACGCGGCGGGACAGCGCACGGTAATCGGTCTGCATCTGCTGCAGACGAAGGATATAGGCATAGAGCAGCGCATAACGGTAGAACAGGCTGCCGATCTGAATGTTGCGATGGCCGAAGTAGACTTCCGGCAACCATTGGGTGCGGATCGAAAGAATGTAAACCACGATCGCCAGCAGCTGAGGCCAAGCGGCGACTCTTTTCTGACGCACGCCTGAAACGGCGCAGGCCACAGCGTAAGCGAATGAAGCCAGAGCAATGCCGTTGAACAGGTACCAGGCCGCGGTCTTCAATCCATTGTCCGGCCATGGCAGCAACAGCGTCAGGCTGCTGATACCCCAGATCAAGGCCAGAGTGCGCAGCAGGGTGCGGGGAATGTTCCGGTGCTGCGCATGGAAATACAACGCGATGGATGGTGGGACGCCCAGCATGGCGACTGCCATCAGAAAGTTGGCGTGTATGTTCAGACCGGTCAGGTAAAACACATCATGTCCGGAAGCCCCAAGCAGCATCAGCAGACTGGTGATCAGCAACCATTTGAACTCCGGGAATATCTGTTGACTGCGGCGCAACAAGAGAAGAATCAGCAGCACATCGACGATCCCAAGGGTTATGAACACGCTGTCCAGGATACTTCCGGTCAATTGGGTTTGCCGCTGTTTGGCGCTCAGGTCATCCAGAGGATCGATGCGGATATCTCCATCAATGATTCCGGCACCCCCGGGAAACAGTGCTCCCCAGGTCGGACCGAAGCCGGTGACGGTACGTATCAGCAACTCATTGTTTCGAGCGCGCAGCAGGCCGGGGGGAATCGGGTAGACGCGTTGTGCGGCCTGAGGGTTGGTGGCACTGAATTCCCAGGGAGCCTCGAAACGCCCTTCCGCGCCAATGCGTACACCATTGAGACGTGTGTCATCGGCATGGCGAAGCTGTTCAATGAGCAAGGCCTGAGGCGTCCTGTCGCCAGCGACAGAATCACGGTCGAAACGAAGCCGATACCAGCCGCTGATGGACTGTCCGTGTTGCTGGTTGAGCATTCCGGGAACGGCCACATCATGCCAGCCCGGACTGTCACCGGGTGGAGGTTGTTTGCTGCCTGAGTTGTTTTCATGGAATTGCCAGCTGCCGGAGAGCCGTTGAGCCTCTGCAACCGGAACAGTCGTGGCCATCGTGCACACCAAAAAAAGCAGCAATGTCTGGATGGCGGGGTGGGGCATGATGTGCATAGGGTAAAGCCTCAAGCAAGCGCGATCCAGCCGTCGCTGCAGGTTGCGGGTTGCGGGCGAACTGTGTCCCGGTTCACGCTGCCGTCAAAGACTGTCGGAACCGACAGTTGTTGCTGTCGGCGCATCTACTAGCTTCAGCTATGGAAGTGCATAAAGCATGTCTTTTCACCAATCAGGTAACATAACAATGAAAAAAATCATCATGACAAGCGCCGTGTTTTCGCTTGTGGCCGCGCTCTCGGCCTGTGGCGGCAACAAGGACAAGGTTGACGAGGATATCTCCTCCAGGATTCATATCAGCGTGGCCGATGCCACGGCAGGCTGGGTGAATGGCAATATCGAATTGTCGTTCCGGGGCGCGTCCGTTCTGGATGCCAATCAGCAACCGGTCAGTGAACTGATCGTAGCGGGGAACGAAGCGGCTGATATCACCATTACTGCGGAGTATCCGGCGTCCGGTGATGGCTCACTGTCGATTCTGGCGCGTGCCGAGGGCTATCTGGACGGTGGAAAATCCCTGATACTCCCCTCCAGGGGTGGTGAGCAGAGCGTGTCCCTGCGGTTGACCCAAGATCGCCCCGGATCGGTAGCCGACGGTGTTTTCTCGACCCATCTGGACATCAGTGACAGCGTCGATTCAACGGGTACGGTGACTCAGGACATCGAGCTGTTGAGCCGCGAAAGCCCAACCGCCCCGGCACTCAAGGTCACCATTCCTGCGGGCACCCAACTTCTCGACGAGGACGGGAACCCGGTCGTTGGCGGTGTGCTCAAGCTCACCAGTTTCGATCCCAGCAAACCGCGTGCCCTGCTTGCTTATCCCGGTGGGATGAACGTTCTGGCCAATGTTGATGGTTTCACCGGGATCGATGGCAGCCCGGCTACCGGCCAGCAACAGATCAATTTCAAGACGGCCGGGTTTGCTTCGATCGTCATTGAGGGGAATGACGGCCGGCGGGTGAAGCAGTTCAGTCAGGACATCGAAATTGCCATGCAGTTTGCCATCGGCACGACCGATGCCGACGGCAATGTGGTGCAGGTAGGTGATGCGGTGCCAATATGGAGTTTCGATGAAACCACCGGTGAATGGAGTTTCGAGGAGGACGGCACGGCAGCCGATCTCGACAGCAGCGATGGCCTGCTCGATGTGGTGTACAACACCAATCACCTGACCGCATGGAACCTGGACTGGCATTACGGTGAAGTGTGTACCGCCAATATCAATGTCATCGACAGTCTGGGTATCAACCAGCTCAGCCAGGTACACCACCTGATTGTGTCGATCGATACCTCTCCCGCCTTGTACCGCTACCTGTTGAACAACAATCCATCCAATGGTGATTTCCTGCTCTACAACACCCCGCTGGGTTATTCCGCGACGGTCACGGCCTATGATGCCAATGGCGTGGAACTGGGCAGCCTGACTTCCCCGGATCTCTGTGGCGGCAACGCCGGGCCGGGTGGATGGAGCAATGACATCAATAACGAAGTGGATCTGGTCATCGATGTCAATGCGCCTCCGGTCGATGTCAGCCTGACCGTTTCATGCCCCATCTCTGGCGTCAATGTGCCCGGCTCTAACAGCAGCCCGGCCCCTCTGCCGGTAGTACTCTCGCCGACCAATGGCGGCAGCAGCATCACCTTGCCCAATGGCAGTGGCCCCGTGGGCGCCGGTGATTACAGCCTGTCCGGCATTCCCGGTGGCAGTAGCCTGGTCAATGCCATCGACTGGGGTAACAGCGGCAATCCGGCCAACAACCTGATCACCATCAGCGGCAATGGCTACGGACAGGATTTCGTGCTCAGTAATGCCTTCTGCTCACCCACGGCCGGAAACATCGACAGTGCCGCCTGCGATGCCGTCACCACGGGCCAATACAGCACTGCCGCGCCATTCGATGTGGCCGAAGACAGCGAGGGCAACCTGTATATATCCACGGGCGCCGCGTCCGGCATCCTGAAGAAGGATACCAGTGGCAATATCACCACGCTCATCAGCCCGGGCAACAGCAACTACAGCAACTACCCCAGCGCCAATCCGACGGCCAGCAACGATGAAGCCAGTGAGGTGACCGCGGCGAATGCCCTGGGGCTGGATATCTACTCCACGCCCAATGGCGACATCCTGCTCTACGCGGACCGCTGGGGCAACTGCATCAATGCGGTCAACCTGGGTACTGGTACGGTCGCAACCGTGGTCGGAAAATGTCAGCAACAGGGCGGTTTCACCTACAGCACCGATGTCAACAACCGGGTCACGGCCACCGATGGCCGTATCTGGCAGCCCACGGATGTGGCGGCCGATCCGGTGCACCAGGTGCTGTACCTGACGGTGGCCGGGCGGGTGCTGATGGTCAGTGCCGACAACGACTTGTGGAGTGTTGCCGGCAGCGGCGCATGGACGGCCACAACCGACATCACCACGCCCGTCGATGCCCTGACGAACCCCATCCGACCCTACATGCTCGATGTCGACCCGCAGGGTCGCCCGGTATTCACGGAACCCTTCTCCCACCGTGTGTTGCGGGTTGACGGCATCACCCTTACCGGACTGGATCCTCTGGCTGCGCCAGTGACTCTGAGTGCGCTGGCCGGCAGCTATGCCCAGGCCGGGTTTGGCGGTGACGGTTCAACGGCAAATGGGGCGATGCTCAACAGCCCGCGGGATATCGAGATCGACAGCCAGGGCAACATCCTCGTTGCCGATCACTTCAATAACCGCGTGCGCCGCATCGATGCATCCACCGGGGTGATCGATACCGTGGCGGGTACCGGTGGCACCGGATCGGATACCGTCAACGGATGTGGCATGGCGACCCAGACCGATATCCGGGGGCCCAACGGTCTGTGGTTCCAACCCAATGCCGACTTCTATCTGACTCAGGGCGGCTCGGCCGCGCAGAGGATGGTACGGCATGTGACCTACTGATGATGTCCTGAAACGGATCATCATCCATGAAGCGGCCCGGGCGGAAGTGTTTCCGTCCGGGCTTTTTTGTCGATGAAAGGAAAAGGCAGAAATCGTTGTCTG
Organism: Gammaproteobacteria bacterium; assembly: GCA_026989015.1. Taxonomy (GTDB): domain Bacteria; phylum Pseudomonadota; class Gammaproteobacteria; genus S144-22. The sequence goes on from JALSKD010000183.1 coordinate 71,268, forward strand.
GGACTCAGCCACCGGTCAGCGCAGCGATGGACTGAAGGCGTTCGATGATCTTCCGGTGAAGGCCGTCGATATCCTCCAGCACGATGCCGTGGCGGTTGCTGTCAATGAGGATTTTTTCCTTCAGGGGCGCCTCGATGTGGTCGCAGAGGATGTCCACGCTTTCGGCCTTGACCACCGGGTCCTGACTGGCCTGGAAACAGATGGCCGGGCAGTGGAAGCGGGCCGGTTGGTCGAGAAAGGTTTCGATCAGTTTCTGCAGTTGATAGACCGCGCGGATCGGAATGTGGGCATAGTTGATGTCCGGGTGCTCGGGCTGGTTGTCGCGAAACGGGGCGATGCCTCCGCTGCCGAGCAGGCGGGCGATGCGGTTGGCCTGGTGAAGCAGCGGCACCCAGCGGGTGTTGCGTTCGCGAAACAACACCGGGGCACTGATGCTGACGACCGAGGCCACCGGCAGGTCGGGCTGTTGCTGCACGCAGCGCAAGGCCATCAGCCCGCCGGCGGAAAACCCCAGCAGATGGACGCGGCTGCAAAAGGGTTGAAGCAGGCGGAAGCCGGTGATGACCGAATCGATCCATTCCGGCCAGTTGCGGTCACGCAGATCCCAGGGCGAGGTGCCGTGACCCTTGACGCGCACGCCGATGACATTGAATCCGGAAGCGTGCAGCCGATCGCCGAGTGGACGCATCTCCGCCGGAGATGCCAGCAGGCCGTGGACCAGTACCACGCCGGGCGCGGGCTCCCTGTGCAACAGGCGGAACCAGTTGGCGTCGGCGGTGGCGGTCTGGGCCGCGTTGATGTCCCGGTAGCGGGGCTTGTCGTAACGCCGGCGGTCGAATTCCAGGCTGCGCCGCTCATCGTCATAGGCCAGATCGGCCCAGTCGCGCGGGGTCAGGGTGTCGGCTTCCGCAGGGATGCGTTGCAGAAGCCGGCCGATGCCGGCCAGCGGAGCGATTTCATTGGCATAGACCGTGATCGGGTTTTCGCTGCGGATGGCGTCGAAGTCGAAGTCCTCGCCGAGCTTGTCGAGCAATCGGTATTGCGTTTCTTCGATACGGATCAGTCCCAGCCGTTCGGATTGTTCGAGGAATTGTCGCAGCCGGTGGCTGTCGCCCTGCGGCAGGCGCGCGTATTCTTCGGGGTCGAGCAGGCTCACATGCAGGTGGTAGCGGGGCTCCGCCTGCAGGCGCTTGATGGCCAGGTAGAGCCAGCGGTGGAAGCCCTCCGCGGGCAGGATGCGCTGGCCCGATTGCAGGCCGTCAAGCAGCAGCCGCGAGGCGATATGGCTGAGGTTGACGGTAACGGCCTGGTACATGCGTTTCATGTAATCGTCTCTCACGGTATTGGATTTGGCGCGCATGCCCAGCGCGTGGATGCGTCCACTCCAGTGGCGGCTGCGGGTGTCCAGTGTGAACAGCTCATCGAGGCTGTCGAAGCAGTGCACCACATTGGGCAGCAGTTGTTTTTCCCACCAGTGCCAGTAGCGGCCCATTTCCAGCGGTTCGGCGAAGCGGATGTCCATGTCGGTGTCGCGCAACAGCAGGTTGCCCTCGATCAGCAGTTCCTCGGCAAAGCGGCGGTCGATGCGCTTGTTGAACAGGCGTGCCGCCTGGTAGAGCAGATTGTCGCGCACCCGCAGCGGGTAGAAGGTGATGTGGGCTGGCACGATCAGGGTCGGCTTGAGGGCGCGGGCGAGCAGGGTTTCGCGGTCCTCGAAGCCCAGCTGAGCGGTCCAGCGGTCGATGTTCTCGATCCGGCCCCGGGAATAGTCGCGCAGCAGGGCGGTCTTGAAGGCGTCCAGCGCCAGCGCGATCACCGCCGCGCCGCGGTGCTGCTTGCGCCGTTCCATCGCGGTGCGTGAATAGATGCTGAATCGGCCCTGGTCGTCGAGCACCCGCTTGTCCTTGACCATGCCGCCCTCCGGGAACACCACCAGCTTGCGGCCGTGCAGGATCTCACGCGCCAGAAAGGGGAACAGGCCGGGCAGGGTGTTGGGCACCACGCCCAGCGAACGCAGAAAGGCGCCGAAGCGCTCGTCGTCAAAGAATTCGGGCGCGGCGATGGAACGGCAATAGACACCGGCCTGCTCGTACATCAGGTATTGCGGAATAAAGGTTTCGAAGCGGGCGAAATGATTGAACAGAAAGATGTCGCCGCGGCGGATCAGATGCGCGGTCTCGGTGGCACTGTCGTTGTGCAGGCGCATCTCCAGCTTCAGCAGGCGGCGGGTCACGCGGAAGGCCCGTGCCACCCAGTCGTAAGCACTGGTGATGCGGTAGGCTTCACCGCCTGGATCGGTGGATGCGTCTGCCGGTTTCATACGGGCTCCCTGCAAGGCCAGCCCGAGCTTCTATACTCGGGGTTCAGACTCTGCTTCAAACTGCCGATAGTATACCCATTCGACCGACTGCCCCGCCGATGATTGCCCGTTTTCCGCGTTTTTTGCTCATGATGCTGTTGCTGCTTGCCGGCTCCCTGGCGTCGGCGGCCGATGACATCCGCATCCTCATCGATGTATCGGGCAGCATGGTCAAGACCGACCCGCAGAACCTGCGTCAACCGGCCTTGCGCATGTTGACCGGGTTGATCCCGGCCGGATCGAAGGCCGGCGTCTGGACCTTTGGCCGATATGTCAACGAGGAGGTCAAGTGGGGCCGGGTCGATGCCAACTGGCGCCGCCGAGCCGATGCCGGCGCGGCGAACATCCATTCCCGTGGCCTGTACACCAACATCGAGGGCGCCATCAAGCGTGCGCTCAAAGGCTGGAGCGGGCCGGATGGCAAGACCCGCCGCACGCTGGTGCTGCTCACCGACGGCAAGGTGGACATCTCCAAGAACCCCGACAAGAACGCCGCCTCGCGCGAGCGGGTGATGCTGGAGCAGGCGGATCGGCTGGAGGCGCTGGGTGTCAAGGTCTACGCGGTGGCCCTGTCGAAGAATGCCGATGAAGTCTTGCTCAGGCGTCTGGCTCTGAAGACCGGTGGCGCCTTCGAGGTGGCCGAAAGCGCCGACCAGTTGCAGCGGGTGTTCCTGCGCATGTTCGAGCGCGCCACCGCGCCGGACACGGTGGCCATCGAGGGCAATGCCTTCAAGATCGACGGCAGCGTGAGGGAAATGACCCTGCTGGTGTTCCGCAAGAGTGACCGGCCGACCGTACTGTTCGACCCCGACGGCAAGCCCCACAGCGAGCAAAAGCCAGGCCAGGGCGTGCACTGGCGGCGCGACATGGGTTATGACCTGATCACCGTGCGCAAGCCCAAGGCCGGCCAGTGGCGTCTGGACGCCGACACCGACCCGGACAACCGGGTCATGGTGGTCACCGATCTCAAGCTCAAGGTGAGGGAACTCCCTGCCTTCGTCATGCCCGACCGCAATATCGATCTTCATGTCGAGTTGCACAACAAGGGCAGGAAGATCGCGCGCAATAGTTTCCTCAAGTTCGTCGATTTCAGTCTGCAGCACAGCATCGACGGGCAGACGGAAGCGGTACCGCTCCGGCGCAAGAAATCACGCGACATCAAGGACAAGGGCATCTACCTGGCGCGCATAGAGGCACCGCTGCAGGAAGGCCGGCACGAACTGGTCGTCAGCGCCGATGCCCGCACCTTCAGCCGCAGCCGGCGTATCAGCGTCGAGGTGGCCTGGCCGCTCGAGGTCGATATCGAAAAAACCGCCCGCACCGGCGTTTTCAAGCTGTGGATCAAGCCGCGCGCCGAGATGATTGAACCGTCCAGCCTGCAACTGACGGCCGAGCTGGAAACACCGGATGCAACACGAGCGCCGGTCGAGCTGAAGCCGATGAACGGCCAGTGGCTGGGTGAGTTGCGTGCCGACGGCGCCGATGGCCTGCACCGGCTGTGGATCGGCATGAAGGCGAACGACCTCGAAGGCCGGCCAGTGGCTGTCACGCTGGAGCCCTATCCGTTGCTCGGTGTGCGTGCCGAAGAGGAGGTTGACAACCCGGCCCCGGCGGAAGCAGCCGCTGAGGTTGCCGAACCTGCGCCCGCGGAAGCGGCGTCGGATCCGGAACCGGAGCCCGCCGATCCGGCGGAAACAGCGGAAGCACCCATCACTCCACCGGACAACAGCCTGTTGTATATCGCCATAGCCTCCTTCAATCTGTTGCTGCTGGCGGGCGGCGCGGGCCTGTGGTGGTGGCTGCGGGCGCGCAAGCGCGAGAAAATCCAGCTTCTGGACGAAGACGACGATGACCCGGAGGTCGCGATCGATGACTGAACTCCCCACCTGGCTGCTGATCGTACTGGTCGAATCGCTGGTGCTGCTGTTGCTGGCGCTGGTGGTGATGCTCATCATCGCCATACGCCGCGGTCGCCGCACCCGCCGGGCCATCGACAGCCTGGTCAAGCAGATCCGGAAGCAGTCGAAGCTGAGGCTCGAGGAAACCGGCTCCTTTCTGGAAGAAAAATACCGTTTCGAGGGAGAAGAGTTGCAGCAGGCCGTGGAACAGGTCGACAAGGCGGAAAAGCTGTTCTTTCAGCGCGTCATCAACCTCTACCTCAAGCGCGACTGCGACAGACTGCACAGCCTCGATGCCTGGGTGGCGGAGCTGATCGATGTGTACAAGTCCCTGTCGCCGATCATGCCCGCACCGGGGGAGGGCACTGTCGATGAGGCCACGCAGCAGAAGCTGGCCGAACTGGAATCCCGCAAGCAGGTGTTGGAAGAAGAACTGAAAATCACCAAGGCGACCATGGGCAGCATGATCGCGGAGTTCGGCAACATGTTTGGTGGTGGCCACGACAGCCAGATCGACCGCTCGGAAGTGGTGGAAAAGGTGGTCCATGACGAAACGATCGACACAGAAAAAGTGGCCGAGATTCTCGAAAGTGATTCCGGGGTCGCGGACCAAAGCGATGAACCGATGCCGGCTGCCGAAGAACCGGTGCCGACGGAAACGGAAGACGAGGTGCTGCCGGAGCCGGATTCTGAGCCGCCGCCCGCACCCGAAGCGTTGTCGGGAAGCGACGACCTGGCCATCGAGGCCGATGACGAGATCGACGAACTGCTGGACGGCATCGACCTGTCCGATGGCGAGGAACTGGAGGCGCCGAAATGAAGCCGCGTATCTGGCTGTTGGTGGTGGCGCTGTTTCCGTTGCCGCTCGCCGCCGCGGAGGTGGATCTGGACGCCTTGCTGGAACGCAGTTGGCGGGTCGATCATTTTCGCGGTTTCGAGACGCTGTTGATCGGCTACCGCAAGCGTCCCGACATGGTGCTGCTCAGCAGGGGGCCGCGTTCAAACACCCGTATCGACACCGAGCGGCTGATCCTGCTCAGGCCCAAAAAGCCGAAGCTGGAAGCGCAGGATCTGGTGCTGTTCAAGTCCGGCAAGCTGCGCGGCACCGGCATCCTGGTCGATGACTACGGCCCCGGAAAGCCGATGCAGATCCGCATGTGGCTGCCGGCCCTGCGCAAGGTGCGGCGTTTTTCGGAGCCGGATCCGGACGACATCTGGGGCGGCTCTCACCTGACCTATGGCGACCTCTACCTGCGCCGCCCCGGCGATGAAACCCACCGCCGCGTCGAGGCCGGCGAATACCCATCCTGCCTCGAGGATGCGGCAGCCATCGGCCGCTGGGCGAACCCGCGCCTGAACACAGTGCTCGAAGCCTGGTGCGGACTCGAGGGCCGCCCGCTGATCTGGGTGGAAAGCCGGCCGCGCAGGCCGGGCCCGCACTACGACCGCCGCCTGCGGCTGATCGATGCGGAAACCGGGGCCGAATACCAGTCCGAATACTTCATGGGTGACCGCCTCGTCAAGCGGCTGCAAAAAAACTGGCAAGCACTGATCGAGGGGCAACCGGAATCACAGGTCTATACCTTCTGGAGCGTGCGCCTGTTCGGCGATGACGGCGCGGTGGAAGCCGAATCCCTGGCCTGGGTGCCGCTGGACGCCTATGAGGCGAACCGCAGGCTCCCGGATTCGATGTGGAGCGAGAAAACCCTGCGCCGCATCAGGCGCTGAAATACTCCGGCTCGTTACCGGCCTTCCATTTGATGTTGCAGCCCAGGCTCGGCAACTGCTCCTGCGGTGCCGGCGCGCCGGCCAGCAATGCATCGGCCGCCGCGCGCAGATCGGCGCCGGTCACCGGCGCGTCGTTGCGCGGACGCGCGTCATCGAACTGGCCGCGGTAATAGAGCCGGTGACCGGCATCGAACAGGAAGAAATCCGGCGTGCAGGCCGCCTGATAGGCCTGGGCCACGGATTGGGATTCATCGAAGAGGTACGGGAAGTCGAAACCGTACTCGCGGGCCAGTTCGACCATCTTCTCCGGGCTGTCGTCGGGGTAGTTGGCGACATCGTTGGCGTTGATCATCACGATCTTCAGGCCGCGCTGCCCATACTCCCGGGCGAACTCCGTGAACGCGCGCAGGATGTGCAGCACATAGGGGCAATGATTGCAGGCGAACACCACCAGCAGCGGCTGGCCCTCGAAGTCCGACAGCGACACCGTCTTGCCGGTGATCGGCGAAGGCAGGGAAAACTCCGGCGCCGGAGTGCCGAGTTCGAGCATGGTGGAAGGGGTGCGTGCCATCGGGAATCCTCATGTGGGTTCAGAGAGGCGACATCATAGCGCCGAAGGCGGCGGGAATCACCCTGCAGGTCAGACTGTTGCACAATCCATGTTGTGAATATCCAGAAACAGTTATCCACCCCAAATGTGCTGAAAGTGCCTCAGCTCTACCACAGCCCGGCTGCAAATGTTGATCTCAAATACCAGTGGTTGTCACTGCCATAACACATCGAATCCCTCAGCTTCACATCATAATCGGCGAAATGCCTTGATTTTCTTGTTTTGCATCTGGATTTTGTTCTCAAGAGTGAATTCCCGTGTCTTAGATTTTGTGACCGGTTCTAGTTTTTGAGAAATCGGTAGTGCAGGTACACTAGAGGCGTGCAATCCGCGCGGACACATGGAGACGAACTATGGGATCAGAGGTTGGGGCCGGCGCTGGCCTGGTGATGATAGTATTGGTTGGCTTGCTAGCTCTTGCGGCGCTGCTGCTACCAATTTTTGTTGTCGGCATTTATCAGCATCTGGGGCGCATCCGCAAACTGCAGTCGGCGCAGCTTGAGGTGCTTGAGTCGATGGATCGGTCGCTGACTCGGCTTAGTCAAGAGGTAGCGGAAACGGAGCTGCCTGAGTTTCGTGCACCGCCGAACTAGAGTAACAGGCGGGCCTCGCGTACCACGCAGACTATATCGGTGTCATTGGTTACAGGTAGCACCGGATAGCGGTCGTTGTCCGGTGTCGGGTAGGCGGTGCAGCCATCGAGGCTTAACGGTTTGCAGGTGGCCTCGCCGTGGCTGTTGGTGCGGGCGATCACTATTTGGCCGTGGGCGGGCGCCGCGTCCGGATCCACAATTACAATGACCCCGTCGGTGATAGTGGGGCTCATGCTGTCGCCGTGCACGCTCAGCGGAATTCGCCCCAGGAGTCGCGCTTGCGCCAGCGGATGCGGGTGACGAGGATCCCGATGAAGAAGGCGAGCAGGGAGACGCCGGCGCCGCGCACGAACCAGTCCATGGCGGTGCTGTCCTTGTAGGCGCGGTTTTCTTCTTCCAGCAGTTGCTTTTCCGATTCCAGGCGGGTGATGCGCTGTTGCAGGGTGCGGTTCTGTTCGATGACCTGCACGGTGTCACGGGTGGCGTTCTTGAGGTTGTCCAGTTCGGTCTGGGTGGCTTGCAGTTCGCGCTTGAGCTGGCCGATGGTCTGGTTGTCGGACTGCAGGTTGTCCTTGTATTGCTTCAGTTCTTCGCGCAGCTGGGCAATGGTCTTTTTCAGTTGCTCGCTCTTTTTCTGCAGGGCGGCCAGGCGCTGGCGGGCCGAGGGCAGGTTGTCGAGGTAGCGGGTCAGCACATAGCCCTGTTTGCCGTCGGCGGTCTGCACCAGGGTGTATTTGCTTTCGGGGTCGTCTTCGATGACGGTAACCGGCTGCCCGGATTTGAGCATCTTGAGGATGCTATTGGAGGTGCTGGCGCCGCTGCGCAGGGTGATCTCGAACTGGTCGGTGACATAGCGGGTCTCGGCCAGCAGGGGCTGGGACAGGGTCATCAGCAGGAGGGGCAACAGAAGGCGTTTGAAGGTCATGTTCGGAATGAAAGCGGTGACGGGTTGAACAAAATGACGGATAGGGTACCACCCCCTGACGGATTTTGCCGCCGCGTAACGACAGGGGGCAGGATCTTCCCGGCGGGCGATTGGAACAGAGGCCGGATGAACCGGGGATGAATGGCCGGGAGCTACTCGCTGCCAGAGGCAGACGCAGCCGGTTTGACGGCTGCGGCCGGCTGATAGGGGGTGATCAGCACCAGCAGGCCGTATTCGGGGTGGTCGAGGTAGTGCAGGCGTTTGCTGCGCATGCGGCGCTTTTCCTTCAGCGGGTAGTTGATCAGCAGTTTCCGCCCGGAGCTGTCGATGGGAGGTACTCGCTGGCCATTCCGGGTCTGGGCGATCTGTTCCGGCTTGGCCGGTTCGCGCAGCACCAGGTTGGCCTCGGTGTGCAGGTAGCGCGACAGGCTGACGCGCAGCCAGCCTTCCAGTTCGTACAAGCCGCGCCGGGTTTCGCCGGCTGCATCGGCGTTCATGGCTTCGTCGATGGATTCATAACTGTTGTCGTAGAAACGGCCGCCACGCACGCGGATCGCGCGGGTGTCGTCGGCGGCGAGGCCGGGCTGGCGCCATCCGAAATGTTTCAGTACACGGTAGCGGCGCGAGGCATCGAGGCGCTGGCGTTCGGCCTTGAGCCGCAGTTGGGCATCGGTGAGCGGTTTGAATCCATCTCTGGCGGCGCGGGCCGCGCTGTCGGGGTTGGAGAAATCGATGCTGCGGGCCGGGAGCTCGGGGGAAGCGGTGGGCAATACCGTTTCGCGGCCGCGCGGCACGGATTCGTTGCGGAAGAGGATGACTTCCACATCGTAGATGCGTTCCGGTTTGGCCTGATTGCTGATGTCGGACTGGCCGGGCAACGGGGTGAAGGGCAGGGTCAGCAGGAGCAGCAGCGCGAGGGTACGGGGCATGGCGGGGTTCAGTCCTTGGCGGTGAGGTGGGCGAGCAGCCGGCGCAGCTGTTCGAAACGGGTTTCCAGGTCTTCTTCGAGGTGGTGGACGGTGAGGGTCTGACGGCCGTCGAACTGGTAATCCTGCGGGCGCGTCTGTATCAGCTGGATGATCCTCATGGGGTCGATGTTGGGCTTTTCGATGAAAACCATTTTGCCTGATCCGGGCCCGAAATCAATCTTCTGCAGGCCGATGTCGCGGGTGACGAGTTTGATCTCGCTGATTGCGAACAGGTTGTTCAACGGTTCGGGCAGCAGCCCGAAGCGGTCGATCATTTCCATTTTCAGTTCGCGCAGCGCGTCTTCGCTTTGGGCGTTGGCGATGCGCTTGTACTCGATCAGACGGTGGTGGACATCGGGGATGTAGTCGGCCGGAATCAGCGCCGGCGCATGGAAGTCGATCTCCGAGGCACGCATCAGCGGCTGGTCGAAATCCAGTTCGCGGCCTTCCTTCAGCGAGCCCACCGCCCGCTCCAGCAACTCGGAGTAGAGGGTGAAGCCGATCTCGGCGATCTGGCCGCTCTGGTCTTCGCCCAGCAGTTCGCCGGCGCCGCGGATCTCCAGGTCGTGGGTGGCCAGCGTGAAGCCGACGCCCAGGTCTTCCAGTGATTCGATGGCTTCCAGGCGCTTGCGCGCGTCCGCCGTCATCGAGCGTGGCGGCGGGGTGATCAGGTAGGCGAAGGCGCGGTGATGAGAGCGTCCGACGCGACCGCGTATCTGGTGCAGCTGCGCCAGCCCCAGCTTGTCGGCACGGTTGATGAAGATGGTGTTGGCGGTGGGCACATCGATGCCGCTCTCGATGATGGTGGTGCACACCAGCAGGTTGACCCGATGGTGGTAGAAATCGAGCATCACCTGTTCCAGTTCCTTCTCCTTCATCTGGCCATGGGCGATGCCGATGCGGGCTTCGGGCAACAGGTCCTGAAGCTGGGCGGCGGTTTTTTCGATGCTCTTGACCTCGTTGTGCAGGAAGTAGATCTGGCCGCCGCGTTTCAGTTCGCGCTGGCAGCCTTCGACGATGAGGTCGTCGTTCCAGCGGGTGACGAAGGTCTTGATCGCGTGGCGCTGCATCGGCGGGGTGGCGATGATCGACAGGTCGCGCATGCCGGCCAGCGACATGTTCAGCGTGCGCGGAATCGGCGTGGCGGTCAGGGTCAGCAGGTCCACCTGGGCGCGCAGCGCCTTGAGCTTTTCCTTGTGGCGCACGCCGAAGCGGTGTTCCTCGTCGATGATGACCAGCCCCAGGTCGCGGTATTTGATCTTTTCGGAAAGCAGCTTGTGGGTGCCGATGACGATGTCGATCCGGCCGCTTTCGATGCGGTCGAGGATGTCCTTCAGCGCGTTGGCATGGGTGAAGCGGGTCAGCAGGGCGATGCGGAACGGCCAGTCGGCGAAGCGGTCGAGGTAGTTCTGATAGTGCTGCTGGGCGAGCAGGGTGGTCGGCGCCAGCATCACCACCTGCTTGCCGGCATTGGCGGCGATGAAGGCGGCGCGCATGCTGACCTCGGTCTTGCCGAAGCCGACATCGCCACAGACGATGCGGTCCATCGGCTGCGGTGCGGTCATGTCGTCGATGACGGCCTGGATCGCGGACTCCTGGTCCGGCGTTTCCTCGAAGGGGAAATCGCTGGCGAACTGCTGGTACTCGTCCTCGTTGAGCGGGAAGGCGAAGCCCTTGAGCGCGGCGCGGCGGGCGTGGATCTCCAGCAGTTCGGCGGCCACATCGCGGATCTTCTGCTGCGCCTTACGGCGTACCTTCTGCCATTGGTCGTTGCCGAGGCGGTGCAACGGTACCTTGTCTTCAGCAGCGCCGGTGTAGCGGGTGATCAGATGCAGCGAGCTGACCGGCACATAGAGCTTGTCGTCGTTGGCGTACTGGATGGTGAGGAACTCGGTTTCGACACCGCCCACGGTCAGGGTGCGCAGACCGAGGTAGCGGCCGATGCCATGGTCCTCGTGCACCACCGGCGCGCCCTCGTGCAGGTCGGCCAGGCTGTTGACGATGGCTTCGGCGTCGCGGGTCTTGCGGTATTTGCGGCGCCGGGTCTGGCGCGCGCGCTCGCCGAACAGCTGTGCCTCGACGATCAGCGTGATGCCTTCCTCGTTCAGTTCCAGCCCCTGTTCGATCGGCGCCACGGTCAGATAGAGGCCGGCTTCCTGACGCGATTGGAAATCGCCGAAGCGTTCCACCACCCGCGGACGCAGGCCGTGATGGTTGAGCAGTTCGAGCATGAATTCCCGCCGTCCGCTGGACTCGGCGCAGAACAGGATGCGCTGGCGCACGCGGCGTTGCAGGTAATCCTTCAGTTCCTGTAACGGCTCTTCGGCATGGGGGCGGATCGGCAGCGGCGGCGCGGGGGGGATGCCGGTGTTGACGGTCAGCCGGTCTTCGTCGGCATACTTGTGGCGGTCGAACAGGGTGACCGCAAGCGCGGCGAGCCGTTCACCGAATTCGTCGGCTTCCAGAAACAGTTCCGAAGGCGGCAACAGCGGCCGCTCGAGGTTGTGGCGGCGTGACTCATAGCGCTCGGACACCTGATCGAGGAAGGCGTCCACGCCGTCGGCCGCCTCCTGCTCGATGATCCACTGGCTGTGCTCCGGCAGGTAGTCGAACAGGCTGTCGAGGCGGTCGAAGAACAGAGGCAGGTAGTATTCGATGCCCGGTGCAGCGATGCCTTGGCTGACATCCTGGTACAGCGGGCAGGCGGTAGGGTCCACCTCGAAGCGCTGGCGGAAGCGGCTGCGGAAACCGCTGATACCTTCTTCGTCCAGCGGAAACTCGCGTGCCGGCAACATCTCGATGCCTTCGAGCTTGTCCACCGAACGCTGGGTCTCGGGGTCGAAGCTGCGGATGGAGTCGATTTCGTCGTCGAAGAATTCGATGCGGTAGGGCAGCGGGCTGCCCATCGGATACAGGTCGATGATGGCACCGCGCACCGCAAACTCGCCGTGCTGCTCCACCCGCGACACCGTCTGGTAGCCCTGTTCGGCCAGTTGCTGGCGGAAGGCTTCGAAATCCAGCCGTTGGCCACGCTGGAAGGACAGCGCGCGCGAAGCAATGTAACCGCGCGGCGGAAGGCGTTGCAACAGGGTGCCCAGTGGCAGCAAGAGCAGGCTGCGCCCCTGTTGCCGCGGCAGGCGTGCCAGGCAACGCAGCCGGTCGGAGATGATGTCCTGATGCGGGGAGAAGGGGTCGTAGGGCAGGGTTTCCAGATCCGGAAAACGCAGCACCTCGATACCGTCATCGCGGAAGAAGCGGATTTCCTTTTCCAGCTGCTCCGCTTCGGCCATGTCGCGAGTCACCACCACCGTCAGCCCCTTGAACTGGCGGATCTGGCGCGCGATGAACAGGCTGCGGCTGCAGCCGGTCAGCTGTCCGATGCGCCGGGTTTCGGCAGGTTGGGGCAAGGGCTGTTGCAACATGATGACGCGGATGGCGAAAAGGCGGCGATTCTACACCGAATGGCCCCGATGCACATCCGGGCCGGTTTGTCTCTTGCTTTTCAGGGCTTCATCGCCATATGGAGTACAGCACTGAAACACCGGCCAATGAAGCCGGCCCAATACATGAAATTCAACCATCCCTGTGGAGATGAACATGAACATAACACGATTCGATCCCGATCTGATGCATCTGGAACTGCTGGGCGATGACGAGCGCGGATACGATTTTCTGGACACTGACACACTGCTGGAACTCAAGCGCTATACCAGTGACCATGGCGTGCTCAGCGTCTATGCAGATCTGGGCGAAGGCGCCGATGCAGCGCTGACCCGCTACCGCAACCGGGTCCGCGCCTTGCGCGAAGCCCATGAACAGGACTGGGACCACGAGCGCAAGCAGCAGTTCGATGCATTGACCGAAGAAGTCGCCGAGCACCTCGAGCGCTATTTCCAGGCACCGCGTGGCAAGGGTCTGGCGCTGTTCATTGCACCCGGACGGTTGCGGGTCAAGAAAGGCAAGCTGGATCATGAACTGCTGCGCGTCTTTCACCTGCCCGAAGCGCCTGCCGATGAACTGCACTGGGGCAATACTCCGGCGCTGACCCAATTGCTGCTGCAACAGGACGAGCATCCGCCGACCGGGGTGGTGCTCTTCGATCGCGAACACCTGCGCTTCTTTCTCTACTACATGGGCGAGGCGGCCGAGTATTCGGTCAAGCTGGAGAACCCTGAACCGGTGCCCTTGACCCGCGCCCACAACTGGCACGGCTACGGCACCCACAATCACCAGCAATGGCAGGAGGAGCACTACCGCCGCTATCTGCGCCAGGCGGCCATCGCGGTCGGCAAGCTGGCCGACAAGGCCGGCTGGAAATGGCTGGTGCTGGCCAGTCCGGACGGGCAGGAGGCGCAACATCTGACGGAAGCGCTGCAACGGCCCTGGAGCGAGCGGTTGATCGGCACCCTGACCCTGCCGCTGGCGGCCAACCTGAATGAACTGCGCGACGCGGTAGCCCCTGTGGTCGCCGAGGCGGAACGGAAGGAAGAGCAGGAAACGCTGGATCAGTGGATCACCGAACTGGAGCGCCCGGAAGGCCGGGCCGTGGCCGGGCTGGCCGATACCGCTGAAGCGGTGCAGGAATACCGGGTACTGCACTTCATTGCCGACAGCGACTTCCATCATGCCGGCTGGCAGTGTACGGATTGCGGCAGCCTGATGGCGGACCTGCAGGCATCAGCACCCGAATCCTGCCCCTACTGTGGTTCGGAGCAACTGCAGGAACGCGCGGACATCGTCGGCGATCTGGCCTTGCAGGTGATCAACAGCGGTGGCCATGCCGAGATTGTACGCGAAGAGGACAACCGCCAGCGGGTCAACCGCCACGGACGGATCGGCGGTCTGCTGCGTTACTGAGCCGTCAGACAGCCCGCGCGTCCGGGCTGCCAAACAACGAAAAAGGGCGACCCGAGGGCCGCCCTTTTTCGTTGCGGTGAGATCCCGTGGGATCAGTTGGCCGCCTTGACGGTGGTCAGGCCGAGAATCTCCCAGTCCTGCATGCCGCCACGGTACCACTTGATCTTGTGGGCCGGGTAGCCGAACTTGAGCAGGTTCTTGATGTTGTTCGGCGACTGCCCGCACCACATGCCGTTGCAGAACATGACCAGGGTCTTGGCATTGGTGTAGTCCCACAGGCCTTCGAGGTTCTTGGCGTTGAACTTGTCTTCCAGAATTTCGCCGATGGAAATCGGATCGGCGCCCTTGGCCGGATTCAGCGCGGTCCAGGGAATGTTGACGGAACCGGGGATGGTGCCCTTGGCGGCCCAGTCGGGTGTGCGTGAATCGATGACCATGATGCTGTCGTCGGTCTGCATCTGCTTCAGGTAGTTGATGACCTCGACTTCACCGATGGTCTCGACGCCCGGAGCCAGCTTGGCCGGCTGGATGCAGAAGGGCGGGCACTTGCGCGAGGTCTTGGCGAAGGCCGGGTTGACGGTGTTCTTCTGGTCCTGGTTGCGCATGATCTTGACCATCTTGCTGCCGTGCTTGACGGTGATGCTTTCGAGATCGGGCGTGATGTTGACGGCTGCGGCCGAAGCAGAGCCGGTGAATGCAAGGCCGAGGGCCAGTGCGCCAGCGGTAAGCAGTGTGTGGAATTTCATGTGATTTCCTCCATCAGGATAGTGCGTGGGTATCGTTATCGACGACCGGACGGCCGTCATTTTATTCTCACCCATGCGGTTTCCGCGCAAGGGAAACCGCATGGGAGGGAATGGGGGTTACTCGCAGTCGGGTTCTTCTTCCTCGCCTTCCTTCTTTTTCTTTTCCTTCTCGTCTTCGGCAAACACCAGGGTCTGGCCGATCTGGAACGGGGAGGTGGCGGAACAGCGGTTGGAAGAGGAAGCCGGGGCATTGCTGCCCAGGACGAGCGCGAGCGCTGCGATCAGCGCGGTGATCAGGGTTTTCATGGCGTCTCCGGTTGCAACGAATTGATGGTTGCGTTGAACGGGGCCCTTGAACGAGCGTCTTGCATTGACCGGGGATGCGGAGCAATCAAGGCACTCTCGTGCAAAGGTCTCGATTCGTGAATCGTTTTTTCAAACGATGCCGCTTATTGTAATGATTGACGGGAGGCTTGCAATGAAAAAAGAATCCGCGCAAGTTGTTGATAATAAATCAAAAAAACCAAATGCCATAAATAATGGCCGGTGATCTGCCATAAAAATGGAATAAATCGCCAGGTTATTGCGTCGCCTTGCCGGGCATGACCAGGGTGGTCAGGTCCACGGTGTGCAGTACCGTGTCGTACTCGAAGTAGACCTTGTAATCGCCATAGTCCCAGACCGTGATCGGCGGGTCGCCTACAGGCCCCTGTTGTGCGGCGGGCTCGCCGAATTGGGCACGAACCTGATCCATTTTCATGCCGCGTCGGGGCATCTGAATCGGCTGTTGCGCCGGCACATGGCCGGGGATGGTCAGGCTGTCCGCGCCTGCGGCGGGAGCGATCAGGGTCAGTGCGAGCAGCAGGGGGGCGGTGTAGCGGGTCATCGGTTTCTCCATGACTCAGGGTCGTTGTCGTTGCCACAACTATAGCATGTGGGAGGGGGTCGGCAACTGCCGTTGAGGCGTAGCGCGGGTCCGGGGTCGCAGCGCACCGCGCTGTCTGCCTGTCTCACTGCGGCCGGAACTCCATCTGTCGTTTCTGTAATGGTTTCGTTACCCGGCGCCTTTACTGTGTGCGCATCACAACACGCAAATCAGGTGCACACCATGAAACGAAACCTTCTGTATACCGCCGTCGTCCTGGCTCTGGGCGTCACTGCCTGCAGCAGCAACAATGACGGAGAAAAAGCCGTTACCGGCATCGCCTTCGCGCCGCTCGCAGTGTCGGCCAATGATGCGGAGAAACAGCAGATGCGCGTCTCCAGTACGCTGACCGTGAGCTACGACGACGGCAGCCAGCAGGAGTATCCGCTCGCGTACCGGACGCTGGCCAAAATGGGCGATACGATCGGCTCCGGTGTCATGGGGCTGATGGTGGACATGACGGGTCAGCCACTGGCCCGGGAGGATGGCTCGCAGGATATCTCCGACGGACCGGACGGCAATTCCTTCATCAAGGTCGGGGATCAATACCGACTGATCACCCACCTGGAGGAGCGCCCTGGTCAGCTGATGGATACGGTCATCGAGGTGAACAGCGGAATGCTGACGCCGGTGGATACCCATCCGGTGGATCTGTCGGCCATCGGCGGCACCATCATCAACTGCGCCAGCTCCAAGACCGATTACGGCAGCCACCTGGGTGGTGAGGAAAACTATTCGCTGAACTCGGTCTATGCCGACGCCGACTCGCCCTATTTCGTGGATTGCGCGCTGGATGGCAGCGGTAGTGACGGCAACGGCGAGTTCAATTATTTCTGCAACTATGTGGAGCAGCAGTCCCGTTATCTCGGGGATACGCAGGTGGACAAGGCCAATGGCTACAACGGTGAACGCTTCCGGCCCTACAACTACGGGTATATCGTCGAGGTCCAGCCTTTGCCCGACGGGTCCACGCGCAGCGCAAAACACTATGTGACCGGTTCCTACACCCCGGAGCTGGCGGTGATGATGCCCGACGGCAAGACCCTGTACATGAGCGATGACGGAACCGCCAAGGGCTTGTGGAAATTCGTTTCCGACCGGTCGATCGAGGAATTCTCCGACAACTGGAGCGGCACACTGTATGCGGCGCGCGTGACCCAGACTTCGGCTCAGGGCGGGGGTGCGTTCACCCTGAGCTGGATCGAGCTGGGACATGCCAGCGACAATGCGCTCAAGGCGTTGATCGACGGCGGGCTGAAGCTGATGGACATCTTCGATATCCAACTGCCGGACGACAGCAACAACTGTCCGGCCGGTTTCTCCTATGTCTTCGAAGACAGCCGCAGCGAGTGCCTCAGGCTCAAGCCGGGCATGGAAACCGCGGCCGCATTCCTCGAGTCGCGCAAGTATGCCGGCGTGCTGGGCGCGACCCTCGAGTTCCGCAAGGAAGAGGGCATGACCTATGACCCGGACCGCAATGTGCTCTACATCGCGATGAGTGCGGTGGAAAAGAGCATGGAGGAAGGCTACAAGGGCAAGGAGAAGGCCGACCACATTCGTCTGCCGAAGGAAGCCTGTGGCGCCGTTTATGAAATGACCCTGGACAATCAGTACAACGGCATTTCGCTCAAGGGGCTGCTGCTCGGTTCGACCCTGGATGCATCCGATCCGGCGGCGGAAGAATGGTATTGCGACCCCAATGGCATTGCCAATCCCGACAACATTACCTACATCGGCCACGACACGCTGCTGGTCAGCGAAGACACCACCAAGCATGTCAACAACATGACCTGGGCCTACAACACCCGGGACGGTTCACTGACGCGCGTTGCCTCGCTGCCGATCGGCGCCGAGGTGACCGGAGTCGATGTCGGGGTTGCCGGAGACAAGGGCATGATCTTCCTCAACGCCCAGCACCCCTTCCAGGACAACCCCAAGAACCGGGCCGGTGACCGGCCCAATACGGCACTGCTGCAGAATGCCAGCGATGAACAGCTCAAGGCCTTCATCGGCTACATCGACGGCATTCCCGCGGATGTGCTGAACCAGTAAGGGTTGGCGGGTCTGCGCGGTCCTGGCCGCCACGGTGCTTCACGGGGCAGGGACGCTGGAAGTATCTGACTGTTCGATCAGGGCGATCGGGACCGCGCAGACAGCAGTGAACACGGTTGCGTTGCTTCCGGGGGCCGGCCGCCGGCTGCGGCGATCGGCGCTCCAGGAAGGGCGAACCGGTTCACACCAGCCCCCACCCGCCGGGCATGCGCAGCATGGTCGGCATTTTTTTTGGAGAATCACACCCATGAACCGGATGCGGTTGCTTGCCATCATCCTGACACCTGTGCTGGCCGCTTGCGGTGCGGCAGAGACGGGGACAACCGAGACCCTGAATCAGTACCTGTCTCGCCTCGAAGCGGAAAACGGGGTGCGTTTTCGCGGCATCAGCCATAGCCGGGGCGCCTATGTGACGCCCATGTGCTACACCCGTACCGATGACGGCGACGGCACCCTGCACAACCCCTGCTACAGCTGCCATACGCGGGGAAAGACGCCCAATTTCTACAACGATGCGCGGCTGCAGAAGGCCTACAGCTTCCCGGAACCCCTGCGGGACAATCCTTTCACCAACCTGCTTGAGGACCACAGTGCCGAGGTGATGCGTATCAGCGATCAAGCGGTGCTGGAGACCGTGCGTGAGGACAACTACCGCGATTCGGCGGGGAGGATCCGGCTGGCACAGGAGCTGCCGGAACAGTGGAAGGGCTATCGGCCCGATTGCCATTTCAATTTCGATGAACAAGGGTTCGACCGAGACCCCGAGGGGCGGATGACAGGCTGGCGGGCGTTTCGCTACTACCCCTTTCCGGGCACCTTCTGGCCCACCAACGGATCCGCCGATGATGTGCTGATTCGCCTGCCGGAAGCCTTTCGCGAAAACACGGCCGGCCAGCCGGACCGGGAAATCTATCGGCTCAATCTGGCCATCGTCGAGGCGCTGGTCAAGCAGAAGGACATTCGCCTCGAGGTGCCGGCAAACGAGGTGGATTATGGCATCGATCTGAACAACGACGGCCAGCTGGCAACGGCCGACCGGGTCGCCTTCCGCTTTGAGCCTCCGTTGCGTTATGCAGGGCGGGCCGGGCTTCTGCTGGGGCAGGGGGCCGTGCACCTTGCGCCCGGACTGTTTCCGGAAGGCACCGAATTTCTGCACAGCGTGCGTTATCTGGATTGGGATGAACGGGCTGCCGAAGTCCGTCTTGCACCGCGCATGAAGGAATTGCGCTACGCGCGCAAGACAGACTGGATGAACTACAGCGAGCTGGAGCGCGCCGCGCGCGCCGAAATGTACGAGGCCGAGGTCAATGATTTGAGCCAGGGCGTGCTGGCCGTCTTCCGCGGCACTTTCGAGGAAGGCTTGAACACGGACAGCGGCTGGGTCTTCCAGGGCTTCATCGAGGACCGTCAGGGCTGGCTGCGGCCGCAGACGGAAGAAGAAACGCTGTACTGCATGGGTTGCCACAGCCATCTGGGCGCGACCACCGACTCGGTGTTCGCCTTCCCGAGAAAATTCGAGGGCATTGCGGAAGATGACCCGCTGCAAGGCTGGAAGCACTGGTCACAAAAGGGACTGACCGGTGTGCCCGAACCCCGGGTGGCCTATGTTGGTGTGGGGGAGCGTCATGAGTACAGCTTCTACCTGCGCAACAATCATTCCGGCAATGAATTCCGTAATAACGATGAAGTGAAGCAGAAATTCTTCGATGCAGCCGGCGCCATCCGCAACGATCGGCTCGACGCGCTACACGCGGACATCAGCCTGTTGCTTTTGCCCGGCCGTCAGCGGGCGCTGGAGCTCGACAAGGCCTACCGGGTCCGCGTGCGGGAGCAGAGTTACATCCGCGGTCGAGAAGCCAATGTGCACGCGGTGGAGACGCTGTGGCGGCGGGTGGAGCCGGGGCAGGCCACAGGCATCGATACGCCCATCGTCCGCGAGTGAGCAACGGCTCGGTTCCGGGCAGGTGGCCAAATGATCGGATGGCGGCTTGGTGGGGGGCGGCAGTCGTGTTTTAATGCCGCCCCATGAATTTCCCCGTCGAACTGTGGATCGGTCTGCGCTATACCCGCGCCAAGCGCCGCAACCACTTCATCTCCTTCATCTCGCTGATTTCCATGTTCGGCATCACCCTGGGCGTGATGGCGCTGATCGTGGTGCTGTCGGTGATGAACGGTTTCGAACAGGAGCTCAAGGGACGGATTCTGGGCATGGTCTCCCATGTCACCGTATCCAGCTATGACAATCGGCTGCAGGATTGGCGCAGCCTGCGCGACACGGTCCTGCAGTACCCGGGCGTGGTCGGCGCCGCGCCCTATGTCGATGCCGAGGCGATGCTGTCCAACAAGTCGGCGGTCAGCGGAGCGATCGTGCGCGGCATTCTGCCGGAACTGGAGCCGGAGGTGTCCGAAATCCACGAAAACATGGTGTACGGCAGCCTCGATGACCTCAGGCCGGGCGAATACGGCATCATCCTCGGCACCGGTCTGGCCGATACCCTGGATGTGGGTCCCGGCGACCGGGTGACGATGATCACGCCCCAGGCCAGCGTATCGCCGGTGGGCTTCCTGCCGCGTCTGAGGCGTTTTCGGGTGGTGGGGCTGTTCGAGATCGGCGTCTACGAATACGACCGCAGCAGCGCGCTGATCCATGCCACCGACGCTTCGAAGCTGTTTCGCCTCGACGGCGCGATGAGCGGCCTGCGCCTGAAGGTGGCCGACATGGACCGTGCCCCGGAATTGCGTTACCGGCTGGCGCAGGATCTGGGTAGCGACTTCTGGGTCTCCGACTGGACCCGCCGTCACAGCAATTACTTCAAGGCGGTCAAGACCGAGAAGACGGTGATGTTCATCATCCTGTCGCTGATCGTCGCGGTGGCCGCCTTCAACATCGTGTCGACGCTGGTGATGGTGGTCACCGACAAGCAGTCGGACATCGCCATCCTGCGCACGCTGGGGCTGTCTCCGGCCTCGGTCACCGCCGTGTTCATGGTGCAGGGCGCGCTGATCGGGCTGATCGGCACCCTGATCGGAGTCGGCCTCGGGGTGCTGGTGGCCAGCCATATCGATGTCATCATCCCCGCGCTGGAACGCTTCTTCCAGACCCGTTTCCTGCCGCCCGGGGTCTATCCGATCGCCGAGTTGCCGTCGGAGATGAAGATCGAGGAAGTCATTCGCATCGCGCTGCTGTCCTTCGTGCTGTCCCTGCTGGCCACCGTCTATCCGGCTCTGCGCGCGGCGCGTACCCGCCCGGCCGAGGCGCTGCGCTATGAGTGATCAGGCCGTCATCGAGGCCCGCGAACTGGGCAAGACCTTCCTCCAGGGCGATCAGCCGGTGGAGGTGCTCCAATCGGTGGATCTTGCAGTCGGTGCCGGAGAGCGCCATGCCATCGTCGGCGCTTCCGGCGCCGGCAAGAGCACGCTGCTGCACCTGCTCGGCGGGCTGGAGCGGCCCAGCCATGGTGAGATCCGCGTGATGGGGCAGTCCCTGGATGTGTTGTCGGAAAAGGATCTGGGGCATCTGCGCAACCGCCACCTCGGGTTCATCTACCAGTTCCATCACCTGCTGCCCGAGTTCGATGCGCTGGAGAATGTGATGATGCCGTTGCGGATCCGCAGGGAAGCGCGCACCCGCGCGGCGGAACGCGCCCGAGACATGATCGAACGGGTGGGGCTGTCGCACCGGCTGGACCACAAGCCGGGGGAGCTTTCCGGCGGCGAACGCCAGCGCATCGCCCTTGCGCGGGCGCTGGTCACCCGGCCGGATTGCCTGCTGGCCGACGAACCCACCGGCAATCTCGACCAGAAGACCGCCGCCGCGATGCTGGACCTGATGCTCGAACTCAACGAGGCGGTGGGCACGGCGCTGGTCATCGTCACCCACGACCACAGCATCGCCGCGCGGATGGAACGGGAGTGGGAAGTGCAGGAAGGACGCCTGCTGGCCCGCCGCTGAGCGCTTTCCGCCGTGTCAGGGCTGGCCGCCCAGCGGTTGCCAGCGCAACAGCCCGCCGCCATAGATCAGGATCAGCGGCACCTGTAGCAGCAGGTACAGCCAGTCGTTGAACAGCCGGATGCTGCCTTCCACCAGAAAATGGTCGTCATAGGCCCGCGACCAGCGCAGGGCCAGCGTGCGCACCACGAAATGCCCACCGATGGCCACGATCAGCAGTTTGACCGCGGTGGCCATGTCCGGCCACCAGCGGACCTCTGCCGGCAGATCGGGCAGGGCGTGGCGGGCAACGACCGCGGTGGCCAGTGCCGACAGGATCGGCAGGCCGACGGCCGGGTGCCCGAGCAGCGGAATGAAGGACAACACCAGCCCGCCGAGGAAGATGGTGTTGAGGGCATTGACGAGGAAGGTTCCGTCCCCAAGCAGGCCCAGCAGGTCGGCGGTACGCAGGGCGGGATCGATCTGCGGCCACAGCAGCAAGGTGGCGAGAATCAGCAGCAGTATGCGCCCGGCCGGGCAATAGAAATGATCGAGCAGCCATTCTGAAACGCCGATGCCGTCGAAGTGTTTTTCCAGCCAGGCGCAGAGCAGGCCCAGCAGCAGGGTCAGCAGCGTCAATGTCAGAAAGATGCCGATCAGTGGCCACATGTCCCTGTCCCGGTGATCAGCGGTCGGAAAGCCGTGACTTGCGCCTCTGGATGTGGCGCACCAGCAGGTAGCGCCAGAGCCCGCGCACGCCGGCATAGCCGAGCGCGGCGCTGGACGAACCCACGACCAGACAGCCCAGCAGGAAGGGCTTCCAGATGTAGCGCAACTCGTGGAGCAGCCATTCGAAGGAGGGTTCGAAGGCAAAGGCCTGGTAATCTTCCGGGTGGCCGAGTATCCATAACCCGACACGGTAGCAGAAATAGAACAGTGGGGGCATGGTCACCGGGTTGCTGACCCAGACCAGGGCCACCGAGATCAGGATATTGACCCGGAACAGCACCGCGCCCACGGCGGCGATGAACATCTGGAAGGGCACCGGGATGAAGGCGCAGAACAGCCCCACCGCCACCGCGCCGGAGACCGAGCGCCGGTTGACATGCCACAGCCCCGGATCCTTGAGGCGGGGGCCGAGCCTCTGGATCATCGGGTTGCCGGTGACCTTGCTGTGGTGGGGCAGGATCTTCTTCAGCGTTCTGCGGGGCATGGACGGCTATTGAGTTCGCGATCGGGTTGGATAGACTGGATCCAGTCGGTGACAGGGAGCGTAGCGCAATGTTTGCCACGGGACTGGCCTTTCTCGCGGGGGTGTTGGCCGCCGCACATGTTCCACAGCCTTCGGCTGTCTTCTGGTTCGCCGCCTTGCCGCTGGCCCTGGCGACGCTGGTCCTGGCTCCGCCCCGCGGGCGATGGCATCGCCTGCTGCTGTGGGCGCTGGTTGGGGCCGTGTACGCTTCCGGCTGGAGTCAGTGGCGCCTGGAGCACCGGCTGCAAGCGGGGCTGAATGATAGAAGACTCGTTGCCGTCGGGGAAGTGGAATCCATCCCCCGTTTGATCGAGCGCAAACCCGAGGCGGAAGGCGGGTGGCCGCAGCAGCGTTTTCTGTTCCGCCTGCGGGCGTTGCAGGATGAGCAGGGACGGTCGGTAGAGACGGCAGTGCGCCGGCTGCGCCTGAGCTGGCGCGGCGCGCCACAGTTGCTGGTACCGGGGCAGGTCTGGCAGTTGCCGGTACGCCTGCGACAGCCACACGGTTACCGCAATCCCGGTGCCTTCGACTACGAACGCTGGCTGTGGCTGCGCGGTATCGATGCCACCGGCTGGGTGCGCCGGGATGGTGAGGCGAGACAGCTGGCGGACCGAAGCGTCTCCCTGAACCGATGGCGTTACCGCATCGTCGAACGCCTGCGCCGGCTGTGCGCGGATTGCGCCTACGGCGGTCTGGTGCAGGCCCTGTCGGTGGGGCACCGGGGCGAGTTGCCGCGTGATCAGCGTGATCTGTTGCGCCAGACCGGAACGGCACACCTGGTGGCCGTTTCCGGTCTGCACATCGGCATCATTGCCTTTTGCTTCCACTGGCTGGGACGGGGTGTGTGGCACATCGGGCTCTGGCGCAGCGGCATCAGCCGGCGCACGCTGGCCTGGACCCTGGCCTTTGGCGGTGGCCTCGCCTATGCACTGCTGTCGGGCCTGGCACTGCCGGCGCTGCGCGCGGTGATCATGCTGGGGGTGATGCTGCTGGCGCTGTGGACCGGTCGGCCGCAGCGGCTGCTTCACAGTCTGGGGCTGGCGGTCATTCTGGTGCTGCTCATCGATCCCTTGTCGGTGCTGTCCGCCTCCTTCTGGCTGAGCTTTGGGGCCCTCTGCGTGATTGCCTTCGGCCTGTGGTGCTGGCCTGCGGAATACACGGCTTCGCGCTGGCTGCCCGCCGTGCGCATTCAGTGGCTGTTCTCGCTGCTGTTTCTGCCCATGGGGCTGGCGGTATTCGGCGAGGTGCACCGCGCCAGCCTGTTCGCCAATCTGCTGGCGGTGCCGCTGGTGAGTCTGCTGATCGTACCCTTCAATTTTCTGTTGCTGGCCCTGTCCTGGCTGCCGGATGCATGGATTGCGCCCGGCTACCGTCTGCTCGACGGACTGCTGGCGATGCTGATGGGGTACCTCGATGCCTTGCGCGCAGCCGGCTTGACCGCCTGGCCATTGCCCGAATCCCCGGGATGGGTGCTGTGGCTGTTGCTTGCCGGGCTGCTGGCGCTGCTGCTGCCCGCCGGTCTGCTGCGAGGCCGCATGCTGTGGCTGTTGATGCCGTTGCCGCTGCTGTGGCCGCGCTGGGATCATTCTGCGGATGTGCCTTATGGAAGCTTCGTGGCCGAGGTGCTGGATGTGGGCATGGGGACGGCGGTGGTGATCCGTACCCGTGAACACAGTCTGATTTATGACTTTGGACCTGGCCGTCGCCAGGGCTTCAGCATGGGGAACTGGGCGGTCTTGCCGCTGCTGCGCACCCGTGGCATCACCAGGCCGCAACGGATCGTGCTCAGTCATGAGGATCAGGACCACATTGGCGGGTTCCTGGCCCTGACCGGGCGCTGGCCCGCAACCCTGCTGGAGACCGGGACCCTGGCCGAGACCCGCCAGCGCCTGCCGGCGGGGCTGCCCCTGCGTGCCTGTCATGGGCAGCCTCCCTGGCGCTGGGACGGCGTGTCTTTCCGTTATCTGGACGCGGCAGACCCGCTGGCGAGCGAAAACGACCGTTCCTGCGTGCTGCGTGTCGCGTCCTCCGAAGGCACCGTGCTGTTGCTGACCGGCGACATCGAGCGCAGGCGGGAACGGGGTTTGCTGGAGCAGGGCGACAGATGGCTGAAGGCCGATGTGCTGGTGGCGCCGCACCACGGCAGCGAAAGTTCGTCCACGGCGGATTTCATCGAGGCGGTTGCGGCCGGGCAGGTGGTGTTCACCAGCGGCTTCCGCAACCGCTGGGGCTTTCCCCGGCCCGCCGTGTTGCGGCGTTACCGTGACAGCGGCGCGCGGCTGTGGAATACCGCCGTCGATGGCGCGCTGCGCATCGGTTGTGCGGTGGAGTGCCGCATCCGTGCCCTGCGGCGCGAGCGGCCCCGCCCCTGGCAGGGGTGAAGCGCGTCGGTCGCGTTTCGCTGCAATGGCCGGAGCAGCGATTATTCAGTATCATGCCGCGCATTCACCAACCCGCAACACATCCAAGGAGACCTCATGCTGGAACTGGTTCAGGCGGGCGGTTGGCTGATGTATCCGATCCTGCTGAGTTCGGTCATCGCCTTCGCCATCATCGCCGAGCGGCTGTGGACACTGCAGCGCAAGAAAGTGATTCCCGAAAAACTGATGCCCGCGATCTGGACGCTGTTGCGCGAGAATCAGTTGACCGAGCAACACATCGTCGAGATCGAGCAGGGCTCGCCGCTGGGACGGGTGCTGGCCGCCGGGCTGATCAACCGCCACCTGTCGCGCGACCTGGTGCGCGAGAGCATCGAGGAAACGGGCCGTTTCGTCGCCCACGAGCTGGAGCGCTTCATCAATGCGCTGGGCACCATCGCCAACATCACGCCATTGCTTGGCCTGCTGGGCACGGTGATCGGCATGATCAAGGTATTCACCGCGATCACCACCGTCGGCGTCGGTGATCCGACGCTGCTGGCCGGCGGCATCTCCGAAGCGTTGATCACCACCGCGGCCGGGCTCAGCGTGGCCATCCCCACCGTGATCTTCTACCGCTACCTGAAACGCAAGATCGACGAGCTGGTGGTCGGCATGGAACAGGAGGCGATGAAACTGGTCGAGGTGCTGCACGGCGAGCGTCCGCCCGAGGCGGCCTGATCCGATGCAGTTCCGCACCCGCAACAGCGAAGACGACAGCGCGGTCAATCTGACGCCGCTGATCGATGTGGTGTTCCTGCTGCTGATCTTCTTCATGGTATCGACCACCTTCGATACCACTTCCGAGCTGAAGATCCAGCTGCCGGAGGCCAGTGCGCAGAAACGCCCCTCGGCGCCGCAGAAGGTCATCGTCAGTATCGATCCGCGCGGCTTCTATCATGTCAATGGCAAGCGCCTGAAAGCGCCCACCGGCGAGCTGCTCACGCTGGAGCTGCACCGCCTGATCGGTGACGACAAGGAACGCCCGGTGGTGATCCAGTCCGATGCCTCGTCGCCGGTGCAGTCGCTGGTCACGGCGATGGACGTGGTTGGGCAGATGGGCCTCAAGCGGCTTTCCATCGCCACCACCCAGCCGGTCAAGTAGACGCCCGATGGCCGACGATTCCGTCGCTTCCGCGCCCGCCACCCGCGGCATCGGGGCCTACCGGCGCCTGGTGGCGCTGGCGATGGAGTACAAGGCCTGGTTCGGGCTGGCGATACTCGGCATGGTGGTGTTCGCCCTGACCGAAGCCGCCTTCGCCTGGCTGATGAAACCGATGCTCGACGACGGCTTCATCAAGCGGGATCCGGCCACCATCCGCTGGGTGCCGCTGGCCATCGTCGGCATCTTCGTGGTGCGCATGGTGGCGTCCTTCCTGCGTACCTACTGCATGGCCTACATCGGCCGCCAAGTGATCAACGATCTGCGCCGACAGATGTTCGACAAGCTGCTGAACCTGTCCACCAGCGAGTACGACAAGGCCTCCAGTGGCGCGATCATTACCAAGTTTTCCTACGACATCGAGCAGGTGGCGGCCTCGGTGTCCTCGGCGCTGACGGTATTCATCCAGGATACCCTGCGCATCCTGGTGCTGCTCGCCTACATGCTGTGGCTGAGCTGGGAACTGAGCCTGATCTTCCTCACCATCGGGCCGCTGGTGTTCTGGATCGTGGTCAAGGTATCGGGGCGCTTCCGGCGCATCAGCAAGAACATCCAGAAGTCCATGGGCGAGGTCTCCCATGTGGCACAGGAGGTGATCGAAGGCAACCGGGTGGTGCGCATCTTCGGCGGCGAGGACTACGAGAAACGCAAGTTCGAACGCATCAACGCGCGCAACCTGAAGCTGAATCTGAAGATGACCACCGCGCAGGCGATCAGCATGCCGTTGATCCAGCTCATCGTCGCTATCGCCTTCGCCCTGATCGTGGCTTTCGCCACCTCGCAGGCGATGGAAGGCAAGATCACTTCGGGCGACTTCATTTCCTTCATCTTCGCCATGACCAGCCTGTTCGCGCCGATGCGCAGCCTGTCCTCGGTCAACGCCAAGATCCAGAAGGGCATCGCCGCCGGGGAGAGCGTGTTCGAGTTTCTGGCGCGGCCCAGCGAACAGGACAGCGGCAGCCGCAGGCTGGATACGGCCAGCGGCCACATCCGCTTCGAGGATGTCGCCTTCCACTATCCGGGGCATGAGCGGCAGGTGCTCAAGGGGGTGTCGTTTCAGGTGCAGCCCAACCAGACGGTGGCCATCGTCGGCCGTTCCGGCAGCGGCAAGTCGACCCTGGTCAACCTGTTGCCCCGGCTCTATGAACTGACCGGTGGCTCGATACGCCTCGACGATCACGACATCCGCGACTACCGGCTGGCCGACCTGCGCCGGCAGATCGCCTATGTGGGCCAGGATGTGCGCCTGTTCAACGACACGGTACGCAACAACATCGCCTATGGGGCGCTGGAATCGGTGGACGAGGCGCGCATCATCGAAGCGGCGAAACAGGCCAATGCCTGGGAATTCATCCGCGATCTGCCGCAGGGGCTGGACACCTTGGTGGGCGAGCGCGGCGTTCTGCTCTCGGGCGGGCAGCGCCAGCGGCTGGCGATTGCCCGCGCGCTGCTCAAGAATGCGCCGATCCTGATCCTCGACGAGGCCACCTCGGCGCTGGACACCGAGTCGGAGCGGCACATCCAGAGTGCCATAGACGCCCTCATCTCCACCCGCACCACGCTGGTCATCGCTCACCGCCTGTCCACCATCGAACATGCGGACCTGATCCTGGTGATGGACGAAGGCGAGGTCGTCGAGCAGGGCACCCACCGCGAACTGATCGCGCTGGACGGCATCTACGGCCGCCTGCACGCCATGCAATTCCGGGAAACCGATTGTGTCGTCCACCCCGCGTGATGTACTGCCGGCCCCACGGGCCGGGGCCTGGTTGTGGCGGCGCGGGCCCACCGCCTGGCTGCTGTGGCCGCTGTCGCTGGTGTTCTGTACATTGGTGCGTCTGCGTCGCCTGGGCTATCGTCTCGGCCTGTTCGCCTCGGTCAGGCCGCGTCTGCCGGTGATCGTGGTCGGCAACCTGTCGGTGGGCGGGCAGGGCAAGACGCCGGTGGTCGAGGCCCTGTCGCGGCTCTATGGCGCCCATGGCCGCCATGTCGGCCTGTTGACCCGGGGCTACAAGAGCGACCATGAGGGCGATATCCGCCTGTTGCAACGCGGGCAGACCCATCCGGCGGCCGGTGACGAGGCCAACATGCTTTCGGAACTGACGGGCCTGCCGATCGCGGTGGGGGCCGACCGGGTGGCCGCCGCCGAAGCCCTGATCGACCAGCACCCGGAGCTGGACCTGCTGATCAGCGACGACGGTCTGCAGCATTACCGTCTGGGCCGTGACATCGAAATCGTCGTACAGCGCCCCGGCGGATACGGCAACGGTTTCTGCCTGCCCGCCGGTCCGCTGCGCGAACCCCGCTCGCGGCTGCGCAGCGTCGATTGCGTGATCGACCGCGGCAGCGATGCGGTGCGCGAACGCCTGGGCACGGCCTGGAATCTGCTGGATGCGCGCCAGCGGCGGCCGCTGGACGCCTTTGCCGGCCAGCCGGTGCATGCGCTGGCCGGTATCGGCTTTCCCGAAAGTTTTTTCGATGCGCTGCGCGCCGAGGGACTGAACCCTCGCTGTCAGGCCTTTCCGGATCACCACGACTATTCCGCGCTGGATCTGGCCGATCTGATCGATGCCCCGCTGCTGGTGACCCACAAGGACGCGGTCAAGTTGCGCCCCATCGCCGAGGCCCAGGGCTGGAGCGACATCTGGGTGGTTCCGCTCGAACTCGAACTGTCCGATGCTTTACAATCGGAACTCATGCAGTTGCTGGAGAAGAAAACCCGTGGATAAACATTTGCTCGACATTCTGGTCGACCCGGTGACCAAGGGGCCACTGGTCTATGACAAGAAAAAGCAGGAGCTGCTGTCGC
Source organism: Gammaproteobacteria bacterium (assembly GCA_026989015.1). Taxonomy (GTDB): domain Bacteria; phylum Pseudomonadota; class Gammaproteobacteria; genus S144-22. The sequence continues at coordinate 100,497 of JALSKD010000183.1, forward strand.
GCAGTTCGCGCCTGGCCTATCCGATACGCGATGGCATTCCGGTGATGCTGCCGGAGGAGGCCCGGGAGCTGACGCCGGAAGAGGTCGAAGCCCTGCGATGAGTGGCGCGGCGTGAGCGAGCCCTTCAGTGTCGTCATCCCGGCGCGCCATGCCTCGACCCGCCTGCCGGGCAAGCCGCTGGTCGAAATCCACGGCCGGCCCATGATCCAGTGGGTCTGTGATGCTGCCCGTGGCAGCGAGGCCGAACGCGTCGTCGTGGCCACCGACGACCGGCGCATCGTCGAAGCCGTGGAATGCTTCGGCGGCGACTGCCGGATGACCCGCGCCGACCATCCCAGCGGCACCGACCGCCTGCTCGAGGTGGCCGATCAGCTCGGCTGGAGCGACGACCACATCGTCGTCAACCTGCAGGGGGACGAGCCGCTGATGGACCCGCGCAACCTGACCCAGGTGGCGCGCAACCTGGTGTGTTCCGCTTGTGATATGGCGACGCTGTATGTCGATATCGGTGCCGAAGAAGCGGCCGATCCCAACCGGGTCAAGCTGGTCTGCGACGCGCGCGGCCGCGCGCTCTATTTCAGCCGCTCGGTGATTCCCCACGACCGGGATGCCGAGGGCGGACGCTACCTCGGCCATGTCGGACTCTATGCCTATCGTGTCGGTTTCCTACGCACCTTTGCCGCATTGCCGCCCTGCGAACCCGAGCAGCGGGAACGGCTGGAACAGCTGCGTGCGCTGTACCACGGCTATTCCATACACGCGGATCGCGCCCGCGTCACGCCCGGTCCGGGCGTGGACACGCCGGAAGACCTGCACCGCGTGCGCCGCCTGCTGGAGCCACGGGCATGAACTACGGCTGGCGCATCGTCGATCACCGGATCGTGTTCCAGGGCTATTTCCGCATCGAGAAATACCGCATCGAACATGAACTCTACAATGGCGGCTGGAGCCCGCCCTTCGACCGCGAAGTGTTCGAGCGCGGCAGCGCTGTGGCCGTCCTGCCGTACGACCCGCTGCGCGACCGGGTGGTGCTGATCGAACAGTTCCGCGCCGGTGCCATTGGCAGTCGGGAACGCCCCTGGCTGAAGGAGATCGTTGCCGGCATCATCGAGCCCGACGAAGCCCTCGATGCGGTGGCGCGCCGTGAGTGCCGCGAGGAGGCCGGCTGCGAGATCCTCGACCTGCAGCCGGTATGCCGCTATTTCGTCAGTCCCGGCGGCAGTACCGAGCAATGCACGGTGTTCTACGGCCGCATCGACAGCGACGGCATGGGTGGCGTGCATGGGCTGGATGAGGAACAGGAGGACATCCGCGTGGAAGTGGTGAGCTACGATCAGGCCATGGCCTGGCTGGACGACGGCACCATCGACTCGTCGGTCGGCATCATTGCGTTGCAGTGGCTGCGCCTGAACCGCGAGCGCCTGCGCCGCGAGGCCGGTGCGCCGTGACCGCTCACCCCGAAGAAGACGCAGCGCGCGTGCGCAGATAGACATAGCTGGCGCCGCCCCCGCCATCGCGCGGCTGAGCCGGGCACCAGGCCAGCACCTCCGGCTGCTGCGAAAGCCAGTGCCGGGTCAACGGCTTGAGCACCGCCGCGCTGCTCGACCCGTAGCCCTGACCGTGCACCACCAGCAGCAGTCTGCAGCCCAGCTGCAGCCCTTCGTCCAGAAAGCTGCCCAGCGCCGCAATGGCCTCGTCGCGGCGCAGTCCGTGCAGGTCCAGCCGCGCGTCGATGGGCAGTTGTCCGCGCTGGATGCGCTGGCGCAGTTTCTTCTGCAATCCGTGATGAAACCATTCCGCAGCGGTCTGTTCCGGCACATCGGCAATGCCGCGTTCCTCGGTCGGCGGTCTTTCCGCATCGGGCCGGCGGCGTACCCTGGGCGGTGGCCGATTTGGCCTCGGTTCGATGCGGTCGTGCTCGATTCGGCGCACAGGGCCGACGAGGCGGGCAAATTCGGAATCGTCGTCATCGTTCATGTGGCCATGATACGGCAATTTTTCAGCGGAATGGGTGCCGAATCGGGTATCATAGCGGGTGTTTTTTCATGGGTTTTTCATGCATATTCTGATCAGCAACGACGACGGCTATCTGGCCCCCGGTCTGGCCGCTTTGGCCGAGGCGCTCGGCGAGCTGGCCCGGGTCACCGTCGTCGCTCCCGACCGCAACCGCAGCGGCGCCAGCAATTCGCTGACCCTGCAGCGTCCGCTGCGCGCCGAGACCGTGCCCGGCGGATTCATCAAGGTGGACGGCACGCCCACCGACTGTGTCCATCTGGCCCTGACCGGGCTGCTCGACGAGGAGCCCGACATGGTGGTGTCCGGCATCAATGCCGGCGCCAACCTGGGTGACGATGTGATCTATTCGGGTACCGTTGCCGCCGCCACCGAAGGGCGTTTCCTCGGGCTGCCGGCGCTGGCCGTCTCGCTGGCCAGCCGCGAGGCCCGGCATTACCACACCGCGGCGCGCGCCACGGCGCAACTGGTGCGCGGACTGGAACAGGCCCCGTTGCCCGACGATACCATCCTCAACATCAATGTCCCGGATCTTCCCTGGGAGGCGATTCGTGGCTTCCGGGCGACCCGCCTCGGTTTTCGCCACCGTGCCGAGCCGGTGGTACGGGATCAGGATCCCTATGGCCGCGACATCTACTGGGTCGGCCCGGCCGGCCCCGCCCAGGACGGCGGCGAAGGAACCGACTTTCATGCCGTGGAACAGGGCTGTGTTTCGGTGACGCCGCTGCAGATCGACCTCACCCGGCACCGGGGGGTTCAGCCCTTGCAGGACTGGCTGCGGGAGAATACCGGAGCATGAGCGGTCTGTCGGACGCAATGATGCAGGGCATCGGCATGACCTCCCAGCGCACCCGCGATCGCCTGATCGAGCGCCTGCGCGAGCAGGGCATCACCGATCAGCGGGTGCTTCAAGTGATGCGCAATACGCCGCGCCACCTGTTCGTGGATGAGGCTCTGGCGCACCGCGCCTATGAAGATACCGCCCTGCCCATCGGTCACGGGCAGACCATCTCCCAGCCCTATATCGTTGCCCGCATGACCCAGCTGTTGCTGGAGCACGGGCAGCCGCATTCGGTGCTGGAAATCGGCACCGGCTGCGGCTATCAGACGCTGATTCTGGCCCAGCTGGTGTCGCAGGTGTACAGCATCGAACGCATTGGCGCGTTGTACGAGCAGGCCAAACGGCGCCTCGATGAGCTCAAGATCTACAATGTGGAACTGCGGCATACCGACGGCAGTGGGGGCTGGCCCAACCGCAAGTACCGCTTCGACCGCATCCTGATGACCGCGGCGGCCAGCGAGATTCCGCACAAGCTGCTGGAACAGCTGCGCGAAGGGGGCGAGATGATCCTGCCTTTCGACTCCGGCAAGGGGCAGGTGCTGCTGCGCATCACCCGGCGCGGTGATGCCTTCGAGACCGAACAGTTCGAACCGGTGATCTTCGTTCCACTGTTGCCCGGTGTCAGCGGATGAAACTGTTCGAAAACCTTTACCGCGGCGTGATTCAGGCTTCGGCCAGTCCGCGCGCGCCGCTGGCGCTGTCGCTGCTGAGCTTTCTCGAGTCCTTCATACTGCCGTTTCCGCCGCCGGATGTGATGCTGGCGCCGATGTCGCTGGCGCAGCCGCGCAAGGCACCGCGCTTCGCGCTGATCACGCTGCTGGGTTCGCTGGCCGGTGGTGTGGTCGGCTACCTGATCGGCGTGTTCGGCTATGAACTGGCGCAGCCGCTGATTGTCGAATGGGGCTACATGCCGGCCTTCGAGAAAGCCATGGCCTGGTTTGGCGAATGGGGGTTCTGGGCGGTGCTGGCGGCGGGGTTCTCGCCGATCCCTTACAAGATATTCACCATCACCGCGGGGGTGCTGCAGCTGGCCTTTCTGCCCTTCATGCTGGCTTCGGTGATCGGCCGCGGCACGCGCTTCTTCCTGGTAGCGTTGCTGCTGGCGCGTTTCGGCCCGGCCCTGGAAGCGCGGCTGATGCGCTACATCGAATACATCGGCTGGGCGCTGGTGGCCGTGATCGCCGCGGCCATGCTCTGGTTCAGCTTCGGACGCTCATGAAACCCATACAGAAGGCACTGCTGATGATCCTGCTGGCGCTGAGCCTGGCGGCCTGTGCCCGGCTGGAGATGAACGCCTTCAAGGGGCCGGGATGGTACCGCGTCAAACCCACCGACACCCTCTACTCGATCGCCTGGCGCTACGACCTCGACTACCGGGATCTGGCGCGCTGGAACGGCATTGCCGAACCCTATGCGATACACCCCGGGCAGGATTTGCAACTGTTTGGCCCTAAAGATTCCGCGGCCGGCGCCGATACAGGCCAGGCACGCACCGCAAGGCCCAGCGTGAAGACGACCCCGGCAGCGCCTTCTTCGTCGACTCGCAAGCCACCGGCGAAGGTGGTGGTCAAGCCGCTGCAACCGGAATACAGCAAGGTGTTGCGGTGGTCCTGGCCAGTCGACGGCGCCCTGCTCAAACGCTTCTCGCTGAAGCAGCTGGACCGGCATGGTATTGATATTGCAGGGGAGATAGGGCAACCTGTACGGGCGGCCGAAAGCGGCAAGGTGGTGTACAGCGGCAACGGGCTCTCGGGCTATGGGAACCTGGTCATCATCAAGCACAACGATCGGTACCTCAGTGCCTATGCCCACAACCGCCGACTGAAGGTGAAGGAAGGGCAGGTCGTTCGCCGGGGCGAGACCATTGCCACCCTGGGCCAGGGGCGTGACGGCGTGGCGCGGCTGCATTTTCAGATACGCAAGAATGGAAAACCGGTGGACCCCTTGAAGTATCTGCCGCCGCGACAAGACAAAAGATGACAACACCGGACAGGACAGCCAGCATGAGCAAATCCAACGATCCATCCCTACTCGACGACAAGGAAATTCCGGCCGAAACCCTGGTCGAAGGCATGGTCGAAAACAGCATCGAGGAGGAAGCGGTCGACCCGCTAGCCATCGAGGCCGCCATCGATCCCACCGTGGAAACCATCAGCGAGGAAGTCGAGGAAACCGCCAGCAAGTTCGTCGAGCGCCGACGCACCGCCGACCGCCGCAAGACGCCCTCACGGCGCGCCACCGATGCCGACCCGACCCGCATGTACCTCAGCGAGATCGAGAACTCGCCGCTGCTGACCGCCGAGGAAGAAGTCTTCTATTCGCGCAAGGCGCAGAAGGGCGATGCCGCGGCCCGCGACAAGATGATCGAATGCAACCTGCGGCTGGTGGTCAAGATCGCCCGCCGCTACATGAACCGAGGCCTGCCTCTGCTCGACCTGATCGAGGAAGGCAACCTCGGCTTGATCCGCGCGGTCGAGAAATTCGATCCGGAGCGCGGGTTCCGTTTCTCCACCTATGCCACCTGGTGGATTCGCCAGACCATCGAACGCGGCCTGATGAATCAGACCCGCACCATCCGTCTGCCGATCCATGTCATCAAGGAACTCAATACCTACCTGCGCGCGGCGCGCAGGCTGACCCAGGAACTGAATCAGGAAGCCACCGCCGAAGACATCGCGCGCACCCTCAACAAGCCGCTGGAAGATGTCGAAAAGATGCTCAAGCTGGCCGAGCGTGTCACCTCCGTGGACACGCCGATGGGTGGCGATGGCGAGCGCCCGATGCTCGACATCATCCCCGATGAAAACAACCTCGATCCGTCAGCGGTGCTGCAGAACGAATCGGTGCTCAAGCACCTCGACAAGTGGCTCGACGAACTGGACGACAAGCAGCGCGAAGTGGTGGTGCGCCGTTTCGGTCTGCGCAACCACCCGCGCGGCACGCTGGAAGAAGTCGGCCGCGAACTGGGCGTCACCCGCGAGCGGGTGCGACAGGTGCAGATGGACGCGCTGCGTCGCCTGCGCCGCATCCTCGAAAGCAGCGGCTATTCCCGCGACAACATCCTGCAATAGCTAAAGGGCCCTGCCGGTCGATGGAGAACCCCGCACTGTGCGGGGTTCTTTTGTTATAGAATCCGCGCCATGATTCCCCTCTACCACCGTGAGGCCGTTTATCGGCTGGACCGCCAGGCGATGACGCTGGACGCCCAGCCGTCGCGCCAGCTGATGGCCCGTGCCGCCCGCGCCGCCTGGAACGCCCTGACCGAGCGCTGGCCCGAAGCGCACGACCTGCTGATACTGACCGGCCCCGGCAACAACGGTGGCGACGCCTTTGCGCTGGGTACCCTGGCTCTGCGCGCGCGGCTCAACCCCCGCCTGATCGTGCTGGGCGATCTCGATCGGCAGTCGTCCGAGGCCGCGGCCTGCCGCGAGGACTACCTGCGTCTCGGGGGCGGCATGGAAGCCTGGCAGGGCGAATTGCCGGAAGCGGAACTCATCGTCGATGGCCTGCTCGGCATCGGGCTCGACAAGCCACTGCGCGCGGACTGGCTGCGGCTCATCGAAGCGGTCAATGCCCACCCGGCACCGGTGCTGTCCATCGACATCCCCAGCGGGCTGCATGCCGAAACCGGCCGCCCTTTGCCAAAGGCCGTTCGCGCCGCGCTCACCGTTACCTTCATTGCCCGCAAGGCCGGTCTCTATCTGGCCGACGGGCCGGATTTTTGTGGCGAACTGAGGTTCGATGACCTGGGGCTGTCGCGCGCCGCCCGTGCCAGCGAATCACCGGCCCTGAACCTGCTGCAGTCCGCCGACCTGCATCGACCGGTGCCGCGGCGCCGCAACAGCCACAAGTACGATTACGGTTCGGTTCTGGTCATCGGTGGCGACCGTACCCTGGCCGGCGCCGCGCTGCTGGCCGGTCAGGCGGCCCTCACCGCCGGCGCCGGGCTGGTGCGCCTGTGTGTTCACCCCGATGCGGTGGGCAGTCAGCTGGCCCGCGTGCCGGAACTGATGTGCTGTGGCTGGGACGACCTGGAGCGTCATCTGCCGCGGGCCAGTCACCTGATCGTCGGTCCCGGACTCGGGCGCGGCGATGAGGCACGGACCCTGCTGCGTGGCCTGGAAGGCGTGGACAAGCCAATGCTCATCGACGCCGATGCCCTGCAGCCGGACTTCGTCTCCGGCCTGTCCGGCCGCCCCCTGCTGCTGACGCCCCATGCCGGCGAGGCCGCGCGCATGCTGGGCTGCGACAGCGACGCGGTGCAGGACGACCGCCTCGCGGCGGTACACGCTCTGGGAGAGCGCTACCGCGCCACGGTACTGCTGAAAGGCCAGGACAGCCTGATCGGACAGCCCCAGGCGACGCCGTTGCTGATGGCTGAAGGCATGCCCGGCATGGCCACCGCCGGCATGGGTGACCTGTTGTCGGGGCTGACAGCCGGGCTTTGGGCGCAGGGAATGGATCCCCTGGATGCCGCCGCCACCGCAGCGTTCTGGCAGGCCCGGGCAGCCCATCATGCGGCACGGCATCAGACACAGTTGAGCCTCACCGTGACCGGTGTACTCGAAGCCCTGGGACCGGCAGCCGGAGCGTTGGGAATCGACGGTGATGACTGAGTGGCACATCGAGGGCGAGGCCGCGATGAAGGGCTTCGGCGCGGCACTGATCGCGGCCTGCGAGGCGGTCGGCAGGGGCGGTGTGATCGCTCTGGAAGGCGATCTCGGCAGTGGCAAGACCACGCTGGTACGCGGTGCCCTGGCCAGCCGCGGCATCCGCGAAGGGGTGCGCAGCCCGACCTACACCCTCGTCGAGACCTACCCCCTGAAGCCCTTGTCGGTGGCCCATTTCGACCTCTACCGCCTGGCGGACCCCGAAGAGCTGGAATACCTGGGCTTTCGGGACTACCTCAATCCGCAGACGCTGTGCTTCATCGAATGGCCGCAACGGGCTGCGGGCTACCTGAAGCGCCCCGGTCTGACGCTGCGCTTGAGTCTGACCGATGGCGGTCGAGCGCGGCAGATCCGGGCCGAAGCCGGTGACGACTGGGGGCGGGACTGTCTGAAATCTTTAGAAGATTTCGAGGAAGGTTGACTATCTGTCTAATTTCAAAAGAGAAATGTTGATTTCTCTCTCGCGATTGTCTATAAGTGTACTGTCTGAGCATCATCCAGGATCCGTTCGCGAGTCATGAGCAAAAACCGTTTTCCTTCGGCGCGTAGAAAATTCATCAAGAAACTGGCCGGCGCTGGCGCCGCGCTGGCGCTGCTCGGCGGCAGCCGCCCGCTGCTGGCGGCACGCAAAAAGGCGCTCACCGGAGTCCGCGTTGCCCAGGCCGCCGATGACCACACCCGGGTCGTGTTTGACCTCTCGGGCCCGCTCGAGCACAAGCTGTTCACGCTGGAGAATCCGCCGCGCGTGGTGGTCGACCTGCTCGGCGCGCGCAAGAGCACAGCCCTGTCCACCGACAGCAACCGCACCTCGCTGCTCAAGGGTATCCGTTCCGCCGTGCGCAACAGCCGCGACCTGCGCATCGTTCTCGATCTGGACACCCGTGTGCGGCCGCGCAGCTTCCTGCTGCAGCCCGACAGCAAATCCGGGTATCGGCTGGTGGTGGACATGTACCAGACCCGGCTCAGCCCGACCCCGATCAAGACCCGCCGCGAGCAGATGCGCAAGAAGCTGGAGCAGGTCGTCATCGCCATCGATCCCGGCCACGGCGGCAAGGATCCAGGCGCGCTCGGCCACAAGGGCACCCGCGAGAAGGATGTGGTGCTGGCTCTGGGCAAGAAGCTCAAGGCTCAGATCAATGCAACTCCTGGATACCGCGCGGTGCTGACCCGCGAGGGAGATCGATTCATTCCGCTGCGCAAGCGGGTGGCTGTCGCGCGTGCCGCCCGGGCCGACCTGTTCGTGTCATTGCACGCCGATTCCTACAAGAGTCCGCGCGTCGAGGGCGCTTCCGTCTATGCCCTGTCGCTCAACGGGGCCAGCTCCGAAGCGGCCCGGCTGATCGCCCACAAGGAGAATGCCTCCGACCTGATCGGCGGCATCAGCCTCGACGACAAGGACGATCTGATCGCCTCGGTACTGCTCGACCTGTCGCAGACCGCGACCATCCAGGACAGTCTGGAACTGGGCAACAAGGTGCTCGGCAAGCTGGGCAAGGTCTGCAAGCTGAACAAGAAATCGGTGCAGCAGGCCGGCTTCGCTGTGCTCAAGGCGCCCGACATGCCGTCGATCCTGATCGAGACCGCATTCATCTCCAACCCCAAGGAGGAACGTCGCCTCAAGTCATCGAAATACCAGCACAAGATGGCGCGCGCGATCTTCTCCGGCATCAGGGAACATGTCCGCAAGCAGCGTCTGGTCTGAATCCGAACCCGTGGCGGAGCATACTTCGCCATGGGCATGACGCCTCATTCGCCACCGTCTTCCGGTGCTTCCTCTTTGCTCTGTTCGTTGGTGACATGTGTCGGTACGAACATCATGATATCGACGTGGGCGGCCTGTGGGTTCCGCGTCGACGATGTCTTGCCCACGCAAATCGGCATACGGGTAGATCTCTCCCGCTTCTACCCCTGCAGTTGTGGCTTGGTAGTCCTGGGGGGTTTTTCTTTCCGGTGCTGGGCTAATAGAAAAGTAAATTCCACCAGCCTCCAGGAGTGCACGACCGCAGTAAGCCAGACCGAAAGTATTTCATCACAGGGCCATGACTCAGGTTCGGCGGTCAAATCATCAGCTCAAACCAGCAGTCTTGCTGTTGGGCTTTCATGTAGCCCTCGAGTAACCTTTGATGTTTTTCATTCCATGTGTCGGGCAGCCGCTTCTTGATGTCCATGGCGCAGCTGACAGCGGCGGAGAAATCACGCTCCTCGAAGAGGCAATGGGCCTCAAGCAGATGGTAGCTGGGGTCGTAAGGCACGAAGTTGGTGCCATCCTCAAGATGACGCCGTGCCCTGTCGGGCTGGTGAAGGTTGAGATAGGCGCGGGCACACAGGCGGTGCGCCAGCCATTCTGGGTAGACCAGTGATTTCTCCTTGAGCTCCGGGATCAGGGCTTCATACGCCTCGGTAGCGGAATTGATGTCGCCTTTGAGTTGCTGCAGATGGATCAGCTCGATGCGCGCCCGCGCATGATTGGTCTGGTCTCCATTGTAAAGGAAGATACCCTGGGCATATAGAAAGTGCTCCCGGGCGCGGTCCAGCTCCCCTTTTTCACGGAGCAGTGTACCGATCTGGAAATTGGATATCGCCTGGTGGTGTTCGTAGTCGAGCCGCGCGAAGATCAGTTCGGCCTGTTCAAGATAGTCCAGGCAGCGATCAACACTGTGTTGTTGGATATTGCCCAGGTTGTGCAGGACCATGCCTTCCCCCTTGAGGTAGCCGGCGTCGCGGCTCGCCCGCAGGGCCTGCTGCATGACCCGGCGGGCTTCATCGAGATTGCCAAGAGCCCGTTCAGCGGTACCTTTGTTGATACACTGGTGTGCAAACAGCACCGGATCGTCGCGGCAGAGGGGGGCTTCCATCAGCGCCCCGTGTTGACGGGCAGAAGATCGGTAATCTCCGCGTGAAAAGTGATACTGGCCCATCAGGGAATCCACCTCAAAACGAAAACGCGGATCCTGATTCGGGGTGGACTGCAGCGTTTCGATGAGCGTGATCGCCTCATCCAGCAAATCCTGCATGATCAGGCTTTTGGCGAGGTACACCCGGGCCCACTGGAAGCCGTCATCGTAACGCAGGGCATCCCGAAATCGGTGCTCAGCCTCGCGAGAGCGCCCCTTGTCCAACAGTTGAAGACCATTTCGGTAAGCCTTGTCGGACAACTCATCATGTGAATGGCCTGGAAAATTTGCGAGCGACTTGCCAGTGGCGGCATTCTGGCAAAGACGTTCCTGCAGGTGAGTCGCCAGCTTGTCGATCAGTTCGAGCAGACTGGAAGCCTCCAGGGTGGTTTCTTCATTGCTTTCATCAGGATCTGCGGAAAAAAGGCTGAAACGCAGCCTGCGGGGCAGCCTGTCCGGTAACAGACTCAGTTGCAGCAGAGCCTGACAGACATGTTTGTGCATCAGCGACCGGGCATCGAACGACTGGTCCGCCTCTGTGCCGGGTATGAACTGAATGTGCAGTTCCGTACGCGTTTCCAGACGCTGGATCAGCAGTCCGGGCAAGTCTATGCACATCCAGGGGGCATCGGCCAGGTAGTCCTGCCGGGTAGATAGTAGCAAAGCAACCCTCGGCGGCGCGGATTCTGCTGAGGATTCGGGCTCGGGTGTCGGTATCAGCCGCAATCCCACGCCGTGGACGGTTCGGATGTATCGTGGGGCCTGCGCATCATCGCCCAGCAGGCGGCGAGTGCGCCGGATCAGTTGGGCCAAAGCACTGTCCCCAATTTCCTGGCGGGGCCACAAGCGGTCGATCAGGTCACTCCGGCTCAGGGTGCTCGGGTGGGCCTCGATTAGCACACTCAGCAAACCGAACTCTTTCGGCTCCGGCTCCAGCAGCTGCGTACCCCGGTAAAGCAGACGCCGTTCCAGATCGATGCGGAATTCTCCTAAGCGCAGCATTTTTCGGGCCATGGCCGATACCCTTCGGCATAAGATGAACGCGAGTATATGCCGGAGTTGTTGCCAGCGGCAATACTGTTGTGATGGTAAGGCTATTTTTCAGAAAAGGTTACGGCATGAACAAGGATGACCGCCGTTCGCACCGTGACAGAAAGGCAAATATCTGGCTGAAAAGCCAGAAACCCTTCCGCTTGAACGGTATCGGGGGATTTGCCATGCTCAGTATCAACGGCCACTGCAATACACACAAATCCGAAAGAACCCGACATAAACGGATGGCTTTCCGTGTTTTCAAGGACAATATCGCCTACGCGCACTCCATTATACTGTTCAATCTGTACCTCCCATGGCGCCGATATATCGTGTAGCTGAGCGGCCAACAGCGATTCCGATCGGAGCAGATGGCTTGCGAACAACATGAACGCCATCCAGACAGCGATTGAGTAGTCGGCCTCATCATGCGAAGAGAAAAAAATGATAAAAAATAGGCTCAAGAGACGGTGCGGCTCCGTCTATCAAGCCGCTGGAACGGACAATCCGTCCTCCGCCTCAGTCCTGGGGACAGTGGATGGAAGCCGTTCAACTCACCGTCGGCTGTGCGGAGAGATAAAATGAGAGAACGACTATTTGTCTACGGAACTCTAGGCCCTGGTCGGCCAAATGAACATGTGCTTACGGCAATTGGAGGGTCTTGGAAAGCCGCCACAATAACCGGAACTCTACGCAATGAAGGCTGGGGTGCAGAGCTGGGCTATCCTGGCATCGTCCTCAATGAAGACGGCGGTGAAGTCAAAGGGTTTCTTTTTATTTCGGATAACCTTTCGGCTCATTGGGCCGCCCTTGATCAGTTTGAGAGCGATGCTTATAAGCGCGTGCTGGCTAAAGTCCAGGTCGAAGACGGAAGCACGGTCGATGCCTATGTCTATACATTGCGATCAGTGTGAGGTGATCACTGCTTAAGGGCTAAAGTCCAAGGGTTGACAGGTAAAATTCTGTCTCACTTCCAATGTCATCGATTCTTTGTGCTTTTTTGCTGCCGATTTGTCGGTGGGCCGAGCGGGCAACCGGAGTTCCGGCCGATGCCTTGCCGCGAACAAGCGCGAGCGGGCTGAACACGATGTAGATACTTGCCGGGTTAATAAAAAGCGTGTACAGCAATCCCCGTTTATATGATTTGCTGTCTCCACAGTGGCGGTCTCTGCACCCAGCTCGACGTTTACCTTGGTTGTGCGAGGGTTGCCAATAGCCCGGTTCTCTAAGTGACCTGTGGTACGGGGAGCATGCTGCTGCCGATTGCTGCTCAGGGTATCGAGTGTGCAGGTGTCGACCTATCGGGCCGGATGATTCAGGTCATTGTTGTTGCGTCGGACGCCACCGCCGGCTGCGACGGATCAGCTGTTGGATGTGTTTTCGGTCGGGAGCGCCGGGTGCATAGCGCAGGCGCTGGAAAGCTTCGAGCAGGCGGGTGAGTTCAGCGTCGGCAAGGCCGGCACGCCGCAGGCGCTTGAGGTAGTCGCGCAGGTCTTCGTGGGGCTGCCGCGGGTAGCCGGCCCTGGCGAGCCGTTTTTGCAACTGTTTCAGCGCCCGGTCTTCGGGTGATCGGGCGGGTGGCCGGCTCCGCCAGAGAGCAATGGCGATGTACAGCCCCACCAGCAGGCTGAGCGCGGCGACCAGGGTGAGGATCAGGTCGCCCCAGCCCTTGATGCCCAGCCCGAGGCGCCGCATCAGGCTCATCTGGCGGTCCCGGTTGTACTGCAGGATCCATTTGTTCCAGCCGTATTGCAGGCTGTCCCAGCGGAACAGCAGTTGCGACAGTAGCGGGTTGCGGCGGCCGATGCGGAACAGGGCTTCGCCGCCTTCCAGCGCCTGATCCAGTCCGCCTTCGATGCGGTCGGGCGAGACCGCGGCGGTGGGGTCGATGCGTATCCAGCCGCGGTTTTCGATCCATACCTCGACCCAGGCGTGGGCGTCGGACTGGCGCACGATGAGGTAGTTGCCGACACTGTTGACCTCGCCGCCCTGGTAGCCGGTGACGATGCGCGCGGGGATGCCCGCGGCGCGCATCAGCAGGGCGTAGCTGCCGGCGTAGTTTTCGCAGAAGCCCTTGCGCGTCTTGAACAGAAAGTCATCGCTGTTGTTCTCGCCCAGCAGCGGCGGGTTGAGGGTATAGACGAAGGGTTGTTCGCGGAACAGGCGCAACCCGCGCTGGACGATCTGCCAGGGGTCGTCGTATTCCCGGGCCCAGCGCTGGCCGAGGGCGATGGTGCGCGGATTGCGGTTGTTGGGGAACTGGCTGGCGAGCAGCAGGTAGTCGAAGGATTCATTGACGCCCAGACGGTAGTCGAGTACCGAGCGTACCGGATAGCGGGTCAGGTCATTGACGGCGTGTTCGGCGGTCAGCTGGTATTCCGAGCTGAGGTAGCTTTCCGGCGTCTGTGGTATCGATACCGGCACATCCAGCCCCAACAGCCAGTTTTTGCCGTGAGGTTCCAGCGTCATGGTGTAGCTGACCGGTTCGCCGAGGGCTTCCAGGTCCAGCTCGCGCAGCGCGAAATGCTTCGCCTGTGTCCACTCGATGCCGTTGTAGCGCACCATCACCGGTCCCCGCCAGTAGAGTTTGCTCTGAGGCGGAATCGGGCCGTCGAAGTCCACCCTGAAGGCCACTTCGTTGCTCTGGATCAGACTGCTGATGTCGCCCGGCCGCATGCGCTCGCTGAGTCCGGTGACACCGCCGCGCTGTTCCTTGGTGAGCCCCCACAGCGGGCCGGGCACCCGTGGCACCAGAACGAAGAGCAATGCCATGATCGGCAATGCCAGCGCGATCATGCGCGCGGCCAGCCTGAACCGGTTGCTCCAGGGCAGGCGGTCGTCGCGCTGATTGATGGCGATCAGCGCACTGGTGATGACCGCCAGATCGACCAGCATGTACACCGCAATGGCGATGCTCTGGCCAAACAGGAAATGGGTGGCGAGCAGGAAGTAGCAGAGAAAGATCAGGATCAGTATGTCGCGGTGGCTGCGGCTTTCAAGAAACTTGAAGGAGGCCATGACCGTCAGCAGCGCCAGGCCGGGGTCGCGCCCGGTGATCGTCCAATACTGGGCGAACACGCCGATGCCGCCGACAAGTACCAGCGGAACCAGCACCCAGCGCGGCAGTGCCGGTACCCGGTCCAGCTCTTGCGCCACGCGCCAGCCTACGGCGAACAGGCTGAACAGGCTGACCCACAGCGGCAGATGAGCGAAATGCGGGGCCAGCGTGAACAGGAAGCCGAACGCCACGGAAAACAGGGCGCTGCGGCTCGCGGGCTCCTCGGCGATGCGTCCGTAGGGCAGGGGGGTCATCCCGCGTCCTCGTCGGGCAAGGGCAATTCGCCGCCGGCGTCGGGTTGCTGGAATTCGGCCAATGCGCGCAGGCAGTGCTCGCGGTGGGCCGGACCGAGATCCTGTTCCAGTTCGCGATCCGGCAGGCGCAGGCCATAGCGCCGGCCCGCCTGTTCGGCGGCCAGCACCAGCCCGGCCATCTGGGACAGCCGCCCTTCGAGGGAGGGAGCGTCCATGTCTCGGTAGTCGATCCACAAGGCCGGGGCCGCGTGGCCCTGGAAGGTCTTGGTCAGCATGCCGCGACCCTGGGCATAGGCCTTCCAGGAGATGTGACGCAGCGATTCACCCGGCTGATGCTCGCGCAGACCGGCAAAATCGTCGCCATCGATGCTGTCGCGCACACCGGGGCCTTCCGTGTCGTCGATCAGGGTTTCGATCAATCGCCGGTCGCTGCGCGGTTGCGGGTAGACCCACAGCTCGGTGTCGAGCCGCAGCCAGCTCCAGGCGTGGAACAGGCCGGTGGGATAACGGGTGAAGACGATGATGCCCCGCGGCCGGAAGCGGCCGCGCCGGCTGGTGGGCAGGGGCAGGGTGATGCGTGCGGCGGTGTCCGGGTCGAGCCGGCAATAGACCGGGGGCTGCTGGCCATACTGGAAACCCACCGCGTAGCGGGGCTGGCTGCCGGGGTTGTGCAGCGTCAGAGGCAGGGGCAGGGGTTCGCCGGCGAACACGGCGGGTGGTCGCTCCGGTTCGATCTGCAGGCCCAGCAGATTGCGGTGGGTCTGCCACAGGCTGAGGATGCCGATGGCGGTGAGTGTAAAGGTCATGACATAGGCCATGCTGTTCTGGTAATTGATCGATGCCAGCAGCAGCGCCACCAGCATCATCGCGAACAGGTAGCCAAAACGGGTCGGCAGGATGTACAGGTGCCGCTGATCCAGCACGATGCGATTTCGGCTGCGCGGGTGGCGCTCGGCGATCCAGCGGTCGAAACGCCGCCGCAAGGGCGAGATCAGCAGGCGGCTGAGCAGGGCCATCGGTCGGCCGGGTCAGGGAATGGAGACCTGTTCGAGCAACTCGCCGACCAGGGATTCACTGCCCTGGCGGCGTTCCTCGAGGGCGACCAGACGGTGGCTGGCAACGGCGGGCAGGACCGCCTGCAGGTCGGCGGGTTCGACCTGACCGCGGCCCTGCATCATTGCCCAGGCGCGTGCCGCCGAGAGCAACGAAAGCGCGGCGCGCGGCGACAGGCCGTAGAGAAAGCGTTGACGGTCGCGGGTGGCGGCCACCAGTGCCTGCAGGTAATCGAGCAGCGCGTCGGAGGCGTGGATGCCTTCCGCCTGGCGCTGAAGGTCGAGCAGATCCGGTATGTCCATTACCGGTTTGAGCCCGTCGAGCCGGCGTGCGCCGCTGTCGCCCTTGAGCAGCCGGCGCTCGGCTTCCGGGTCCGGATAGCCCAGGCTGAGGCGCATCATGAAGCGGTCGAGCTGGGACTCCGGCAACGGGAAGGTGCCCGACTGGTCCAGCGGATTTTGCGTGCCGATGACGAAGAACGGCTGTTTCAGCGGGTAGGTGGTGCCGTCCACGGTGACCTGCTGTTCCTCCATCGCTTCCAGCAGCGCGCTCTGGGTCTTGGGGGTGGCCCGGTTCATTTCATCGGCGAGCACGCAATGGGCGAAGATGGGGCCGGGGTGAAAGCTGAAGCGCTGGGTCGCCGGGTCAAAGATGGAGACGCCGAGGATGTCCGCCGGTAACAGGTCACTGGTGAACTGGATGCGGCTGAAGTCAAGGCCAAAGACGCCGGCCATGGCGTGGGCGAGGGTGGTCTTGCCGACGCCGGGCAGGTCCTCGATCAGCAGGTGGCCGCCTGCCAACAGGCAGCACAGTGCCAGACGCACCTGGCGCGGCTTGCCAACGATGATGGATTCGATCTGTTGCAGTGCGCGGTCGATCTGCGCCTGTGCGGGGCTGCCGCCGGAAGTCTGTGCGTCGAACATGAGGGGTCCTGCCTGGGTTGTGGGTTCTGAGTCGGGAACGCGCCGTCAGTTCCCGATTGTAGCCGCTGGGCGCAAAAAAGCCCGCGCGGGGCGGGCTTCAGACAGCGCTGAAACGGCAGGCTCAGCCGAAGGCGGAGCCGGATTTCTTGCCCATGGCCTTGAGGATGTTGGCCAGCGGGCAGAAGCCGGTGAAGGCGGACTGCAGCAGGTTGGCGCCGACGAAGGCGGTCAGCCACAGCCAGTTCTGGTTGACATAGACGGCCAGTGCCAGGCTGATCAGAATCACGGCGCCGGCAAAGGCCAGTACGATGCGTTCGATGCTCATGGTGGTTCTCCAGTGGTATAGGGTTGGTGTACCGAAATCTTATATTAGAAAATTCTAATAATCAATCGTATCCGGTCTAAGTCCGCGCCGGAGGATCCTCTATACTGGCCGGATTCGATCCAGCGGAGTGATTCATGGCCTACAAAGATATCCTACTCTACCTCGATGACGGCGCCTCCAATGCGCAGCGCGTGCGCACGGGCTTGCGTCTGGCCGGGCAGCACGGCGCCCGCATCACCGGCGTCAGCCTCAGCGCCTCGATTCCGAAACACCTGAAGATAAAGGATGCGCGCACGCGCTCCGGCATGGCGAAGGAAGCGGCGGAGCTGCGGGCACAGGCCTTTCTGCAGCAGGCGGCGGAAGCGGGCGTGGAGGCCGATTCCCTGGTCATCGACGGTGACGCTGCGGAAGCCTCACGCCGGTTGGCCCAGTGCGCGCGCAACTACGATCTGGCGCTGCTGCGGCAGGCCAATCCGAAAAGCCGCAACCTGGAACTGATGGAAAGGGTGGCGGAACAGGCGATCCTGCTCAGTGGCCGCCCGATCCTGTTCATCCCCTATATCGGTACCCACCGCAGTCCCTGCGAACGGGCCTTCATTGCCTGGGACGGTACCCCGTCGGCCACGCGGGCGGTGCATGATGCGATTCCTCTGCTCAAACGGATTCCGGATGTGGTGCTGCTGGTGGTGCAGGAAGGCAAGCCCAAAACACAGCGCGGCGAACTGCTCTGCGAGGGCATGGCGGAGCACCTGGGCCGCCACGGAATCGAGGCCCGCACCCTGCGCACCCACACCGGCAGCTTTGATGTGCCGACGGTCATCCTCAACCGGATCGCCGAAAACGATGCCGATCTGCTGGTGATGGGCGGCTACGGCACCCCGAGCCTGAAACAGAAGATCTTCGGCGGCGTGACGCGAACCCTGTTGTCGAGCATGATCGTGCCGGTCTTCATGTCGCATTGACCAGGCGCGGAAAAGGCGAGGCCCGCACTGGCACGCGGGCCTCGCCGTTATTGCGCGGGGCCGTGGCGTTCAGCGCCGCTGCGACAGCGGCACATAGTCGCGCTGGGTGGCTCCGGTGTAGATCTGCCGGGGTCGGCCGATGCGCTGCTCCTTGTCTTCCATCATCTCCAGCCACTGCGAGATCCAGCCGGCGGTGCGTGCCATGGCGAAGATCACCGTGAACATGTTGAGCGGTATGTCCAGCGCCTTGAGGATGATGCCCGAATAGAAGTCCACATTCGGGTAGAGGTTGCGTTCGAGGAAGTATTCGTCCTCCAGTGCAATGCGTTCCAGCTCGCGAGCGGTTTCGAACAGCGGCTGGTTGGAGCTGTCGAGCACCTCCAGCAGGTCATTGCAGGCTTCGCGGATGATCTTGGCCCGCGGATCGTAGTTCTTGTAGATGCGGTGACCGAAGCCCATCAGCCGATAGGGATCGTTCTTGTCCTTGGCCCGGGCGATGTATTTGGGAATCTCCGACGGGTCCTTGATCTCTTCCAGCATGCGGATCACCGCCTCGTTGGCGCCACCGTGAGCCGGTCCCCACAGCGAGGCGATGCCGGCGGAGATGCAGGCAAAGGGGTTGGCCCCCGAGCTGGACGCCAGACGCACCGTCGAGGTGCTGGCGTTCTGCTCGTGGTCGGCATGCAGAATGAAGATCTTGCGCATCGCGCGTACCGCCACCGGGTTGATCTGGTACTCCTCGGTGGGCACGCTGAACATCATGTACATGAAGTTCTCGATGAAATCGAGGTCATTGCGCGGGTAGGGCAGCGGCAGGCCGTGGGCGCGGCGGTGCGAATAGGCGGCGATGGTCGGCATCTTGGCCAGCAGCCGGTGTGCCGAGATTTCGCGGTGCCGCGGGTTGGTGACATCCAGCGAATCGTGATAGAAGGCGGAAAGGGCACCAACCACGCCGACCATGATCGCCATCGGATGGGCGTCGTGCTGGAAACCGTTGAAGAACTGCTTGACCCCTTCATGCACCATGGTGTGCCGCTTGATGATATTGACGAATTCATCGTATTCGCCGGGATCGGGCAGGTGGCCGTACATCAGCAGAAAGCTGGTTTCCAGGTAGTTGCTCTGTTCCGCCAGCTGCTCGATCGGGTAGCCGCGGTAGAGCAGTATGCCCTGGTCACCGTCGATGTAGGTGATGTCGCTCTTGCAGCTGGCGGTGGCCTGGAAACCGGGGTCGTAGGTGAACAGTCCGAGCTGGCCGTGCAGCGTGCGGATGTCGATGGCCGGAGAGCCGATGGTCGGGTCGATGATATCGAATTCCGCCTGTTTTCCGCTTCGGTTGTCGGTAATGGTGACGGTGTGGGTGCTCATGGTTGACTCCTGAGTGTTGATTGCGCCGGCCTTCGGCGGTTGGCGGGCCGGTTGTTTTGTCGCGTATTATACCCGTTTGGGACAGAAATAGAGCTTATGACTCCATCAAAAAAGATGATCAGGCCATTCTATCTCCGTGTGCTGTCCGGCCGAGCATTGCTTGTATTGATACTGATCATCATGCCGTTGCCACTCTATGCAGCGGAAAACGGCAGCGACGGACGCTGGCTTCTTGAGATCGACGGGCGCGATCAACTGGAATTCGGCATGGAGAACCTGGCCGGTGGCATTGTAGTGCGCTGGCGCACTGCACTGGAATTCCGCATTGAAAACGGCCGTTTCCTGCGTGGCAGTGGTCGCGCCGAGCTGATGCCGGATGTCGAACCGGTCTCGCGCCCCGAGGGCGTGTTCACCTGCGCCCTCAATGAAGGCGTGTTCGTGAGCCGCAGTGGCCAGACCTTCGACATGCCCCATCTGCGCTACCGGTCCTTTCCGATGCGGGGCCGGGTCGAACAGGGCGAGGCGGGTACGCGCGTGATCCTCCAGCCGGAGCTGAAATACCCCGGCAATTACCTGGCGGTGATGTACCGCTGCACGACCGATCATCAACAGGGCGCTCTGTGGCTCGAGGCTTCGCCGCGCATCGCCCGTGAACTGGGCAAGCGGCAAAACGCACAGGCCCGTGTCGAGGATGGCCGTTACCGGGCAACCGTCAAAGAGGTGAAAACCCTGCCGCCGGGGCCGCTGCTGGAACTGCCCTTGCAGGACAAACTGGAGTTGACGCTGGAAAGCGAGTTTGGCTTGCGTCGGCTGCGTTACCGCCTGCAGCGACTGACCGACTGATTGTCAGTCGTTGATCCGCGCCTTGCGCTGACCGTCGCTGAAGCGCAGCCGGACCGTATCTCCGCTAGCCAGTGACTGGGCGCTGTGGATCAGCTCGCCGTCTTTCTCGACCGCGGCAAATCCACGCCCCAGGGTCTTCAGCGGGCTCAGGCCGTCCAATCCCCGTGCCATCAGTTGCAGGCGTTGGCGGTTGCGTTCGATACGCTGCCGCATGCGCTCCAGCAGACGCCGCTGCAGGTGTTCGCTGACGCCACGCTGCCGTTCGATCAGCCGCAGGGGTTGCTGGTGTCGCAGGCCCTGATGAAGGAAACGCATCCGATCCTGCTGCAGCCGCAGCCGGTGGTTCATGGCCCGTTGCAGGCTGCCGGTGGCCAGGTGCAGTTGGCGGCGCATGGCTTCCAGTTGCCGCTGAGGATGCTGCGCCGCTAGGCGGCGGGTCAGTTGCTGCAGGCGGTGATTCAGCCGCTGAAGGCGTTCCAGTTGCGTCTGCTGCATGCGCGACAACCACTGGTCGATGCGGCTCATGACTTCGTGCTGGTCCGCGGTCACGGTCTCCGCCGCCACCGAAGGTGTGGGTGCGCGCAGGTCGGCGGCGAAATCGGCGATGGTGAAATCGATTTCATGGCCCACGCCACTGACCACCGGGATCCGGCTGTCGGCGATCACCCGGGCCAGGGCTTCGTCGTTGAAACACCACAGGTCTTCCAGCGAGCCGCCACCGCGGATCAGCAGCAGCACCTGGCATGCGGCATGGCGGTTGGCACGCAGCAGGGCACGGGCAATTTCCGGTGCGGCCTGTTCGCCCTGTACCGGGGCCGGGTAAAGGGTGACCTGTGCCAGCGGCCAACGGCGGCGGATCACCGACAGGGCGTCGCGGATTGCGGCTCCGCTGGGGGAGGTCACGATGCCGATGCGTTGAGCCGAACGCGGTACCGGTCGCTTGCGCGATTCGTCGAACAGACCTTCGGCGGACAGCCGTTTCTTGAGTGCTTCGTATTCACGCATCAACCGGCCAACGCCGGCTTCTTCCATGTGTTCCACGATCACCTGGAAATCGCCGCGCGCTTCATAGAGGGTGACCTGGGCGCGAATCAGCACCTGCTGCCCGTTGCGCGGGCGGAAACCGATGCGGCTGTTGCGGTTGCGGAACATGGCGGCGCGCAGCTGGGCCCGGTCATCCTTCAGCGAGAAGTACCAGTGACCCGAAGACGGCGCGGCGAAATTGGAGATCTCGCCCTCCAGCCAGATGCGTCCGACGCCCTGTTCGAGCAGGCTGCGGATTTCGAAATTGAGGGCGGATACGGACCAGATGGCGTCGTCGGTAGGGGAGGGGGGCATGGGTGTCAACTTTTCCTGACAGCAGGGGGGCGGAGTTGTAATCTATTCATGACAAAAGCGCAAGCAGGCATCCAAAAAGCAATTCAACATAGTGTGATGAAGTCAGATATTTTTATTGGCACGGTAGGTGCATAATCCCAATCGCACACTATTTGCAACAAAGGAAGCAATCATGAAAAAAGCAGTACTCTACACTTCTCTGTCGGCTCTTCTGTTCGCAGGCAGCGCCACCGCCGGACTGATCAAGAACGGTGAATTGCCGATGTGGTCGGCCAATGGCTGGACCCAGTTCGCCGATGACGATGGCCACAAGTCCAATGGCTATGTCAATCCGGGTTGGGGCGGTCAGGCTTTCGATGCCGAATTCCTCTACTACAAGCTCGACGGCAGCATCCTGTCCATCGGCCTGCAGACCGGATTCGATATCGAAGACAACATGATCACCCACGGAAGCCGTGACTACTACGGCGGTGACATCCAGCTGGTGCTCAACGGCGGCGAGGAATTCGCCATCGATTTCGGTCTGTTCACCCAAAGCTACAACAATGAATACTCGGGCACCGATGACGCGGGCGTGTACGGTAATGTCACCTGGAACAATGACATCTATTTCAGTTCCGAGTCCAGCCCGTTTGCGATGGAGAATGGCGACAAGGTTGCCGATCTGCTGAGCAACGGTGTCGGTTCGGCGGTTGTCGGTGGTGAACTGAGCTACTACCGTACCGTATCGGTTGACCTCAACGATCTGCTGGGCGCGGGTTCCGACCTGTACTCGCTGAGCGCGCACTGGACCATGTCCTGCGGCAACGACGCCATCGATGGCTATACCCCGGTTCCGCCGACCAGCGTTCCGGAGCCGTCCTCACTGGCGCTGATGTCCCTCGGTCTGATCGGTTTGCTCGGTGGCGTGGCGGCACGCCGTCGTCGCGGCTGAAGTCCGATGACCCAAGGTGGCATCCCCATGCGGGGTGCCGCCCACAAAAAAACCGCCGAATGGCGGTTTTTTTGTGGGCGATTCCGCGCTGGATCAACGGCTGAAGCGCTGTTTCTCGCTCTGATACTGGGCAACGGCGTCCAGGCTTTGCTTTTCCGCCTTCTTCGCCAGATCGACGGCCTGCTGTTCCTTGCCGGCCCTGGCCAGTTCCTTCGCTTTCTTGATCAGCTTGGCGGTGTCGCGCCATTCGTAACCCACTTGGATGGCGGCCTGGCGGGCCGACTCGGCGTTTTCGATGGCCTTCTCGGCGGAGGCGAACGCGGGGGTGGACAGGATGAAACCCAAGGCCAGACCGGCCAGTGCTTTACGGTACATGTTGACTCCTCTGATGGATGGTTGCTGTTGTCATCGGCAGTCGTTCCCGCGGTTGGGAGCGCTCCCGGATTCTGATTATCCGGCTCATTATCCGGTTTACCGTGTTCCGGTCAATCCCTTATAATCGCGCTTTGAACCTACCCGGAGATCTCCATGCGAATCAGTCAGGAAGCCCTCACCTTTGATGATGTGTTGCTGGTACCCGCCAAGTCGGATGTATTGCCCAACGAGGTGGAACTGAAGACGCGCCTGACGCAGGAGATCGAACTCAACATACCGCTGGTTTCGGCGGCCATGGATACGGTGACCGAGGCGCGCCTGGCCATTGCCATCGCCCAGGAAGGCGGGCTGGGTATCGTGCACAAGAACCTGAACCCGTCCGAACAGGCGGCGCAGGTGGCCAAGGTCAAGAAATTCGAAAGCGGCGTGATCAAGGATCCGATCACCATCACGCCGGATACCATTATTCGCGATGTCATCGCCTCCACCGAGGAAAACCAGATCTCCGGTCTCCCGGTCGTTGGCCCCGAGGGTCTGGTGGGCATAGTGACCAAGCGTGATCTGCGCTTCGAGAAGAACCTTAACCAGCCGGTGTCTTCGGTGATGACGCCGAAGGAGAAGCTGGTCACCGTCAAGGAAGGGGCTTCCAAGGACGAGGTGCTGGCCTTGTTGCACAAGCACCGCATCGAACGGGTGCTGGTGGTGGACGACGCCTTCAACCTCAAGGGCATGATCACGGTCAAGGACATCACCAAGTCTCAGGTGTATCCGCTGGCCTGCAAGGACGATCTGGGCCGTCTTCGTGTGGGCGCGGCTGTCGGTACCGGAGCGGACACCGAGGAGCGCGTCGAGGCGCTGGTCAATGCCGATGTGGATGTCATCGTGGTTGATACCGCCCACGGGCATTCGCGTGGCGTCATCGAACGCGTGGCCTGGGTCAAGAAGAATTTCCCGCAGGTGCAGGTCATTGGCGGCAATATCGCCACTGCTCACGCGGCGCGTGATCTGGTCGACGCCGGCGCCGATGCGGTCAAGGTCGGGATCGGCCCAGGCTCCATCTGCACCACACGCATCGTGGCCGGTGTTGGCGTGCCGCAGATCACGGCCATCAGCAATGTGGCGCTGGCACTGAAGGATACCGGCATACCCTGCATTGCCGATGGCGGCATCCGTTTCTCCGGCGATGTTTCCAAGGCGCTGGTGGCCGGTGCCCATACGGTGATGATCGGCAGCATGTTTGCCGGCACCGAAGAAGCGCCTGGAGAGGTCGAGCTGTTCCAGGGGCGTTCCTACAAGTCCTACCGCGGCATGGGTTCCCTCGGTGCAATGCAGAAGGGCTCCAGCGACCGCTATTTCCAGGCCGAGGCG